>JASHQA010000216.1 GCA_030037785.1 Streptosporangiaceae bacterium
AGCGGCCGAGCGCCCCGCCCCGCCCGGCCGCTGCCCAGCGGCCTGCGGCCGGCCCGCGCTCCGCGCCGCCCCAGCGACAGCACGTTCCGGCTGCCCAGCCTCCGCCCGGAAACGGGCACGGCGCGATGCCCGGCGGGCCCGCCGACGACGACCCGCTGACGAGCCCGTCCTTCCCCGCGATCAACGCAGCGGACAGCCGCTCGTACCGAACCCGGCGGTCGGCCAGCCAGCCCGGCATCCAGGATGCGAGCCGGTACCCGGCCGGTCCGGATCACATCAGCCGGCCGGATGGCTATCCCGTTCAGTCGCCCGCGCCGCAGCCTGCCGGGCAGGATCCGCTCGTGTCGTCACCCCGTACTCCGTCGGCATCCCCGGCTGCCAACCCCTACGGCAGCTATCTCAGCGCGCCATCGGCGTATCAGCAGCCCGGCTACCCCGACCCCGCGGCCGCGAGCCACGCCGGTGCGGACTATCCGGGCTACCCCACACCGGAGATGCCCGCGGGCAACGGCTATTACCCAGCGGTGGCCGCAGACGGCTACCTGCCCGCGGCCGGTCTCGACGCAGCCGCCCCGGCAACGGGCCGCCACGCCCACAACGGCTCAACGGCGCGCGGATACACCGAGATCGACTACAGCAGCCTGCGCTACGACGACCCGGTGTACCCCGACAGCGAAGCGAGCGGTCTGGTCGGCTACGCCGCACCGGCGCCAGGCAGGCAGTACGAGCAGCGCGGATTCGACGGATCCGAGCTCGGCTACGGTCAGGACGGCTACCAGGACTACTCCGGCTACCGGACCGGCGGACGCTGACCAACGCCGCCTGGCACGGCTTCGGGTCTTGACAACACCTGGTTTCCGGCGAGGACAATGTGCCTACCCCCAAAGCAGGTGATATGCAGCCCGGAAGCCGAGACCATGCGCGCAGCTATCATCTGCACCGGCTCGCCACCGCGCTTGACACCGAGGGCTTTCACGCGACGGTAAAGACCTCGTATCCGGCGGCGCTGCACGTGTTCATGCCGGGTGCCTCCATGCTGGCCGAGAGCATCGACTGCGTGCCAGGCACCGACGATGACGGCCGCCTGCACTGGTACTACCGGTGGTCCTGGGGTGAGCTGCTGCACGACACGAGCGAGCCCTCGGCGGCTGCGGCCAAGATCGCCGACGTCCTGTCCGCGCGCTGACCCCGCCGCGACCCGCGCGCCGGTCGCGCGGCGACCGGCGTCCCTCACAGCGCGCCGCGGGCCGGCCGCACGGTAGGGTTTTCAGCAGAGTTCGCGCCCCTGGCACCGGCGACCATTGCCGATGGCCAGGGACGCGCTTGTGCGGGCCAGGACGCGGTCGCCGGCCCGAACGGAGCGGATCGGAGGGATCTCGCGGTGCAGGTTGCCCAGGCAGGCAGGCTCAGCAACGTCAGGTACGACATCCGCGGGCCGGTCCTGCGCCGAGCTCGCCAGCTCGAGGCCGCCGGACACGAGATCATCAAGCTCAACCTCGGTAACCCGGCTCCGTTCGGTCTCGACGCTCCCGAGGACGTGCTCAACGACGTTGTCAAGCACATCGCGGACGCGCAGGGCTACAGCGACGCCCGCGGCATCCAGCCCGCCCGGCAGGCCGTCGCACAGTACTTCGACCGGCGCGGCGTCCCGGACGTCACTGCCGACGACGTCTACCTCGGTAACGGCGTGTCCGAGTTGATCGTGATGTCGCTGCAGGCGCTGCTCGACCCTGGCGACGAGGTGCTGGTGCCGAGCCCCGACTACCCGCTGTGGACCGGCGCGATCAACCTCTGCGGTGGTCGCGCGGTGCACTACCGGTGCGATGAGCAGGCCGGCTGGCAGCCAGACCTGGCGCACCTGGCTAGCCGCGTCAGCGCGCGAACGAGGGCGCTGGTGATCATCAACCCGAACAACCCGACCGGGGCGGTCTACTCTCGCGAAGTCCTGCTCGGCATGCTCGACATCGCCCGCAGGAACCGGCTGATGATCCTCACCGACGAGATCTACGACCAGATCTGCTATGACGGCGCGGTGCACTGCCCGGCCGCCGCGCTGGCGCCGGACTTGCTCGTCCTCACGCTCGGCGGACTGTCGAAGACCTACCGGCTCGCGGGCTTCCGGTCCGGCTGGCTGGTGGTGTCCGGGCCGCGCGCGGATGCGGCCGACTATCTGGACGGGCTGGAGTTGCTCGCCAACATGCGGCTCTGTCCGAACGTACCCGCGCAGCACGCCATCGAGCCCGCGCTCGGCGGCCGGGTGGACATCACGCACCTGCTGCAGCCAGGCGGCCGGCTGCGCGACCAGCGCGACCACGCCTGGCAGGCCATGACGGCGATCCCCGGCGTCAGCTGCTACCGGCCGGCCGGAGCGCTGTACCTGTTCCCCCGGCTGGATCCGGAGACTTACCCGATCGCCGATGACGAGCAGATGATGATCGACCTGCTGGAGCAGCAGCACGTACTGCTGTCCCACGGCAGCGGGTTCAACCTGCCCACCACCGACCATCTGCGGCTGGTGTTCCTGGCCAGCGTCCCGGTGCTAGACGACGCGATCGGACGGATCGCTGCGTTCTTGTCCAGTTACCACCAGTAGTCCGGAACGGGGTCGCTTCCGGCTGGTGCCGACCGAGGCTAGCGCATTCCGGCCGGACCGGGCACCATCGGATGTGGCCGTCCGACTGGCCGGCCCAAGCGCTCAGAGGGGGGTTCAGCATGCCCGTCGTGCAGGCGAACGGCATCGATGTCTACTACGAGGTGCAGGGCGACGGTGAGCCGCTGGTGCTCATCCCATACCTCGCCGCCGACCAGGCGTGCTACGCGTTCCAGGTCGCGGACTACGCCAAGGAGTTCACCTGCTTCACCGTCGACCTGCGCGGCGCGGGGCTGTCCGGCAAGCCCGACGGGGACTACTCGACCGAGCAGATCGCCGACGACATCGCCGGGTTCATGCAGGCAGCGGGCATCGACAGCGCGCATGTTTCCGGTTTGTCGCTCGGCGCCGCGGCGGGAATGCACCTTGCCGCCCGGCATCCCGCACGGGTCAAGTCGCTGTCCCTGCACAGCGCCTGGGACGCCACCGACCCGTTCCTGCGGACCGTGGTCGAGACCTGGCGGATCATGGCCAGCGGACTCGACAGCGTCACTGACATGGTGATCGCCGGGATCTTTCCGTGGTGCTTCACCCCGGAGCTGTACGCGGCCCGGCCGGAGTACATCGACTCGCTGGCGGACTTCGTCCGGAGCAGGCCAATGCCGCCGGTCGACGCGTTCCTGCGGCAGTCCGCGGCCGTGCTCGCGCACGACGCGCGCGCGGCACTCGGCTCGATCCAGGCGCCAACGCTGGTCACCTTCGGCGAGCGCGACCTGTGCACGTCGACCCGGTTCGCCGGGCCGCTGACCGACGCGATCGCCGGTGCGGAGCTCATCGTGTTCCCCGGCGCCTCGCACGCGCCGATCTACGAGGTCACTGCCGAATTCAATCAGCGGACACTGGAGTTCCTGCGGGCTCACGCTGGCTGACCGCGCCGCAGCAAGGCAGCCGGGCACGCCCCGATCAGCACCGCGGGCCCGGCCACAGCGGCTGCTACCCGCGTAGCGCGCGGATCGATTCGCGCAGGGACGCCATCGTGGCGAGCACGGCGGTGGGCTCGTAGCCGCAGTGTGCCATGCAGTTGGCACACCGCGGGTCCCTGCCGCGCCCGTAGGCGTCCCAGTCGGTGGTCTCGATCAGCTCCTTGTACGTCTTGGTGTAGCCGTCCGCCATCAGGTAGCAGGGCTTCTGCCAGCCCAGCAGCGAGTAGGACGGGATGCCCCAGGCGGTGCAGCCGAAGTCGACCTTGCCCTCCAGGAAGTCCAGGAACAGCGGCGAGTGATTCAGCCGCCAGCGGCGGCGATTCCCGCCGTCGAAAGCCTTGCGGAACAGCTCCCTGGTCTCGGTTACGCCGAGGAAGTGCTCCTGGTCGGGAGCTTTCTCATAGGCGTAGGCCGGCGAGATCTGCATGTTGTCGATCTGCACGTCGTCGTTGAGGTAGTTGAGCACGTCGATCACCGTCTGGGGCGTGTCGGTGTTGAAGAAGGTCGTGTTGGTGTTGACCGTGAATCCGCGCCGCTTGGCCTCCTTGATGGCCGCGACCGCTTCGTCGAACACGCCTTCCTTGCACACCGACTCGTCGTGCCGCTCGCGCAGGCCGTCGATGTGCACGACGAAGGCGAAGTACGGCGACGGGGTGAACTTGTCCAGCTTCTTGGGCATCAACAGCGCGTTGGTGCACAGGAACACGAACTTCTTCCGGTTCACCAGCTCGGTCACGAGCACGTCGATCTGCGGGTGCATGAGGGGCTCGCCGCCGGCGATCGACACCATGGGCGCACCGCACTCCTCGATCGCCCCGAGCGCCTGCTCGACCGGCATCCGCTGCTTGAGCACGCTGGCCGGCTGCTGGATCTTGCCGCAGCCCGCGCACTTGAGGTTGCAGGCAAACAGCGGTTCCAGCTCGACGATCAGCGGGAACTTCTTATTGCCCCGCAGCTTCTGACCCAGCAGGTACGACCCGACCCGCAGGCTCTGGCGCAGTGGCATGCTCACGATGGCACCGTCTTTCTTATCAGTGTGTCCCTGTTATCTGCCGTCAGCTCTCTGCCGAGCTGGTCGCCTGCCGGCGCAGCTCCTTAGGGAGCCCGAACTGCACCGATTCGGTGGCCACGGCCACCTCCTCGGTCGTGACCTCGCCTAGTCCGCCGAGGGCGGCCACGATCTCCTCGACGATCGCGGGCGGCGCCGACGCTCCCGCGGTTATCCCTACCGTCGCCGCGCCCGCCAGCCAGCCGAGCTCGATGTCCTCGGCGCGGTCCACCAGGTAGGCCGCCGCGCCGGCCCGGACGGCCGTCTCGACCAGGCGCACCGAGTTAGACGAGTTGGCCGATCCGGCCACCAGCACCACATCGCACCGGGCCGCGATCGAGCGGACCGCCGCCTGCCTGTTGGTCGTGGCGTAGCAGATGTCGTCGCTGCCCGGCCCCGTCGCGGCGGGGAAGCGCGCGGTGATCGCGTCGACCATGGCGCCTGCCTCGTCGGTGGCGAGCGTCGTCTGCATCAGATACGCCACTTTGGCCGGGTCCGCCGGGGCGAGGCGAGCAACGTCAGCGGGGCGCTCAATCAGGGCCATCGAGCCGGGGGCCTCGCCCAGCGTGCCCTCGACCTCCTCATGGCCCGCGTGCCCGATGAGCGCGACCAGATAGCCGTCCGCAGCGTACCGGCGGGCCTCGGCGTGCACCTTGGCGACCAGCGGGCAGGTCGCGTCGACCGCGTCGAGCCCGCGCCGCGCCGCCTCCTGCCGGACCTCAGGAGCGACGCCGTGCGCGGAGAACACCACACTCGCCCCGTCCGGCACCTCGGTCAGCTCGTCGACGAAGATCGCCCCGCGTCGCTCGAGGTCGGCAACCACGGTCGCGTTGTGCACGATCTGCTTGCGCACGTACACGGGCGCGCCGCGCTGCTCGAGTGCCAGTTCGACGATCTCGATGGCGCGTTCCACGCCCGCGCAGAACGACCGCGGGCTGGCCAGCAGCACCCGGCGCGGCCCGACGGCTGCGGCCCAGCGCGCCAGCGCGGGCGCGGCCTGGCGCAGCGACCGGAGCGCGGCCAGACCGCCGGTGACGATGCCAGGGCTGACAACGGGCCGGCCTGGCGTGTCGGAGATGGCCCGCAGCACCACGACGGGCTGGCCAGCCCCGCCGCCGAGCAACGGCGCGGACTCCATGTCGACCGCGATCGCCCCGGCCGTAGCGGCGGCCGCGTGCTGCCCGGTGCGCACCAGGTGGTCGACGGTGGCGATGGGGCCGACGCTGGCACGCAGCCCGGCCCGGCGCAACTCACCCGCCAGCAGCGGCGCCGAGGGACAGCGCACCGTCGTGCCGCGGTAGGTCACCTCGGTGGCGACCACAAGGTCACCGACGCGCAGGTCCCCGGTCAGCGCGCCGGCCACCCCGCCCACCGCGAGCGCGTGCGGCGCCAAGCCGGCGAGGCTGGCCGCGGCGGCAGCCGCCCTGGTCGGCCCGTAGCCGGTCCGGACGACGCGCACCTGGTCCGCTCCGGCTCGCCCGGCCGACCCAGCGGCGTCGGCGAGCCCGCGGCGCAGGGCGCGTGCCTCCACCCGGAGTGGCGCGCACACCGTCAGCGTGGTCATCGGCTGCCGCCCAGGTAGCGGCCGAGCGCGCTCACCGGAAAGACAAGCCGGTACAGGTGGTAGTTGATGTAAAAGTCACCGGGGAAGCCCGTGCCGGTGAACTGTGGCTCGTCCCAGGTCCCGTCCGGCCGCTGGGCCTCAACCAGCCAGGCGACCCCGCGCTCGGCGGCGGCCGTGGCGTCCGCGCCGCCGGCCGCGAGAAGCGCCAGCAGCGCCCAGGCGGTCTGCGAGGCCGTCGAGGTGCCGCGGCCCGCCCAGCCGGGATCGGTGTACGAGCGCAGATCCTCACCCCAGCCGCCGTCCGGGTTCTGGTGCGCGACCAGCCAGCTCACTGCCCGCCTGATGCACGGCTTGGCAGGCAGCACGCCAGCGGCGATCAGCGCGGGCACGACAGCGCCGGTGCCATAGATGTAGTTCGCGCCCCAGCGACCGAACCATGATCCGTCCGGCTCCTGGTTGCGCAGCAGCCAGGCCACGCCGCGGCGTGCCGCGCGGCTCGCCCCGAGGCCAGCGGCCGCGAGCGCTTCCACGGTGTGCGCGGTGACGTCAGCGGACGGAGGGTCGATGACCTCGCCGAAGTCACAGAACGGCAGCTTCCTGACCAGTTTCGACGTGTTGTCGGCGTCGAACGCGCCCCAGCCACCGTCGCGCGACTGCATGCCGGTGAGCCAGGTCAGCGCCCTGGCTGCTGCGGCGCCTGCCGCGGCAGCCATCGCGTCGTCAGGCTGCTCGACCCGGCCGAGCGCCAGCACGACTTCGGCCGTGTCGTCTATGTCCGGGTAGCCGTCGTTGTCGAATTCGAACGCCCAGCCGCCCGGCGCCAGACCAGGACGCTGCACCTGCCAGTCACCAGGCCCGCGGATTTCCTCGGCCAGTACCCAGCGCGCCGCCGCCTGCAGCGCCGGGTGATCGGCTGGCAGTTCGGCATCCGCCAGCGCCACCATGGCCAGCACCGTGTCCCAGACCGGCGACTGGCAGGCTTCGAGGCGGCGCATCTTGCCCTCGGGCGCGTCCTCGATGATCGTGAACCGCTGCAGGCCCTCGAGCCCGCGCACGATGACGGGATGGTCGAGCCCGTAGCCGAGCAGGTGCAGCGCGAGCAGCGAGTACACCCAGGGCGGCTGGATGCCGCCCCAGCAGCCGTCGCGCTCTTGTCGCGCGATGATCCAGTCAGCGCACCGACGGTAAGC
>JASHQA010000217.1 GCA_030037785.1 Streptosporangiaceae bacterium
GGCCGGCCGTGACCTTGATCGTCTCGAACGCGCCGTCGCCGACCACCAGTCCGTGGTCGAAGACCGAGATCCTGGCCTCACTGTCGGGGAGCAGGTCCCCGTTTATCCAAACAGGCACGGCCTGACGCTAGCGCAAAGTCGCCGTCCGGGGCAGGCCAGGGACCCTGGCGGCGCGTCGAGCCTGCGGCTGGGCCGCCGGGGCCGGGTCTGGGCTAGGCTCGGCGTCGGCCGCCAGCCTCCCTGGAGGCTGGCCGCGCGGCTTCTGCGGGTATGCGAGTTTGCCCGCCGGTCAGGATCGGCTACAGTTTCTGAACGCACCCGGTGCGGCTGCCGCGTGGACGCGAGCCGGGTCGCACGCGGACGTGGCTCAGTTGGTAGAGCATCACCTTGCCAAGGTGAGGGTCGCGGGTTCGAATCCCGTCGTCCGCTCCGAGGTGCCGGAAGTCGTCTCGCGTGCCGACGGTCCGCTCGGCTCTTCGGCACCGGCCCGGTCCCCCAGCGGGGTCGGCCTGTGGCGGAATGGCCGAGTGGCTTAGGCAAGGGCCTGCAAAGCCCTGTACGCGGGTTCGATTCCCGCTTCCGCCTCGACGGGCGGTTAGCTCAGCGGGAGAGCGCTTCCCTGACACGGAAGAGGCCACTGGTTCAATCCCAGTACCGCCCACGAGTGTTTGTGCTGGTCAGCGAGGCTTTCGCGCCTCCAAGATGATCCGCCTTATTCGAATACCAGCCATTCTGTCGTGGCCCGTGCTCCACCTGTGCCACCCGCCGGCTGCTCTGGCCTGGCCCTCGAGCGAGGGCTGACAGGGTGCCGGGTTACTTCTGTGCCGCCGGCTCGTCTCTCTCGAAGGCGTCCTCGGCACGGATCATCGTTCTTCATCGCGCTCGGGAACCCCTTTGTCAAGCATGGTCACGCGTTACGGGTCAGCTATGACAAGCGGGATTCTGGTCGGTGCCACCGTAGGGTCCCGAGTGAAGTCCGATACGTCCTCGAACTCGAACGCGACGGCGCTGGCCTGAAGCGGTACGCGATAGACCCAGGTCATCTGGCTGGTGAAGCCAGGCTGCAGATAGTCGCCGCATTCTGGGTTTCCCGCGATCTGGTACAGCCTGCCAATCGAGTCGAATCGCCGGCGGCGATCATCAAACACATACGTCTGAATCGGGCGGGAACAGGTGAGGCAGATGCTCCGCGCCGCATCATTCAAGACCTCGGTCCTGACGGCAACAAACTTGGCGCCATCCCCCGCGAGAAGGTCCTCAGGCTGCCGCCGGCCGTACTGCTTCTTCGGAATGGTAAAAGTGCTCCGGGCCTCCAGGACCGTAATGACCATGTCGATGTGCCGGAACGCCATGCCGACGGGCGGGCCCGTCAGCTGCTCGTGATCCTCGTCGCCAGGCTCCGCCTGGCCCGGCGAGGCACTCTGACGGACCGGGTGCGATGCTGGCTGGTCATCTGCCGGGCGCCGCAAGGCGGTCCCTCGCGGAGCCAGGGCCTCATCCGGCGCCTCGGCGGTCGCTCGCTGCGCTGTCCGCGCCTCGTACGCCGAGCTGGCGTCCGGGGAGATAATCGTGCCGTAGACCGCGAGCTCGGCCTCCGCTGTCTTCAGCAGGCGTTCCTCG
The DNA here is from genome assembly GCA_030037785.1 of Streptosporangiaceae bacterium. Lineage (GTDB taxonomy): Bacteria > Actinomycetota > Actinomycetes > Streptosporangiales > Streptosporangiaceae > JAJYUU01. Next base: position 1,621 of record JASHQA010000217.1, read on the forward strand.
GCCGTCATGCGCCTCCAGGCACGTCGAGGCGGCATCGCTGCCAGCCTCGCGGCGCGTCTGGCTGCCTTCGCCTGCTCCGCAGCCGGCCCTTCCTTTGCATGCAAGGCGCGGCCCAAGCTCATAACGACTCCTCACGAACCGGACTACTAACACGGTTTGGTTGTCCTGAAGAGAGCACGCGAAGAGACCGAACGCTGAGGTGCTTACCACGCGGGCCAGCCACCGGCGAGCCCGTTCCCGCTATGGCGCGGATGGCGCTCCTGCGCCGAGGTTTTGCAGAACGCGATCATGCCTGAATCACGTGCGGCTCGAGGAGCCGGAACACGCCCTCGTGGGCGTCCCAGCCGTCGAGGATGGGGTCGGGGTCCCAGCCGAGGAAACCCGGCGTGGCCGGGGGGACTCCCTCGAGCAGGGTTCGGTCGGTGTCGCGGCCGACGACGATGCAGGCCTGCCGGTGGCGGGTGAGCAGCACGCAGAGCCGACCGGGGTCCAGGTGGAAAGCGTCGGTGAGGGTCGCGCCCGCGAGCGGGTGCCAGGCCACGACGACCTCGAAGGTGAGGCCCTGGAGGCGGTTAGCGGTGTCGACCCGCACCGCCGACAGCCCGTAACTGTCCAGGAACGCGCGCAGGAGGTCCTTCTGGTCGTTGTGTGACACGCCGACGGCGATCTGTGACGCCTCCAGGCTGGTCAGGTGCGGGCGGTTCTCGCAGGTCACCTGCGCGCTGCGGGCAAGCAGCCGGTGCACGAGCTCGCGGATGAACACAGCGGTCGCCGGGTCCGCAGTCAGCACCGGGGCGCCGGGCAGCGTGACGTGGGCCCAGCCGTGGCGCGCGGCCCTGTCGAGCGCGGCGTCGATGGGAGCAAGCGGCTGGCTTCCGGGCCCTGGCCGGGTGAGCCGGAGCTCGCGCACGCCGGGCCGGACCGCCGCGCTGAACTCGTGCCCGGGGTAGAAGCAGCGGGCGACCGGCACGGCACGCGGCTCCAGCCGCCAGGTGATCGGGATCTGGTGAACGGGCGTGCCGGGGTGGTTGCGGAGCAGGACGCCGACTGCGGTCTGCAGCGGATCCTCGGGCCCGCCGCGCCAGTAGGTGGCGTCGTCGAGCGGCGAGAACGGGTCGAGCTGACCCGTGTCTCCGACGAGCAGGTGGGTGGGGGCGACGGCCGCGGCTGTGTAGTACCGGGCGGCGTCGGCCTGGTAGGCCTCGTCGATCACCAGGACGTCGAATCCGCCGAGGTCGTTGCGCAGGAACGCGTCGGCGAGCTTGTCGATGGTGGCGATCACGAGCGGGTCCTGCCGACGCTGGGCGTCCGCGGCAGCTGGCTGGGTCACGCCAGGCAGGGCCGCGATGTCGGGCGGCAGTTCGCGGCCATGAGCGTGCACGAACGCAACGGGGAGGTCGGGGTGGAGCTGCTTCACCCGCTCGACCAGGCTCTGCACCTGGTCGTTCGTGGGAGCGGCCAGCGCCACCCGAAGGCCCGCGGCCCGCAGTTGCCCCACGGTCGTGGCGACGAAGTGACTCTTGCCCGCGCCGGCCGGCGCCGCCGCCACCACTGCTGCCTCCTGGCCGACCAGCCGCATCAGGTCGGCCCGCATGGTCTGCTCGGCCGCGGCGGCGGCGGCGATGACCGGCTGGTCGAGAGGGTCGGCGACGGGGGCCGGGTCGGCGGTCACGTGTACCTCCCCGGGTCCTCAGCCGCGGCAGCGTCCACCGGGGCGGCAGGCTGCTCGGAGTCGCCGGAGTCGATCGGCTCCGGCTCGGTCAGCGGGGTGTCCGGCCGGTGTGTCCACGGCGGGTCCGCCGGAGGCATCGGCCACGGGTGCGAGTGCCCGGTGCAGAGCGTGGACAGGGTGATGACGTCGCCCACGGCGGGCAGTCGCGCGGGAGTCGGCCGGGCGGTCAGGATGAGGAAGACCCTCGACCCGGTGCTGGTGTGCTGCAGGGACTGGACTTCCCAGGGCTCGCCGCTGGCCGTGGCGGTCCACCACAGCTCCTTTCCGGCCGGCAGCGTCACCGGGTCAGGGCTGTCCAGCGCGATGACGGCTCGGGGCACCCGCCTGACGTTGACGACGACCTTGGTCTCCGTGAGCGAGGCCACCGTGCCGCGGACCGCGTCGCCGTCCAGCAGGTGGCCGATCATGCAGGCAGGGTCTTCCACGGCCTGGTCCGCCTCGTAGCGAGCGAGGCTGTCCTCGAGCCTGCGAAGGGTGATCGCCGCCTGCCGCGGCGTGTCGGTCGTCCGGTAGTGCCCGCCCTGGTTGACGACCCAGTCGACATGTCGCCCGAACGCCGCCCGGTCGGACTCGAACCGCCGGTAGACCGACGGCGCCGCGGTCAGCTGCAGTTCGCGTGCGACCACGCGGTTCATGAGCTGCCAGACCGGCTCGATCAGGTCGCGGTAGTGCTCGCGCAGCGGTCCGGCCAGCGGCTCGGTGACCGTCGGGTCAGTGCTGGTGCCGCGGTGCGCGTTGAACTCCGACAGCAGCGAGCCGGTGACCCGGTCGATGTCTTCGGTGGGCTCGGGCCCGATGCGCGCGGCTGCCTCCGCGGCGGCCGATGCCGCGAACGGGTGGCGGCCGGGTCCCGGCTCGATCTGCGCGTCCAGGGCGGCGAGGTTCGCCTGCTCGAACGGGGACAGCAGGGTGGCCCAGTGATCGGCGACCAGCCTGTCCAGTGGGACGAGCAGGGCCTGGCCGGGCACGCGCGCGTTCCGTGCATAGAACCTGAGGTGCTTGCCCGCTTCGATCAGGGCCGGGTGCGGCGCGACGCCGCCGCGGTCCGACAGATAGGCAAGGTAGCGGCCCAGCAGACCCAGCGCGTTCACGGTCGTCTTGTTCGGCACGACGATCTGCAGCGCATCTGCGGGGATGTGCTCGGTCACGCTCCCCCGCTGGCGTGCCACCCGCGACGCGGCGACCCGGCGGATCCGGGCGCACAAGTCGACGGCGAACGGCTCGAGCGCAGCGAAGTACAGGTCGCGGTTGCGCGGCTCGCCGGGCACTGCGAGCTGGAACGGCCCGTCCAGCGGGCCCCACGCCAGCGCCGCCGCCCGGAAGCGCTCGCCGCCAAGGCGCCACATCGCGATCGCCAGCGGCGGATCGGCCAGGTGCACGTGCCGGAACGTGGTGCGCCGCAGCGCCCGGCCGCCGGAGTAGATCCGGGCCGCGAAGTAGGCCTCCAGCGCGGTGTTCACGCCGTCCTCCGCGGCGTGTCGTCCGGGGTCGGGGTCGGGGTCGGGGCAGTGGGCGGGGCAGTGGGCGGGACCGGGGCCGGGACGATCTCGTCGTACAGCCGCCCGGCCCGCGCCAGCGGCACGGCGGCCGGCACTTCCGCGGTGGACGCGGGCGCGCCCTGGCCAAGCTCGGCGACACGGCTAAGGCTGGCGATACCCGGCAACGCCCTGGCGACGGCGCCGCCTACCAGATCGGGATCTCCCGCGGCGAACAGGCACTGCCGGCACGCCCAGGCGAACCCGCACGAGGTCAGGCAGCTCGCCGGCTCGTACACCCGCCCGAGTTCGTCCGTTACCTGCCGGAACGCCTCCATCCTCACGCCCTCGGGACGCGTCGTGTCCGCTACCACGTCGAAGGTGACCGACGCTGGCGTCGACTTGGCAGTTTCCCGGATATCCGGGACAGCGCCGAGCAACCGCTCGATCCGGCGGATCCGGCTTGCGACATCCTGCCGGTGCAGCGAGGGAGCGAGGCCGGTGTTGCGCGGGGTTACCAGCACGATGCTGTCGGACATGAGGGCCGGGTCCACGCCAGCGTGCTCGAGGGTGCGCCGGCCGAGCAGTACGTAGGTCGCAGCCTGGTCGAGGGCAGCACCCAGCGCATCCTCGTCGGTTGGCTTGCCGTCGACGACTGGCCAGGACTTGTTCTCGCCCACGATGATCTGGCCACCGACGCCGATCGCCATCTCGTCGGCCTCGAAGTAGGCCGGCAGGCCGCCGATGTCCGCCTGCAGGACCGCGCCGTCCAGGACTACCGGCTCCGCTGGCCGGCCCGCGATCTCCGCCATCCGCGTCTGGGTGACCGTCGCCCGCATCCGCAGCCCGGCACGGTTCGGCGGATAGCCCTCGCGCAGGTTCTCGATCGCCGCGAACGTGAAATCGGTCGCCAGGCCTACGGTCAGCACGCGGCGCAGCTCGGCGTGGCCGTGCCGGCGCAGCAGCGCCTCGAACGCAACGCCGCGGCCAATCGCAAAAGGTGACTGCCCGTACGGCATTTCCATGCTCGTTCCGGCCAGGACACGGTTGGTGTCCACCCGCGCGGCAAAGGCGACCGCAGCGGTCGGGCAGGCGTGGACGTTCGCGAAGGCGGCCAGTCGCCGCACGTTGGCGCGGATGTCCGGCGCCTGCCCGCGAACTCGAGCCAGCAAATTTGCTGCTGCCTGGTCCGGCTGCTGCTGGTGGTGTGTCATGGCTGGTCTCGCTGGTCTCGCTAATCTGGCTGATCTGGCTGGTCTCACGCGCCGCCGTCAGCGACGACCGCGATCGTGGTACCCCACAGTTGCTGCTCGCGCGGAAGCTGGGCGCGGGCGCGGGACGCTGCATCCCGCCGCCAGGGCTCGTCTCGCTCCGCCAGCGGACCAAGCTCGGCCAGCGCGGCGGACTCCACGCGCGCGGTGTCCAGCCCAGCTCCGTCGAGAGCGCCGGGAATGGACGCCGCCAGCTCCGCCACGACAGGTGCGAGCCGCTCGGCGACCGTGGTGTCCCGCTCGCTCAGCCAGGCCAGCTGACGGGCAAGCTGCGCGGTGGCCGCGAGGTGATCGGCTCGCTCCGACCACGGGCCGAGCAGGCGGCGCTCGAGCGGCCAGTCCGACAGCGTCAGGAGACCGCGCACCGGCTGGAAGTAACGACCTTCAAGTGCGGGAACGACGTACGTGGGGCGCGCGCTGCTTTTCTCCCAGGCTCGTCGTTCGTCCCGGCGAAGCGCTGCGAGCGACCGTGGCTCGACACGCTGACCGAACCTGGCCTCGGCGTAGTCGGCCACCACTCTGGCCCGGCACGCCACGCCGATCTCGGCCAGCGCGCCGGCGACCACCTGCCGGGTACTGCGCGCCGGCGCGGGCGTGTGCGCCATCGGGACGACGGCCGGCTGTGCCGAGAATGACGGCACAGCCTCGACCGACGGAACGGGGGCGGGCCCGTTCGTCAGCGCGCTTTCCAGCTCGCGGGTCAGCCGGACGGCCTCGTTCCGGTCACCCGCCGCGATAGCGTCCGCAATCCGCCTGGCGAGCATCGCGCTCTCTTGATCCTGGCTGGAACTCATGTCGCTCACTCTAACCAGCTGGTTCCATGCATGCCCATGTTTCTTCATGAAGTGTCGCCAGCTCCCCCGGTTACAGTGATCGACCACGAGCACTCGGAGTTCACGGACAGGTAGTAGTCCTCGCCGGGGTACTGCGGGTAGACGGTCGTCGACTGGCTGCCGCCGGTGCTCAGGTCGTTGGCAATGGGTTCGTCGTCGCTGTTGAGGCTCGACTGGTTGCCGTACAGCAGGTCGGCGATGAAGTTGCCCGACGATCCGAATGACGAGCAGTCGTAGGTGTACGACACCGTGAGCGGGCCGCTGCCCACATTGAACGGCGCACTGTTCTCGATGCCCGACCCGCTGAACGTGAAGTCGACGGCCGCCGCTGCCGGGCTGGTCGAGGCGGCCGACGACGGAGCCGCTGATGGGGGCGCCGACTGGGGCGCTTTGGCCGCCGCCGCTGGCGGTGTGGTTGAGCTGCCCGGACTCTTGCCACCGCCGCCGGCAACGTTCGCTATGACAACGATCAGGACGGCCACGCCCAGCAGTCCGAGGACGACGTTCCTGACGCGGTGGCGGCCAGACCGCTGCCTCCGCGCGCGAGGCGGGCCCGGCGGCCGACCCCGTCTCGGCTGCTGCTCCCAGCCCTGCTGCTGGTCGAACTGCGGCTGCTGCGGAGCGTAAAAGCCCCGGTAGCGCTCGTGCTGCGGCTGCTGGTTGCCCTGCGACGGCTGGCCATAGGGCGGCCGTGGCTCCGGCGGATTGTTCCCGTACATGGTTGCTCCTCTTGGTTGCTGGTGACCCGATGCGCTGCGCTGCGGCGCGGCTCAGGTCTGCGTGATGCTCACCACGAGCAACTCGGGGGCGGTGTCAGACCCGCCCAGAGTGGTTGTGTAGGTGATGGATCCCTCCACCGACACCTCGGCCGTAAAGCTCTGGCCGACCTGCAGCGGCGCGACCTGCGATCCGTCGTTCGACCCGTCGAAGATGGTGTTCGTGTTCGGGTTATCTGCGGGCCCGGCATCAGCGCGGAACTCGTCGGCCCCGGTGTTGGCGTCGTGCTGCGTGACCGTGCCGGTGACGGTGAAGGTCTGACCGACATAGCCGTCCGGGTTCTCCTGGATGAGCTGCCACTGGCTGTCAGTCACCGGGTTGTAGGTCGGCGGCGGCGGGGGCGGCGGCGTAGGGCTCGGGCTGTCTCCAGGGCAGTAACCGTCGGTCTCGCTGCCGGCGAAGCAAACTCCGCCGGCCGGGTCGGTGAACGTATTCAGCGGCGGCGTGGTCGTGGCATTCCCCGGCGCATGGGTGACCGGCATGCTCGATTGGCTGGCAGCAGGTGTCGCCTTAGGACCGAGCACGGCGACGATGACAGCAAGCACGATGAACAGCCCGACGATGCTGCCGACAACGAGCAGCGTGACGCGCAGGGCCCGGCGCTTTTTCGGCGGCCGCGGTGGTTGCGGTGCCTGGAACTGCTGAGCCGGGTCGGTCGGGACGGTCGCCCACGGTGGGCGCTGAGCGCCTGCACCGGGCCGCGGCATGTATGGGGGCTGGTCGCCATAAGAAGGTGCGCTCGGGTCATCGGATGCCATGTGCTGTCCCTGTAGCTCGTGTCTTCCTGCTGGATCTCATGGCGCTCACTTTAGCCAGTTGATTCCATGTATGTCCATGCTTTTTCATGAGACTCTATCGAGAGTCGACGGCCAGGTCAGAGTCCCTGCGCCGCCAGGTAGGCCTCGTGAGCGGTCGCTCAATGACACCCACGTGCTGGCCTCGGAAAGCTTCGGCTGGGACGCGCTTGAGTACGACCTGCACACGGCCACGATCTCGCCCGAAGAGATCAACTCCGGCGCGCGCGCTGCTGGCCCAGACCCGAGGACACCAGCTAGCCAACGCGCGCAAGCACCTGGGCCTCCCTCAGCGAGACATTCCGACAACGACGGGAGCCAGCGACACCGCAGCCACGACCGCAGCCTTCTGCGGCGATCGAGCCTCTCCCCAGTGACCCGGGCGTGAGCGCGCCCCTCCCCCAAGCGTGACCAGCGTCGCCGTCATGCCACACGCACGCCGGCACTCTCACCGCGGTGGCGCCTCGAGAACTGAACCGTCCCGCGTGTAGGGGTAGTGAGCACCGCGTTGTCCGGGCCGTCTTTGTGATACGGCCTCCCCGGCCACTCATGTAAACCGCGCGCCCGGCGCGCGCGTCGATTTTGCAAGGTTTCGCTGGCTTGCCGGCACGCCGAGGGAGCCGATACGCCCCCGCGCGATCAGGACAAGCACCGATGTCCCGCTGGCCTTGCGGCTCTGCCTGACGGTCTTTCTCCCGTATCACTGGTGATCCCTTAAGGGGGCCCGGCCAGCTGCGGCTTAGCTTGGTAGTAAAGGAACTCAGATGCCCCCGAAGGCAAAAGCAGGCAACGGCGGAGGATGCGCGGCTATCATCGGGATTGTCCTCCTGGTACTCACCCTGGCCTGGCCGCTCTTCGCCTTCCATAAGCACTGGACTACTACTCGGCTGATCAACTGCGCGTCCGATTACGCTGATGCGGTCACCGCGAATGGCTGCACATTCGACTACAACACGGGGGACTACACCGGCACTGGGATCATGACCACTTCTCATAGCGAGATCTCGGCCACTGGCTGGATAGTGGAAGGCATTTGGCTCGGCGTGATTGTGGGGGGCGCGGTGCTGCTCGTCCGCAGTTCAGAACGGAAGCGCATTACTGCAAACTTCGCGAAGGGAACCGTCATTGCGTCGGGGAACGGGCCGCGGACAGTCTACGATGTAATCGACCCGTTTCTTCCTCGCGATGAGAGGAATCCGGCCAGCCTCGCGGCCGGTCACCTGGTGAAGAGCTCCACGCTCGACGCGTCTTGCAAACTCGTACTTGCGCGCGCGCAGCAAGCGATAAAGAATGTGCTCACCTCACAGGTCTATGCCGACAATCAGCTGGAACGCGCTGCCGCGGAGCCAACATTGAGAAGGCACGAGTGGGCCGTTGCCGTGGACCTGCGCGAGATCACTACCCTCCGCAATGAGCAGGACAGGGTGCGGCGGTCGCACGCGGCGGGCGAGCCCGGACCACTCACGAGGGCCGTGATGGACGCCCAGGCCGAGGCCTTGCAGCAGAAGCTAGACAAGATCGAGTCAGTTGTTCGTGTCATGGAGACGTATGCCGATCACGTGAAGGGGGCCGACCGGGCACGTAAGGACTGGGAATCCGCCGCAGAACTCTCGAAGCTCAATGTGAAGTTTACAGATCTTGTTGCAGGCACGGCGGCTGATGAAGTTCACCTCCGAGAGGTCCAGGACATGACAGAACAGGCTAAGGCCTTCCGCGAGTCGCTGATCCAAGCCAATCTTGCCGCGCGGTCCCTCTTCCTGCCCGACACGGCAATAGATCACGACGACTAGCGGGTCGGCTGCCGGTGATGAGCACAGGTCTCAGCAAGGCGAGACCAAGGGTCTAACCAAGCATGTTCGCCGTGGGCGAAGCACTGGAGAATGAGAATGGCGGCAGCATGATTGCGATTGCCATAGCACGCTATCCTGTTGACGGATTGATTAGCTTGGAATGCCGCGACCGGGTTCAGCCGTGATCTATCACGGCAGGCTCGTCGGGCCGAACGGTCAGGTCTACCAGTGTGAGCACAACCACCGGACTCAGACCGCCGCTGTCACTTGCGCGAACTCCTCCTCAACCCGGCGTATGGCCCAGATGGCCTGGACCCAGGCGGCGGCTCGGGCTGCGCGAGCTGAGGCACTGGCGAGGAGACTCGAGGCGGAGCAAGCAGCGGCGCATGCCCGCCGCCTCGCGGCTCAGCAGCAAGAAGCTGCTCGTCGGGCTGCAGCGCGTGCGGCCGCCGAGGAAGCGAAGGCAGCAAGGCGAGCAGCCAAGCTGGCAGCGATGCCGCCCCGACGAGCCTGGAAGCGTATGACACCGGAGGAGCGGTTGCTGAGGACAGCCGAGGCAGAAATGCAAGTTTACGGAAAGGTCCTCTCCGCCGAGGCAAGACCTGCATACGAGGCACGCGCCGTCAAGAGCCGTGCCGGTACGCAGGAAACAGAGGTACCGCCGATAGCGCCGGCCAACGTGCGCGCAGTACAGGACAGGTCGGATGCAACTCCGAGAGCGGGCGAATCACCTGCGACTCGCCGAGCGCTCAGCAACGATGACGAGCGGGAAGCTGACACGCAGGTCGTTTATGTGCCGGAGACCCGGCGTCGCGTCGCGCATGGTGATACCGCTGGCCAAGATGATCCTGGGACCGGTGCGGTCGGTCCGTCAGCGGCCCAACCACGCCTGGGCGGTGACGGACTGTTCGTCGTGGGGCTCGAGATAATGCCCGGCGTGTACCGGACACCCGGCCCGGCCGGCAGCCGTGACGGCTCGGTCGCTCTGCTCAGGTCGACCAGCACCCGCGATGTCATGGACTTCAACATGGTCCAGGGCCCTTTCACGATCACCGTCGGACCTGGCGTGAAGGCGGTGAAGACCAGCCGATGCCAGCCGTGGCACCGGCTCGGCGACACCCTGGAGGCCGCCGTCGCAGGAGTGCCCAGGCCAACGAGCCCCCGCAGAACCTAGGCGTCGGCCAGCTCGGCTCTGCCTGCGGTGATGAGCGTCGGCGAGGTCGTTGGAAGCCGGCCGAGGGCGACGGCCGAAGCGGCTGCAAGCCAGCCCCGTGGAAGTGCGCGGCCACAGGTCACTGTCGTGATCACCGGAACGCTGGACACAGCCTCTTTATCGGCATCAGTCGCTGGTGGTACACGTGGCTCCGCCGACGGTGACCGTGATCCGGGCACCGGGCGGCGGGCCGTTGAGGTAGATCAGCGCGTAGCCGGAGCCGTTGGTCTGGTAGCTGCGCGAGTAGCCGTCGGCGGTTGCGGTCGCCGTGGTGTAGGGCTGGTTGGAGTTGACGTAGACGTTGTTCTCGTCGTAGGCGGCGTCGTAGACGCTGGCGGTCGCCGTGCACTGCGCGCCCGACGCCCCCGCTGGGGCCGCGCCTGATGCAGCGGGCGGGGAGTACGGCGTGGCACCGGCATAGTCGCTCGCGAGGGTACTGCCGATGGCTGCCACGACGGCGGCGTCACGGGTGCGGATGCCGAGCTCGCGGTTGTAGTCCAGCGATGCCACGGAGAAGTTCTGCGACCCGACCAGGACCTGCTGGCCGGGCAGGCCAGCGTCGGCGACGATCGCCTTGGCGTGAATGTAGAGGGCAGAGCTGTCGTCGGGGTACAGCCGGACATGCACGCCGGCGTCCGCAAGCTGCGTAAATGCCGAGTCCCACTCAGCGTCGGCGGTCATGGTGACCTCGACGTCGACACCGCGCCGGGCGGCCGCAGCCAGGGCGCTGGTGACGGCCGGGTCGTCCATCTCCTCGTCCTCGACGGCAAGGGTGCGCGCCGCGCCGTTGATGATCGACAGCACCGAGCTTTGCGCGTTGGTCGGAGACCACACCAGGTCAGCGCCGTCGGGCGGCGTGATCCCGGCACCGGAGAAGTCGGCGTCAAAGGTCGCGACGATCGCCGCGACGTCAGCCGGGCTGGTGTCGACCACGGCGAAGTCGCGGGTGTCGGAGTAGTCCTCGGCTACCAGGTTCAAGGTCATGACCACCGAGGTCGCGCCGTCGACGGTCAGGGTCTTCTGGTGGAAGGTGGTGCCGGCCGGGCCCCAGCGGACGTGCACGCCGCGGGCGGCCAGGTAGGAATAAGCCGCAGAGTTCGCGGCCCGTTCCAGGTGCTGGTCCAGGATCACCCGCACGTCCACCCCGCGCGCGGCGTCAGCCGCCAAGTCGGCTTCGGCCGTGGGGTCGTTCAGCTCGTACATAGTCAGGTCGACCGACGACCGCGCACCCGTGATCAGCCGGTAGATGGGCCCGATCCCGGCGCCGGGCTCGGTCAGTACCTGCAGCGATCCCCCGCTCGGTGACGCACCGCCCGCCGCGGCCGGAGTGTCCGTCCCGGCGGTCGAGGCCGGAGGAGAGACAGGCCCGGCCGCGGCAGAACCCCTGCTCACCCGCGGCGCTGCCCCACTGCAGGCAGCGAGGCTCACGGCCAGGACGACAGCCGCCACCAGGATCGAGGGCTTGCCAGCTATCACGGTCACCAACTGCCTGCGGTCGCACCCCTGCGTCAGCGTTGCGCTCTCGGACTTACGGATCCGCAAGCGCTGCACCGTAGACGCGCAGACCGACACCTGGGTCTACACGTCGGGTGTACGTCAGACTGGCAGGGAACCAAGATCATCTTCAGGATCGGCCGGCTCACATGACGCTTGTCTGGTTGTGGCGCTGCATTTGCACCCGCGCACCGCATGGCTGATACACGGCCAGCACGGTGGACGATCAACAGGACGTGCCCAGTGACGACCACGAGCACGACGTCATGACCATCACAGCGAGTCGAAGCCTCCATCGGCGCGCGGATTAGCATGCAGGTGCGGAGGTGCACAGGTTGTCTGGGCCGACTGATCGCCAGCGACTGCCGCTGCTGGAGGGTGAGGACCTGTCCGGCGAGGGGGTCATCGAGCCGAGCCGGCTGATCCGTCCGGTCGACGCGCCGACGGTCGCTGTGGCGTGCTTCTTCCGGGACGTCGTCGAGGAACTCTCCGGCCGGGCGGATGCGAGGCCAGTGTGTCGCCTGCACAGCGAGATGGGTCCGGCATCGTTGTGGGAGATCGAACATGGCGGCGTGCGGCTCGGTGTGTTCCATCCCGGAGTCGGGGCGCCGCTGGCCGGCGCGATGCTCGAGCAGGTTATTGCCCGCGGGGTTCGCGGCGTCATCGCCTGCGGCGGGGCAGGGGCGCTGGTACCGGAGCTCGTGATGGGGCACGCGGTGGTGTTGACCGGCGCCGTGCGCGACGAGGGCACGTCCTTCCACTACCTGCCAGCCGACCGGGTCGTCTCGGCTGACCCGGGTCCGGCGGAGACCCTGGCAGACGCGCTCAGCGCCAATGGCGTGGAGACGGTGCGCGGCCTGAGCTGGTCCACGGACGCCATCTACCGTGAGACCCGGACTCGGGTCGCACGGCGGGTGGAGGAAGGGTGTCTGGTCGTGGAGATGGAAGCGTCGGCGCTGATGGCGATCGCCCGCTACCGCTGCATCCCGTTCGGTGAGGTGGTGATGGCCGGGGACTCGCTGGCTGGCCGGGAGTGGCAGCACCGTGGCTGGATGACGGCAGAGTCGGCGCGCCGGCAGCTGTTCGCCTCGGCCGCGACCGCCGCGGTCGCGCTGACGAGGTGACCGTGGTTCGGGACGCAACGGTGCCGCCCCAGTGCCACCCCAGCCGGAGGTCCCGCCTAGTCTCCCGAACCGAGGTGCCCCGCTGCAGGTGGGAATGGATCGCGTTGATGGCCGCCTGGATGTCGGCCAGCCGCTGCCGATCCCGGTAGGTCACGTGTCCGGCCGCGCGCTCTTAGACGCCGCGCGTCTTAGAGTCTGCAGTACGGGAGGGATCCCCATGCATGCCGCGACACCCGTCACCGCAGGTGCTTGCTGATGGAGCACTGCGGCCGGTGCGGCGCGCCTCCGCTGCGCCCCGGTGACCGGTTCTGCGCCCAGTGCGGCGCTCCGCTCGCCGGCTGTCCGGCCTGCGGCGCCCCGGTCGTGCCGGCTATGCGGTTCTGCACGTCCTGCGGGCAGTCGCTGGCAGGCGCGGCGGCGCCGCACCCGTCCGGTCCGCTGGTGCTGGCCGCGCCGGCCGCGCTCGGCGGCGGGGACACCGCGCCGGTCGCGGAGCGGCGGGTGTGCTCGGTGCTGTTTTGCGACTTCGTGGGGTTCACGCCACTGTCGGAGTCCAGGGATCCCGAAGCGGTGCGCGAGCTGCTGTCGGGGTACTTCGAGGTGGCTCGCACCATCGTCGGACGGTATGGCGGCGTGGTGGAGAAGTTCATCGGGGACGCCGTGATGGCGGTGTGGGGCACCCCGGTCGCGAGCGAGGGAGACGCGGAGCGTGCCGTCCGCGCGGGACTGGACCTTGTCGCCGCGGTCGCGCAGTTGGGGAACGAGGTCGGCGTGCCCGGACTGGCAGCCAGGGCCGGCGTCGTTACGGGCGAAGTGGCGGTCACGCTCGGCGCGCCGGGTGAGGGGATGGTGGCCGGTGACGCGGTGAACACCGCGTCCCGCCTGCAGGCGGCGGCGCAGCCAGGACAGTTGCTGGTGGATGCGGCGACCCGGCGGCTGGCCGAGGCAGCGGTGGGCTTCGAGGACGCCGGCGCACACGTGCTGAAGGGCAAGTCCGAGCCGGTGGCGCTGTGGCGGGCGACCCGGGTGCTGGCCGCCGTGGGCGGAGCGCAGCGCATCGACGGGCTCGAAGCGCCGCTCGTGGGGCGCGATGCTGAGCTGCGTACGATCCGGGAGCTGTTCCACGCGGCCGCGGAGCGGCGGGTCCCGCGGCTGATACTGGTGTCCGGGCCGGCCGGGGTGGGCAAGTCGAGGCTGGGCTGGGAGTTCCGCAGCTACATCGACGGGCTGGCCGCGACGGTGTGGTGGCACGAGGGCCGGTGCCTGGCCTACGGCGACGCGGTGGCGCTGTGGGCACTGGCCCAGATAGTGCGGCAGCGGCTTTCCATAGCCGAGGAAGACCCAGCCGAGGTCGCGGCGGAGAAGCTGGCGGCGGGCCTGGACCGGCTGGTGACCGACCCGGCCGAGCACGGGTACGTGGGGGTGCGGCTGGGCCGGCTGCTCGGGGTCGCGTTCGGCAGCGACGACGGGAGACCGCTGGCCAGGGCGGAGCTGTTCGCCGGGTGGCGGCTGTTCTTCGAGAGGCTGGCGACCGTGCAGCCGGTGGTGCTGGTAGTCGAGGACGCCCAGTACGCCGACGCCGGGCTGCTGGACTTCCTGGAGTACCTGGTGGACTGGGTTCGGGACCTGCCGGTGTTCGTGCTGGTGCTGGCCCGGACCGAGTTCGGCCTGGCCCGGCCCGGCTTCGGCGCGGGACGGAACCGGCTCACCCTGACCCTCGACCCGCTCGACGAGTCATCAATGAACGCGCTCGTCGAGGCGCTCGTGCCAGGCATGCCGGCTGTGGCCCAGGCGAAGATCGCCGAGCATGCCCAGGGCATCCCGCTGTTCGCGGTGGAAACCGTCCGGTCGCTCATCGACCAGGACATCGTGCAGCCTGTCGAAGGGGTGTATCGCCTCGTCGGGCACGTCGGGGAACTGGCCATCCCCGACAGCCTGCACGCTCTGCTCGCGGCGCGGCTCGACGCCCTGGATCCGGCCGTGCGGCGGCTGGCCGCCGACGCCGCGGTACTCGGCACCTCGTTCCCGCCCGGAGCGCTGGCTGCGGTGTCTGGCCAGGACCCGGCCGAGGTGGAGGCCGGGCTGGCCGACCTGGTCCGCCGCGAGGTGCTGACCGTGTCCGCCGACCCGCTGTCGCCCGAACGCGGCTCCTACCAGTTCACCCAGCAGATGCTGCGCCAGGTCGCCTACGACACCCTGTCCCGCCGCGACCGCAAGGCTCGCCACCTGGCCATCGCACAGCACCTGCGGGCCGCCTACGCGGGCGACGGCGAGGAAGTCGCCGACGTCATCGCCCGGCACTACCTCGATGCCCTCGACGCCGTCCCCGGCGACCCTGACAACGCTCAGATCCGCGGCCAGGCCATCGCCGCCTTGACCCGCGCCGCCGACCGCGCGGCCCGGACCGGCGCCCAGGCCGCCGCCGCAGCCTGCTACGCCACCGCGGCCGACCTCAGCCTGGCCGGCGAGCCCGCCGAGGGTGATCCGGCCGAGGGTGATCCGGCTGCGGGGAATCTGCGTGCGGGCATGCTGTGGGAGCGGGCTGCGGATGCCGCCCGCATTGCCGCCGACTACGACCGTGCCGCCGGGTACGCCGGCCACGCCCGCGACTATTACCAGCAGCACGGCCAGATGCGCGCCGCGGCGCGGGCTCAGGCCACAGGGGCAGATGCACTGAGCCGCCAGGGTCGCCTAGGCGACGCCAGGGAGCAGTTCACCGCCGCGCTGGAAGTGCTGCGCGTCGACCCTGATGCCGACACCGTCACGGCGCTGGACCGGCTCGCTGGGCTGGAGGTGCACGCGGGCTCCCAGCTGGGTGACCGGCTCTCCGCCGAAGCGCTGGCCCTGGGCCAGGCGCTCGGCGTCCCCGACACGCAGCTTGCCGGCCTGCTCACCACCCGGGGCAGCTGCCACCGCGCCGCGGACCGGCGGACCGAGGCGGCCGCCTACTACCGCGAGGCCGCCCGGATCGCCACCGACGTGGATGACAGCATCGGTGCGGGGATTGCGCTGCTAAATCTCGCCGACGCGCTGACCGGAAGCAAGCCGATCGCCGCTGCCGAGGCAGCCCGCGCTGCCGCCGCGCACCTGCGCCAGGCCGGTGCCCGCCTGCCCCTCGCCTTCGCGACCGGGAACCTCGCCCAGGCACTGCTCATGACCGGCGACTGGGACGCCGCGCACGCCGAGCTAACCCGCGCCGCGGAGGCTGACGGGCTCGCCGACGTCGAGTTTCTGGCGTGCCTCCTGGGCTGGCTGACAGCACTACGCGGCGACGCTGACGCCAGCCTCGGGACGCTGGCGATACTGCCGGGACTGCTGGCCAGCGAAGACCCTCAGGACCAGGCGAGTCTCGACCTGCTCCGCGCCTTCAGTTCGGCCGCCGCCGACCAGCCCGCAGCCGCGTTGCGGCACGCGCGCGCCGTACTCGCCCGCGCGGATGCCCTCGGGATCAGCCACGACACCGTCCGCTGGGCGTGGCCGGTCGCCGCCCGCGCGGCCGCCGAACTGCGGGACGCCACGGCTATCGCTCAGCTGCTCGCCCAACTCGACAGCGCCCAGCCTGGCCACCTGCCCCCCATGCTGCGGGCCGAGCGTGACCTGGTCCGCGCGCGCCTCGCCGCCCGCGACCGA
Organism: Streptosporangiaceae bacterium; assembly: GCA_030037785.1. GTDB lineage: Bacteria > Actinomycetota > Actinomycetes > Streptosporangiales > Streptosporangiaceae > JAJYUU01. The sequence continues at coordinate 17,754 of JASHQA010000217.1, forward strand.
GCGGAGCAAGCCGACGAGGAATTCGCGGTCGCGGTCCGCGCGCTGCGCGAGCACAGCACGCCCTACCATCTCGCGCACGGCCTCCTCGACCACGCCCACTACCTGTCCGGCAGCGGCGGCGTCGGCACCAGCGCCGGCAGCGGCACCGGGGCCGACGCCGCGACCGCCGAGGCCCGGGACATCGCCACCCGGCTGCGCTGCCAGCCCCTGCTCGACCGGACCGGCTCGACCGAGAGTGTGACTCAGGTCACGTTACTGACCGGACGAACTCCCGAGTGACGTGTCGTCCCTGACGGACGGGATGGTCAAGGCATACCGTCGCGCAGCCGATTTCGCGGCTGACTCGGCCGTCACTACCTGGCTCTACCGGATCGTCACCAACGCCCGAGCGGGCGTCACGGTGCAAGTCGGTGCAGGTCGCGTGGGAACAGCGTGACTTCACGGATGTTCGCAGCCCCGGTGAGCCTGGCTGTCCAGCGCTCGAGCCCGATCGCGAACCCGCCGTGCGGTGGCATGCCATGCTCGAACACCTGCAGATAGCTGGCGTAGTGCTCGGGGCCTTCGCCGCGTGCGGCGAGCGCAGCCAGATAGTCGCCATAACGATGCAGTCGTTGCCCGCCGGTGACCAGCTCAAGCCCGCGGAAGAGCAGGTCAAAGCCGTTCGAGAAGCCGGGACGCGACGGATCGGGAGCCGTGTAGAACGGCCGCTTGGCCATCGGGTAGCCGGTCACGAACAAGAACTCTGAACCATGCTCGAGCTCAGCCCACTCGCACAGCCATCGCTCGTCAGCCGGAGAAAGATCAGGCTCACCGCGCGGATCCCAGTCGGCGTGCTTAGCGATCAAGTCCTGGGCATCCTGGAAGTGAATCTGCGGTATCTGCGCCGGCACGACCGGCGGAGCCACGTCAAGGAGCGCCACCGCCGGGCCGGCGCGGTCCTGCACGCCGGCGACCATGCCGGCGATCGTGTCCCGCAGCACCACCATGACGTCTTGATGATCCGAGATGAAACCAAGCTCGGCGTCGAGGCTGGTGTACTGCGCTAGGTGCCGCGCGGTGTCGTGCGGCTCAGCGCGAAATACCGGACCCACTTCAAAGACACGCTCGAAAACACCGACCATTGCCTGCTTGTAGAACTGCGGCGACTGGGCGAGGTAGGCGGGTCGGCCGAAGTAATCCAGCTTGAAGACGTTGGCCCCGGACTCGGTGGCCGACTCCACGATCTTCGGAGTGTGCACTTCCACGAAGCCCAGGGCTTCGAGCGCGGAGCGGAAGCCGTGCACGCTAGCCGCCGAGATCTCGAAACCTGCCCTCAGATTCGGATGCCGCAGCGTGGTCGGCGCGCCGTCCAGTATCGTCGGCAGGCCTGCGGTGATCGCAGGCCGGTACAGGTCGAACGGCGGAGGTGCCGCAGGGTCGGACAGCATCGTGATCGTGGGCTGCACGATCTCGGCACCGCCGGGGGCCTGCTCGTTGGCGGTCACGGTGCCATCGACACTGATCACCGTTTCCTCGGGCATCTCGACGTCGGCCAGCGCAGCTGCCGGTCCGGACAGAACCACCTGGGCGAGACCGGAGCGATCTCTGACGATGAGGAAGGTGACTGACTTCAGCTCGCGTCGGCGGTGCAGCCAGCCAGCGATCGTCACCTGCTTGCCGACCTGCGACGGCAGGTCAGCAGCCAGTATCCGAGCGGACATCTCACTCCTGCAGGACAGCGGCACTGGGCGGAAGGGCGCGGACGTACCACCGGTGAGTATCCGCAGCATCGCCGAGATCGAATCGAACTCACAGTACTAGACGCCGCCTACGTGCCAGACATTCCGCCTCGTGATCCGGCCTCCCGCCGGCCAGCCCGCCGGCTCGCTGCGCCCCCGCCGACTTCGTCGACGCCAGGCAGCCCGTGGAGTAGGCGTGCCCGACTGGGCCGGTCTACGATCTTTGAACCGCAGTGTCTTCGGTCCGTTGCCGTGCACCCGTCGGTAGCAGCCGCGAGTCACGGGGACTTGCTGATGATCTGCGCACCCGTTCCCGCTCAAGGGGAAGCTCGATGCCGCTCTACATGTACCAGGCCTCCTTTACCGCCAGGTCAATGGCGGAACAGCTCAAGGATCCGCAAGACCCGGTGGAAGTGATCCGGCCGGCCCTGGAGGAACTGGGCGCCACGATCGTGGTGACCGGCTTTCCGTTCGGCGAGTACGACGTGGTCGTCGTGTACGAGGCACCTGATGACATGACCGCTGCCAGCGTCGCGATGGCAGTTGCCGCGGCGGGCGAGGTCAAGTCGGGCAAGACCACGCGACTGCTCAGCGGGCAGGAATGGCTCGAGTCGTTGCGCAAACGCAGGATTGTCACCAGCCGGAAGCGCGTCAGCCGCCCGCCAGCCGGTCACGACAGCGGGACGCCCGCGACCGGCAGCAGGTCCGCGGGAAGCAGTTAGGCCGACCTTCTGAGCCCTCCGGACCAGCGGGTCAGCATCCGCTCTGCTATCTCTCGTACACGACGAAGGATGTGCGGTGAGCGACCTGGTCGTAGAGCGACCGCGCTGGTGCGTTGAATTCCTGGGTCTGCCAGTACGTGCGATCCGCGCCGCGGCTACGCGCCTCGGCGAACACCGCTTCCAGAAGCTGGCGCGCCGTGCCGGTGCCGCGCGCGGCCCTGGCCACGAACAGATCCTCCAGGTAACAGCTAGGGTCGGCCGACCAGGTCGAGGGATGGAACACCAGGTGAGCCAGCCCCACGAGCTCACCCTGTTCATCAGCAGCCACCAGGCCCGTCATCCCGTCGGTCTGCTCGCAGAGCCGACGAAACACCAGCGCGGTGACCTCGCCACTCACCTCGGCGCGGTAGAACCGCAAGTACGCAAGCCACAACCGTTCCCAGGACGCAAAATCCGCCGGGGCCAGTGCACGGATCATTTCCTGGTCTCCCTTGGCTCAGCCTCTCTAGGGTTACCACGACAACAGCTCGCGCCGCGCGCGAGACTTGTTTGATCATCCTCTCGTGCCGCTGTGGGCGCTATCGGCCTATTTCGTTCGACGTCCCGGCCGCCGCTGGTCCTAGGCTAGGGCTCATGACGCTCCCATCCGGTATCCCCGTCGATGAGCTCGATCCCGTCATCCGCCCGCAAGACGACTTGTTCCGGCATGTCAACGGGCGGTGGCTGGCGCGGACCGAGATTCCCGCGGACCGGGCTGGCTACGGCGCGTTCCGGATTCTGGCCGAAGAGGCTGAGAAGGCGGTGCGCGCGATCGTGGCTGCGGCCGTGTCGGCACCAGAAGGCAGCGAGGAGCGCAAGTTCGGCGACCTGTATGCCAGTTTCATGGACGCCGACCGAGCCGAGCAGCTCGGGTCGCAGCCGATCACCGAGTTGCTCTCGGCGGCTCGGGCTGTCAGCTCCGTTCCGGACCTGCTGGAAACGCTCGGGCGGCTGGAGCGACTGGGCGTCGGGGGTCTGTACCGGCTCTTTGTCGACCCCGACCCGGGCGACCCGGAGCGTTACGTGGTGCTTTTCGAGCAGGGTGGCATCTCGCTGCCGGATGAGAGCTACTACCGCGAGGAGCGGTTCGCCCGCGTCCGCGACGCGTTCGCTGGTCATGTGCAGCGGATGTTCGAGCTAGCCGGGCTGCCGGACGCGGAGCGGGCAGCCAGGCGAGTGCTCGGCCTGGAGACGGCGGTGGCTGGGCACCACTGGGACAACGTCACCAGCCGCGATGAGGAGAAGACCTACAATCTCGTGGCCTGGCCCGACGCCCTGTCTGTCGGGCCAGACTTGCGCGGCTGGGTGGCGGCCCTGGGGGCGCCCGCCGGCGCCTTCGACGAGATCGTGCTCCGCCAGCCGAGCTTCAGCACCGGCCTGGCCTCGCTGCTCACCGACGAGCACGTTCCGGCGTGGCGGGACTGGCTGTGCTGGCAGATCATCCACAGCGCCGCCGGTTACTTGTCCGAGGCGTTCGTCGCGGAAGACTTCGGCTTCTACGGTCGCATGCTGACCGGCACCCCCGAGCTGCGCGAGCGCTGGAAGCGGGGTGTCTCGCTGGTCGAGGAGGCGATGGGGGAGGCCGTCGGGCGAGTCTATGTCGGCCGACACTTCCCGCCAGGCGCCAGGGAGCGAATGGATGTCCTGGTGGCCAGCCTCATCGAGGCCTACCGGCAGAGCATCGAGCAGCTCGACTGGATGGGCGAAGACACGCGCCGGCGGGCCCTGGACAAGCTCGGGAAGTTCATGCCGAAGATCGGCCACCCGGTCCGGTGGCGCGACTACTCCGGCCTGGCAATCGACCCGGCGGATCTGATGGGCAACGTGCGTGCCGCTCATGCCTTTGAGCTCCGCCGCCAGCTGAACAAGATCGGCAAACCGGTCGACCGCGACGAGTGGTGGATGACCCCCCAGACCGTCGATGCCTACTACAGCCCTGGCCTGAACGAGATCGTGTTCCCGGCAGGGATCTTGCAAGATCCGTTCTTTGATCCCCACCGGGACGACGCGGCCAACTACGGGGCGATCGGCGCGGTCATCGGTCACGAGATCGGCCACGGCTTCGACGACCAGGGCTCCAGGTTCGACGGTGACGGCAGGCTCACCGACTGGTGGACGCCCGCCGACCGGCAGGCGTTCGAGGAGCGGACCCGGTCGCTGATCGAGCAGTACAGCGCCCTGGCACCGAAGCAGACTCCCGGCCAGCACGTGAACGGAGCCCTCACGATCGGGGAGAACATCGGGGACCTCGGCGGCCTCGGCATCGCCTGGCAGGCCTACCTGACGTCGCTGCGCGGCGAGGAGGCACCGGTCATCGACGGCCTGACCGGGGCTCAGCGCTTCTTCCTCTCCTGGGCTCGTGCCTGGCAGCAGAAGAGCCGCGACGAGGAAGTCATCCGTCGGCTCGCCACCGACCCGCACTCCCCCGACGAGTTCCGCTGCAACCAGATCGTGCGCAACCTGGACGAGTTCTACGCAGCGTTCGATGTCAGCGCCGAGGATGAGTTGTGGCTCGAGCCCGCGGCCAGGGTCCGTATCTGGTAAGGAGCGCCGCCGTGCTCGCTGGCGACGATCAGCCGGACGGGATCAATAGGCGCTGAAGCTGCAGAGCTTGACTTCTCGGCAGAGATATCTGCAGGTACGTGCTCGTGAACGGCCCTGCCACCAAGGGCAGGGCCCAGGTCCGGCCGGCGACCGTGATGGCGAGAGAGCCATGAGCCTGATAGGCCGTCGTGGTGACCGCTGTCAGCGCTGGTAGAGCCGCAGCCGGCAGTGCGATCGTGAATCCATACTGGACCGGCG
>JASHQA010000218.1 GCA_030037785.1 Streptosporangiaceae bacterium
GTGTCCTACGGGCTGGTGCGGGGCCACGTAACACCCGGGGCGCCGATGTTCTTCGTGCTGGTTGCGATCCTGCTGCCGATGACCGTGTGCTACGCGCGGATGTTCGCCGCCGTATTCGAGCTGCCCTTCCAGCGGCACCGCGGGTGGACGGCGCTCCGGCAGGCGATGGCGGCCCGCCTCCGGCAGTTGTGGCCGGATGAATCGCCGCCCGTCCCGATGCGGTGGCGGGGCGCTAATGCGGCGAGCGGCCCGCGAAGTCAAGCTGGTGAGCGATGTAAACCAGATCGCCTGCAGCCAGCTGCCGACAGCGCACGGCCAGCCAGTCGGCCAGGTCCGCCGGTTCCACCCGGTCCGGCTGACCACGCAGCGCGTCCCGGATCGTCCTAAGGATGCTGCGCAGGAAGTAAGCCTCGTCGGCCGGGTACTTTCCGTCCGGGGCCGGGTGCACGACCCAGTCCGACGAGCCCGCCGCCAGCGCGGGTGCCCTCGCATCGCGCAGGTGGTGAAGCAGGTGTCGGCCCGTCCGGCTTTCACCGGCGCGACGGCCGTAGCGGACGCGCTCGTCCATGTCGCGGTGGTAGGCCCGCATGATCTGGTCGTCGAGCGGGTGGGCGGGCTCGAAGATCGTCTCGCCGTCGTAGTTGATCGTGAACCAGTAGACGCCGCCGGAGACGAGCAACCGCAACAGTCCGGGCAGCACGGCCGGAACGTCAACCAGGTCCAGGACGGCGTTGGCGATCAGCACGTCGGCCAGCTCGCCGGGAACGGCGTCGAGGTAACCGCCGAGCTCGGCGTGCACCAGGCGCACCCGCAAGTCACCTACCTGCAGGCCGTCCGGCAGCAGGGTGCTGCGCACACCCCGCGCGGTTGCCCAGTCGCGCAGCCACCGGCGCGAGCAGTCCAGCAGCCGCCGATCCGCGTCCAGCAGGACGTACTCACCGGCGCCGACGACTCCCCAGTCCAGCAGACGAGCCACCATCGTCCCGAGGCCGGCGCCAACCTCCAGCACCCGCGGCGCACCCGCTGGCATCAGGCGGCACAGCTCGGACACCACGTGCCTGTTGAGCGCGCGGTCATCGACGGACGTTTTCGCGGCCAGGTAGCGCGCATAGCCGGAGGTCGTCACCGCGTCATCGAAGCAGGTCATTGCTCCTCGTCGGGCTGGGGTCTGGTTCGAACCGCGACCACCGGCTGTCCGTACCATCCTTGTCAGGTATGACGGATGGGCAGCGGGGTGTCGTTCAATTCGACCGGAGGCTGGCGGCTGGCTCAGTGCGGCAGGCGCTCTGGACGGCGGGAGCAGCGTGCGAGTCCACGTAGTAGTCCCCGAGGGTTTCGACAGTCCCAGCCGGCCTACCGGCGGCAACATCTACGACCGGCGGGTCTGCGCCGGGCTGGCTGAGGCCGGCTGGGAGGTGCTGGTCGCGACCATCGCCGCGGCGTGGCCGGTACCCGACTCAGGCGCCCGCGCCGACCTGGCCCGCATCGTTTCCGCCATCCCCGACGGTGAGCTCGCGCTGATCGACGGGCTGATCGCCGCGCCGACGGCAGCGCAGCTACTGCGACACGCTGGCCGGATCTCCATGACAGTGCTGCTGCACATGCCACTGTCGACGGCCCTCGACACACGCCATGATGCCACCGCAAAGCGCTCAGAACGGGCCGTGCTTCGTGCGGCCACCGGCGTCGTCGTTACCAGCGAATGGACCCGACAGCAGATCCTGAGCCGATACGGGATTCCGGTCGGTCGGGTGCACGTCGCGCGGCCGGGCGTCGAGCGGATCGCTGCCCGTGCCCGGCCGGTCCGCGGTCACCTGGTCTGCGTCGGAACTCTCGGTCGCCACAAGGGGCAGGACATCCTCGTCGAGGCGCTCGCCGAACTGGGTGACCTGGACTGGCACTGCGTGCTGGCCGGACCGCTCGACCGCGACGCCGACTTCGTCGACCACGTGCAGGCCCGTATCGCTCGCCTCGGCTACGGCCATCGCGTGCGGCTCACCGGCGTTCTTACCGGCGCGGCGCTCAGTCACGCGTACACCACCGCCGACCTGCTCGTCGCGCCGTCCCGCTCGGAGACCTTCGGCATGGTGGTAACGGAAGCGCTCGCCCACGGCCTGCCCGTGATGGCGGCCGCGGTGGGTGGGCTGCCCGAGGCTCTCGGCTTCGCAGCCGACGGCACCCGCCCCGGCGTTCTGGTCCCGCCCGGCGATCCGGCTGCCCTCGCCGCCGCAATCCGGGACTGGCTGGGCGACGAATGCCTCCGACACCGGCTCCGCGACGCCGCCGCAAAGCGGCGGTCGAACCTGCCCGGCTGGGAGCAAACCACCCGGCAGATAGCGAGCGCGCTCACCTCCGCCTGCGCGGTGAGCCCGCGCGGCCCGGAGCGAACAACTCCCGGCAAGACCAGCGGCCGGGCTTGAACCTCGCGGGCGTGGCCCACGTTGACTGCTAAGTGCAGAGCCTCAGGCAACTCGCAAGCAATCGACCCGAAGTCCGCTCGATGACGATCAGAACGGAGAGCCGCATAACAATCGCCAGCGGCGTCCGTGACGTGTGGGAGTACGTCTGTGACGTCAGACGCTGGCCGGAGTGGGCGCCAACTGTTCTCGAGTGCTGGGTTCGCGGGGGAGGGCCGCTTCAGCCCGGCTCGTGGGTGGAGCAGCGGGCGAAGGACCTGGGGCGGACTCACGGCCGCAGCGAGGAAGTGACTGCTGTCGAGGCGCCCCGCCACGTGGCGTTCGCCGGGCGAATGGGTACGTCCGCGGCGCGCTGGGCAATGGAACTCGACCCGGCGGACGGTGGGCGGACCGCCGCCATGATGTGGGTTGAGGTCGATCTCGCGGGCATCATGCGCGCGGTCCCGGGCCTGCTGAAGGGCAGCATTCAGCGCGTCAGCAATCGTGAGATGGCGGCGATCAAGGCTGCGGTCGAGTCCGCTTCGCGGGACGGCGCGGGAGTCCTAGATGGGTGACGGGCGGCCGCACGGCGACGCTACCGGGATCGAACAGCACACCGCGAGCCAGGCAGACCGTGGGCGAGATCGCCTGATCGAGACGTACCGCAAGAAGGCGAAGCACTACGACGTCACCTCCAGGCTCTATCCCGTGCCTGGCTACCCGCACGGGGCGCTACGCCGCCGGGCGGTCCAGGCGTTCGGTCTTCGCGCGGGTGACAGCGTGGTCGACATCGCCTGCGGCACGGGTCTGAACTTCCCGCTGATCGAGGAGGCGATCGGTCCCGGCGGCCGGATCATCGGCGTCGACCTGACCGACGCGATGCTGGCCCACGCTCGGGATCGGATAGCGGCGAACGGCTGGAGCAATGTCAGCCTCGTGCACGCCGACGCGGCCGAGTTCGAATTCCCAGCCCGGGTCAGCGCGATCCTGTCCACGTACGCGCTGTCGCAGGTGCCCGACTGCGCAGCGGTCATCGCCCGCGGCGCCGCGGCCCTCGCCGGAGGGGGGCGCTGGGTCGTGCTGGATGTCAAGGTTCCCGACAACACGCCCCGGCGGCTCACGCAGCTCGGAACCGCACTTGTGCGGCCTCACGCCGCCATCGATGAGTGGATCATGCGCCGCCCGTGGGAGGCGATTCGCGCAGCCATGCAGGACGAGCTGGCCGATCTCTCCTGGACCGAGTTGCTCTTCGGAACCGCGTTCCTCGCCGCCGGATCCCGCCGCTCGCTGACGGCGGGTGACGGTCGGCTGGTCGGCTCGCCCGGCCTACCAGGCGAACACGCTGGCCCCGCTGCTGGTATTGGTGGGCAGCGGCCAGGCTAGCCGGATCCGGGTGGCGTGGCCGCCGACGATGACCAGCTGTCTCGTGCCGCACTGCGTCCATATCTCGTGGCCGTTCGCGCTGGCCCACAGCACACCGCAGAAGTACGGCCCGGTCCCGTTCGCGGCGCTTGACGGGCCGATCGGGATCTTCCGCAGCACCTTGCCGGATGCCGCAGAGACCTCCACCAGAAGCACGCCCGCCGGGCCACCCTGGTACAACGCCATGGTGCCGTCCTGGGTGAAGGTCAGGCAGTCCCCGCTGATGCACGGCGAGGCGAAGGCGCCTACTCCGTAGGGCCGGGAGTCGGCGAGCAGCGACGACCCGGGGGGGAACGCCGTGGTGGTGTCCACGAGGAGGTCCTGGCCTCGTGCTACGTTGCCGACCGACGCGACCAGGTTGTTGCCGTAGCCCAGGAACTGCGAGCTTGCGCCGCTGCTGGTGACGACTGGCCAGCTGCCGATGAGCGTCCCGGCCTGCAGGTTATAGACCACCAGGCTGCCGCTCGGCCCGAGCCCGTCCGGGACAGCGGTAGTGAAGGAGAGCCGGGTGGCCGGCGCGTTGACGGCCATGCGCACGACTTGCATGCCAGGGGGCTCCGGCAGATCCCGCAGCACCTGGCGCAGCGGACCAGCCTTCCCGGACGCGTCGATCCGGACCTCGGCGAAGCTGAGCGTCCCGTCGCTGTCCTGCTGCGCCAGCACGAACAGCCGGTCGCCGGGCGCGGCGGCGGCGGCGCTGAAGCTGACGCCGCGGTGGACGGGCCACAGGACCTTGACGACCTTGCCGGTCGCCGCGTTCCTCAGTTCGGCGGGAGTGGCGGCTACATCCGGGTCGTTCACGAAGGTCGCCGAGCTGTTGACGAACACGTACGGCTGGCCGGGCGGAGCCGGGTACGCCGAGCCCTGGGCCTGCACTACCGGACCGCCAGGCGTCCCGCTACCGACCAGGCCGCTGGCCACCAGCAGGCCTGCCACCAGGCCGACGACGGCGAGCGCGAACCCGCTGGCGGCGGCGATGCGGGCGGTCCTGCGCCGGACCCGGCTGCGCAGGGCGGCGACGGCCGGGGCCGAAGTAGCCCGCAGCGGCCTCGCCCACTCCTCGAACTGGTCGCGAAGGTCATAGTCCTGCATCACGCCACCCCCTGTGGCCGGCTCGTCAGCTGCTGCTCGAGATGGCGCCGGGCGACCACCAGCCGGGTCTTGACCGTCCCTACGGGCAGGCCGCACTCGGCCGCGATCGCGTGCACCGGCAGGTCGGCAACGTAGTGCAGCACGATGACCTGGCGCTCGTGTAAGGGCAGGCCGAGCAGCGCCGCCCCGAGCGGGGTGTACTTCAGGTCGTCGGCGGGCTCTCCGCCGGCCGGGCGGCGCTGTGCCGCGAGCCGGACCACGGCGGCCCGGTTGCGCCGCAGCCGGCGCGCCGAGTCGATGGCGATGCGCAGCGCCACCTTGCGCACCCAGGCCTCCGGGAGGTCGTAGCCGCGCAGCCGCCACCATCGCGCCAGGGCGCGCGCGTAGGCCTCCTGGGCCACGTCCTCCGCCTCGTGCCTGCTGCCGGTGATCGCTGCGACCAGGGCGACGGTGCGGCCGTAGCTAGCCTGATAGAACTCCTCGAATTGCTCGTCGTGGCGCAACGGGCGCTCCCGGTTGTCTGGCCGTGCTGGTCAGGTCACACCGTTACACGCCCGCGCTGCTCGGCGGGATTGCGGAGCAGGTAACGATAAGGGAACGAAGCCACCGCGGGATCGCAGACGCGTCGAGTTCAGCAGGCTACACAACTCATACACCTGACGTGTATAGTAGGTGTATGAGCAAGGTGCGAACGAACATCGAGATCGAGGACACCTACCTCCGCGCCGTCATGGACCGTTACGGCCTGCACACCAAGACCGAGGCGGTGGAGTTCGCCCTTCGGCATCTCGCGGGCCAGCCGATGACAAGGGCGGAGGCCATGGCGATGCGCGGAGCACGCGCCATCGCGGAAATCCCCGATGACACCGGCCCTCAGGATGCTGCGTGATCCTGGCGGACACCTCAGCGTGGGTCGAGTACGACCGGGCGACCGGCAGCGCGACCGATCGGCGGCTATCGGAGCTCATCGCCACCGACGGGCCCGTCGCCGTCACCGAACCCGTGATCATCGAAGTGCTCGCGGGAGCACGTTCTGATGGCCGCGAAGCAGACCTGCGCCGGCTGCTGCTGCGATTCCATCTGTACCGCTTCGACGCCGCCGCCGACTTTGACGGCGCTGTGCGAATCTACCGGCGGTGCCGGCAGGTGGGTGTCACTCCCAGAGGCCTGATCGACTGCCTGATCGCATCGGTCGCCTGGCGAGAACGGGCGGCGATCCTCGCCCACGACGTCGATCTCGACCGGGTGGCGCGAGTCGTCGGTATCGATCTAGACCAGCCATCACGTGCCGAGTAGCACGCTCCTCAGAACTCGCTGAAGCCCCAGTTCAGGACCGTGGTGGCTACCGGGCCGGTGACGGTGATGTCGTCACCGGGGGTGCCCAGCGTCACCCCGATCAGAGTCAGTCCGTTCTGGGTCGCCTCGAAGAGCAGGCAGTTGCCGGCCGCGATGGTGTCGCCAGTCTTGATCCCGGTCGCGCCGGGGTAGACGCCGATCAGCGGGTTGGTGTTCTGCCAGAAGTAAGCGTGGTGGCCGTCGTCGGCCGGAAGCGAGTAGCTGGCCTGGCTGACGATGCTGCTGAACACCGGGTAGCTCATCGCGACCCGGCCCAGCGTGATCAAGTTCGCCGGTGTCGACCAGGTGGAGTGCTCGGTCGGCCACGGCATGCCGTCGAAGTTCGAGAAGTACGTGTCGGTGAGGCCGAGACGCTGGGCTTCGGCGTTCATCTTGGCGATGAACGCGTCGATCCCGGGACCGTAGGCCTCGGCGAGCGTATAGGCGGCGTCGCAGCCGGACGGGAGCAACAGCGCCTCGAGCAGCTCCTGCGCGGTGAGCTGGTCGCCGACGATCAGGCCAGCGGTGCTCGGCTGGTCCTGGCTGTCCAGGTAGGCAATGACCGACTCGGGCACCGTGATCTCCTGATTCAGGTCGCCCGCCTGGATGACCACCAGGGCCGTCATGACCTTCACGATGCTGCCGATGGGCCGTTCGGTGTTCAGGTCGGTGCTCCACAAGACCTGGCCGGTGGCCGCGTCCGCCAGCGCGGCGCCGGTCACCTGGATTCCGCTCGGGCCCAGGGCGGCGAGCGCCGCCTGCCGGGTCGAGGTGCTCTGTGGTCCTGAGGTGGTCTGTGTTTCCGAAGCGGTTTGTGTTCCTGAAGCGGTCCGCGCGACAGAGCTGGCCTGGCCGACGGAACGCGCGTGGACAGCCAACCGCTGATGCGTGCCGATGACGTGGGCCGACCAGACGACGGCGCCCGCTACCGGCAGCGCCGTCGTGACAGCAAGGAGGACCCGGATTACATGCCGGCGTGAAAGCATGGGCACAATCACCTAACTTAAACCCGAAGTCGGGACCGCTCGCTCCCCATTGCCGGGACCAGACCATCGCGTGATCAACCGCGCATCAGCCGCAGCTGGTCGGCGTGCCAGTGCTGCCGCCGCTGCCACGGCGCCTCGGCCATCTCCAGGGCGTGCGCGACCAGCACCCGGAGGAAGCCGTCCGGCCGCGACACCGACTGCGCCGGCAGCGTCACACCATGCACGATGTGGGCCGCGCGAAAGGCCGCGTCCTTGAGCGGCGGCTCGCGCCGCTGAGCTGCCATCTCATCGGTCGCTGGCCGGGAATAGGTCGCCACCAGGATCAGCGACTCACCGTCCGCACTCTGATGACCCAGCGTCACCCACCGGGGCGGATCGCCGATCTGGTCACCGAACGAATCCAGCCACCGCGCACCTGGCCACGAGCCGTCCAGCCCGTAGACAGGGAAGCCGATGGCTGGCGACGTTGGCACCCAACCCGAGCCAGGAATGTTAAGCGGATCGCGACCGGGGCGGGGATCTCTGCCTTCGGGACGGCCTTCAGTAGCCGACATCCTTGGACGGTAACAGGCCGACCCGGGCCGAAGCTGCCGGACGAGCCAGCTGGCCGGGTGCGAGGCACCCTCAGGACTGGCTGACGCCAGGGTCCTGAGGGTGCCCGCAGTGCGTCTCCAGGATTGCTAGCGAGCAACCCTTGGAGGCGTCTGACGATTAGCGAACATCGCGGGCACCTCCTTCCGATGGAGCGGACAGATCTTGCCGCGCGGCGCGCCCACTGTAGGACTGCACTCCGACGCGCGGCAACGCAATTACCTGCGGCCAAGGTCTGTCAGCGTGCCGTCACGACTCAGCGACCGCAGCGGTTCACGCGCTCCCAGGGCCAGTCGGTGGCGAGCCAGCGCGCGACGGCGTCGGCGAGTGGTACGTCAAGGCTCGACCTGTCGGCCCGCACCCAGGACTGCACCGTGACGTCCCAGTCCTCGGCGGCTGCGGGATACAGGTACACGCAACCGATGACGTCGTTGTCGCCCGGGTCGAGGACGGTGAAGGTGAAACCTGCGCGCCGGGTGAAGTCGTCGGCGTGGCGGCGAAGGTCAGCGAGGTTCTGTTCGAGCGTCATGCCGCTGCGCGGTGGCCAGTTGCCGTCGGGATAGCCGGGAGTGGCGCGTATGTGCTCGATGCTCGACATCCAGGCGGCGTGATCGGCCTGATTGTGCTGCGGTCCCAGCGGTTCGAGACGGAACTGGTCGGTGGCGAGTGAGGTCGGCGGCTCGAAGCCGACTGGCACGAACCCATCCGCGGTCATGACCGGGACCATACCGGGCTGACCAGGCCTCCTGCACTGAAGTTTCTGGCTATGCACTGACCACCGCGAGACGGTCAGGGTCTGTGCGGCCTATGGACCTCCAGTTTCATTTCTGTTCATCTATCGTTCATCAATTGTTCACTTTCGCCATATCCTTGCCAGATGCCAGCAACTGCCGCCGATCTCGCCCGGACAGCGGCGGCGGTCACGCTGAACGGCGAGGGCTGGCGGCAGGTAGCCGAGCTGTTCCTGGCCCTCGCGCTGTCCGCCGCGATCGGTCTGGAACGCGAGATGCGGCAGAAGAACGCGGGCCTGCGCACCCACACCCTCGTGGGCGTGGGCGCGGCACTGTTCATGCTCATCAGCAAGTACGGGTTTACCGACGTCATTGAGCAGTACCGGATCGTGCTCGACCCGTCCCGGGTCGCCGCCCAGATCGTGTCCGGCATCGGGTTCCTCGGCGCCGGCCTCATCTTCGTCCGCCGCGACTCGGTCCGCGGTCTCACCACCGCCGCCTCGATCTGGGTCACCGCCGCCATCGGGGCCGCCGCCGGTGCCGGCCTCCTGGTGATAGCTGCCCTGACCACAGGCATCTACTTCATCATCGCCCTGGCGTTCCCGCTCGCCACCCGGCGGCTCCCGCACTCCGCCACGGCCATCTCGGCGCTGCGGGTCACCTACCCCGACGGCAAAGGCATCCTGCGTAACCTGCTCGCCGAGGCCACGGCGCGCGGGTTCGCCATCGACGACATCGCCACCGAGTCGGCCGGCCGCCAGGCTGGCTCCGGCGGTCGGCGCCTGGTCGAGGTCACCCTGCACGTCCACGGCCGTCAGCCCGTCAACGACCTCGCGACAGCGCTGTCGGAGCTTGAGGGCGTCGATGCCGTCCTGGCCGCAGACGCCAACGCCGTCGACGAGTAGCAAGCCATGGTGGTAGCCGAGACTGGTGGCTTCCAGGGTCGGCCATGCCCAGGGCAGCCGACGCCGGCACGGTCGGTGCTCGCCTGACGTGGGCTTGGTCGCTGCTTTTGGTCCGGAGCTCAGATCATTAGCGCGAGCATCAGCGCCATGGTGACGCTCATGGCGATCCGGCTGCCGAGGGTTACCCGGGGATCCAGCAGGACGCTAGCGACACGGTTAACAGATATAGTCTCGACTGCGCCCGGTTCGGCGGCGGCCGCGGTTGAGGCGGAACGCGGCGCCTGCGGGCCGACCGACTCGACTGCCGCTGCCAGCGCCGCCCCGCCAGCCGCCGACTCGAGCGCGGGCCCGCCTGCGGCGGCCAGCGCAATCCGCTGCCGGAGTGCGGGAGACACGGCTCCCGCGTCCGTGCGCCCGCCACCGTGCCCGTGCCACCGAGCGCCCGTCAGCTGATCAACGTCGAAAACTGCCCAGCCGATCATGAGCAGAATGAACACGAAGCCGATCGTCGGCAGCCGGAGTGTGCCCATGGTCCCGCTCATCCCGCCCATGCCGCTCATTCCGGAGCCCGAGCTTGCCGCGCCGGTCACGGCCACGAACATATAGATCATGGCCGCGCCGTGGACGAAGTGTGGTAGGTGATGACCAGCGCCCATCGAACTGGCAACGCTCGCGCGGCGCGCTTCCGCCGCGGCCCGCCATGCGAACCACGCCGTGACAACTCCGAACACGGCCACCCACACGTCGTTCGGCAACGTGCGCAGGCCGCTCGCGAGCATGCCTGCCATGGCGATGCCCATGAGGATGTGCGCGACATCGACGTCGGAATCCGCCGCCTGTCCCGACCACGACCGCTGGACGAAGAGCCGGCCTGTGCTAACTCCCGCGACCACGAGCATGATCGCCGCGAAGATGTCCAGGATCCAGGCGGGTGTCATAACGACTGCACCTCCGTCGGCTCGGGTGTCGGGCGGATTGCCGCCGATCTGGGCCAGTAGGCGACCGCGAGCAGCACGAGCAGCAAGCCAGAGTTCGGGTCGGTCGCACCGCCCGCCAGGATCGCGCCGAAATCCTGGCCGACGACCCAGATGAGCACCGAGATAACAATCGCGAGCAGGACGGCCGTTCTGCTCAGCGGCACTGGCAGGAAGACCCCAACGGCGACGAGCGCAAGGAGGACCGCCAGCACGATCGATGCCGCTAGACCATGCTGCGTGAGGACGTCGGCAGCTCCGCGGTTGATAGCACTCAGCCAACTCGGCTCACCACTGGCCATGCCCGCGACCATGTCGTGCAGGCCCTGTGTCGTCCGGTTGGCTGTGGTCACGGCGAAGTATGCGAGGCTGCCCCAGAGCACCAGCCAGAGTACCTTGGCGACCATGGCGCCGACGGGCTGGGCCGCCACGAACGGCGGCTGACGGGAGCCGTCACCGTTTAGTACCGGCCACAGCAACACGGCCAGCAGCGCATAGATGATCACCGCGCCCGGCGCGCCGTTGACCGGGCTAGCGCCGCCATTGAGAATCCCGCCGAGCCCTTCACCGAACCACCAGACGGCGACAGCCCACACGATCGACGCGGCGAGGGCCGGCCGGATCGTCCGACGGCAGGCGATGCCGAGCCCAAGCAGGACCTGGATGGTGGCGAACGCGGCGTTCGTCGGCACCGGGTGCTGGGCGACGATCTTGGCGGCCCAGGTGATCGGATCGGCTATCACCTGGGGGTTGCCCGGCGCGACGCTGGCGAGCATCTGGTTGAAGCCACGGCTGAACATGAACGACTGATACTGCAGCACTCCGTCGAGCAGCCAGATCGCGGCGAGCACCAACTGGAGGCGACGCCTGGTGTCCGGCGGCACGGGCTGCAGCGCGGCCACGCTTGCGCCTACGCGGATCATCCCGCGGCTGGCCACCGCCGGGCTATCACTCACCATGATGATGCGCCTCGCTCTGGTCTGACTCGTCCGTCTCGAATTGTTGCGGCTCGGCTGCTGCGTCTCGCCGGTTGACTCGCCCAGTTGGCCGCGGTTCGGCGTATCGCGCGAGTTGCATCAGTCAATCGGCGCGCAGCGGAGCCGCCTGGTGTTATCTAGTCGGCGGTTCGGAAGTACGCCGCAGATATTAGAACCTTTTCAACCCGTCATGCAACTGGCCTCTGACCTGCTTAAACGTCGGAACAATACACTTGCGATTATGACTCGTAACCCCACGGGGGTATGACCGAGCGAACCCCCTGGGGGTAATTTATAAACCGCCGAGGGGTATTTCTTGGCGACCTTTGCTTGCAGACCAGTCGATGCCGTGACCGAAGGTTACGGTCCGCTAGCGGCACCGTGGCGCTTGTGCGCTGGTGGCACAATGCAGTGGGGAGCCGATAGCGGCCCGGCGCCTGCGCGGGTACGCGCGCAGCTTCCCGGCAACCGATTGCAGAGAGGTGGATATGGCGAGCCCGGCAGCACGGCTCCTCGGATTCCTGCTTCTGCTCGCGATCATGTTCGCGGGTGCCTTCACGGTCGGAGCGCGGCTCGGGCCGGTCACGCTGGCCCATGCTCCGCGCGTTCCTGGCGGCACCATGCATATGAGCTCCGGATCTGGCCCGGCAGCGGACCGGTCCAGCGCTCCGGGCGGTGCGCGCCGGTGACGACCGGAGCGCGACAGGCGCCGGTTCCGGCTCCGCCTCAGGTGGAGGACCTGCTGGAATTCAGCGTCGGCGGGATGACGTGCAGTTCGTGTGCGGCGCGCATCGAGCGTCAGCTCAACCGGCTGGACGGGGTGACCGCGACGGTCAGCTATGTGACCGGTCGCGCTTATGTCACCAACACCGGCGGTCGCGGAACCGCCGAGCTGATCGCCACCATCGAGACTGCCGGCTATACCGCCGCACTCGCCAGCGGCGGTTCAGCCGGGCTTGTCGCGGGCGACGAGTCGCGGGCAGCGGGTCGGCGCCTGGTCGTCTGCATCCCGCTGGCGCTAGCCACGATCGTGCTGGCGATGGTCCCATCGGCGCAATTTCCAGGCTGGCAGTGGGTGAGCCTTGTGCTGGCTGCGCCGGTGGGGATCTGGGGTGCCTGGCCCCTGCACAGCGCGGCCTGGCGGGGCATTGGGCATGGCGCTGCAACCATGGACACGCTCGTGAGCCTGGGCGTTACCACCTCGATTGGCTGGTCGCTATACGCGCTGCTGTTCGGCGGGGCTGGCCAGGTCGGCATGCGGATGCCCTTCGCCCTGACCTTCGGCCTTGCGAGCGGGCAGACGATCTACCTGGACGCAGCAGCGGGGGTCACGACCGCCGTGCTCGCCGGACGCTACCTCGAAGCTCGGGCCAAGGCCCGCTCGAGCACCGCCCTCACCGCCCTCGCTGCGCTCGCAGCGAAGGACGTGACGGTCCTCACCGACGAGGGCGAACAGGCCATACCCGCCGAAGCGCTCCAGGCGGGCGACGTCTTCGTGGTCCGGCCTGGAGAGAAGATCGCCACAGACGGCGTGGTGACGGGCGGCGGCTCGGCCGTCGACACGTCGCTGCTCACCGGCGAGTCCGTGCCGCGCGAGATCACCATCGGTGACGAGGTGACGGGCGGCACCGTAAACCTGACCGGGCGCCTCGTCGTGCGCGCCGACAGGGTGGGGGCGGACACGACGCTTGCCCACATCACCCAGCTGGTCGCCGAGGCGCTGGCGAGCAAGGCACGCTCGCAGCGGGTGGCCGACCGGGCCGCGTCGGTATTCGTCCCGTGCGTGATCGCCCTCGCCGTTGTCACGCTCGGCTTCTGGCTCGGCGCCGGACTGCCCGGCGCCAGCGCCTGGAGCGCGAGCGTCGCAGTCCTCGTCGTCGCCTGCCCGTGCGCGCTGGGCCTGGCGACCCCGGCTGCGTTGCTGGCCGCGCTCGGCCGGGGAGCCGAGCTCGGCATTCTGATTCGCGGCGCTCAGTCACTGGAGACCACCGGCCGGGTCAGCGCGCTCGTCCTCGACAAGACCGGCACCCTCACAACGGGAACGATGTCGGTCCAGGCCGTCACGACCACTCCCGACTGCGACGAGGCCACCGCGCTGGTACTGACGGGCGCCGTCGAGACCGCGTCCGAGCACCCGGTTGGCCAGGCCATCGCCATCGAGGCAGTCCGGCGGTACGGTCAGCTCCCGCCGGTCAGTCACTTTGCCAGCGTTGCCGGTGCGGGCGTGCGCGGCGACGTGGCCGGTCACGAGGTGACCGTCGGCCGGGCCGCGTTCGTGGCGGAATCCGGCGTCGCCGTGCCCGACGGATTGCGCGCCGCTGCTGCTCAGGCCGGAGTTAGCGGCCAGACCGCGGTCGTGGCCGGGTGGGATGGCCGGGCGCACGCCGTGCTGACTGTCGGGGACTCGCCTCGGCCGGGTGCGGTCGCGGCCGTGTCGCGCCTGCGCCAGCTCGGGCTGATGCTCTTCGTGCTGAGCGGGGACACTCGCGAAGCGGCGGAAGCCACGGCCGGTCAGCTCGGCATCCCCGCGGCGAACGTCTTTGGCGGAACTCAGCCGGCTGGAAAGGCCAGGGTAGTGCGGGAGCTGCAGAACGCCGGCTACATGGTCGCGATGGCGGGCGACGGCGTCAACGATGCCGCCGCGCTGGCGACCGCCGACCTTGGCATGGCCATGGGATCTGGCGCCGACGCGGCCATCGGCGCTGGCGACCTGACGCTGACGAGAAGTGACCCCGGTGTAATCGCCGACGCGATTGAACTCGCAAGAGCCACCAGACGGATCGTCCGGGTGAACCTGGCCTGGGCGTTCGGCTACAACCTCGTCGCCATTCCGCTGGCCGCGCTCGGCTACCTGAACCCGCTCTTCGCCGGCATCGCCATGTCCGCAAGCTCCCTGATCGTTGTCTCGAACAGCATGCTGCTGCGGCGTTTCCGCCCGGACCGGGGGCGGCTATGACGGCCACGGCAAACAGCACGGGCATCGCGTCGCCACCCGGTGCTGCCACCCGTAGCGCCGCGCGCGAGCTCGCGCGTGCTGGTGCCGCCCCGGTCATCTGCAGCATCGTGCTGGTCGCCGTGCTCGCAACCTGGGTCATCATCGGCGGCGCTGGATCCCTCACCAGGATCCGGATCCGCGTCACCCAGGCGGCGGTCCCGATGCTCTCGTTCACCGATCACGCGAGCGCCGCACGTAGCGCCCCGGTGTACCTCACGCTGCACAATCTGAGCGGGAACGGGGACGTACTTGTCTCGGCGAGCAGCCCGGACGCTGCCTGGGTGGAACTCACCAGCGGTCGTGCTGGTGGCTCTGGCCGGGCTGTGGCCGGACTGCCCGTCCCGGCGAGGGCCACCGTCAGCCTCAGCCCGTTCGGCGAGGATCTCGTCCTCGTCGATCCGGGGCCACTCGTCGCGGGCCAGCAGGTGCAACTCGTGCTCCGGTTCCGGCACGCGGGCGTCGTCACCGTCGAGGCCACCGTCACCCCACCCGGCACGCCGTAGCGCTGGTACTGCCTCAGGCGACGGGCGGCGTGATGTTCGGCGGAGTGAACTGCGCGAGGTCGTAGATGTCCAGCGCTTGCTCGATCGCTGCCACCCGACCCACCATGGCTGTAAATCCGCCGCCACCGAACTGCTCGGTCTGCAGGTCGGCGAATCGCGCGCCGAGATCGGCGATCTCAGCGGGCGTCAGCAACGCTCGGTAGGCCGGGTAGACGACAGTATCCTCGCGGGCCTCGTGCGGCTCGTACATCCGAACGAAAGCGGCCATCGCGCTCGTCACCTGATCGGCTGCAGCTGCGCGGAGGGATCCCCCTCCGCCACTCTCGGCGAGGATGAGCTGGGTCAGCTCGCGGCCGCGTGCATGCTGGAGCAGCAGCGTGCTGACCGTCGGCCGCAACTGACCAGCCTGGATCAGCCGCGGGAAGACATACGCCTCCTCTAGCTCTTCGTGGAAGGCCTCGATGTAGTCGTGGATGACCAGTGCCGCGTCGTGTGCGTGACCGGCCTGGACGGGCTCCCCCGCCGCCTGGCCGGTTATCAGGTCCCGGTAGATGAGCAGCACGCGGAGCAGCAGGCCGTGCTCGGTCATCAGGTCCTCGCCCGGCGTAGGGACCCTGAGCGCCGCGGCCGGGTCCCGATCACCGGCACCGCTTGCGGCGTGGGCGACCCCGAAACCCGCTCCGAACCCGCCGCCCGCTGCCGCCAGCCCCCCGGCGGTCAGCAGGACCGCCCGCCGGGACGGCCTGTCGGGCGGGTGGTCGGAGCGCGTCAACCGGCCAGCCCCTGGCTCAGCGGCTCGCCTGACGGCCGCATGAGAAACCAGACCCCGCCGTTAAGGTCGATGCCCTGACCGGTGTCCTGGCCGGGCTGAATATCGCCGGTGTAGGTATAGAGTGGCCAGCCGTTGTACGTGACAACTCGTCCGCCGGACGGATCCGGGTCAGAACCCAGCAGGTCGGCGCGCACGCCAGGCCCGGCTACGAGCCGCGCGCCCGCCGAGATCTTCACCGGCGGCCAGGTCGCGGCGCACAGTCCCGTGCAGGTGACCTGGCGCTGAGCGTCCGGCTCGAACATGTACAGCGCGTAGCCGCGGCTATTCACCAGCACGGTGCCAGTGCCAGGCAGGCTGCGGGTGAGTATCGTGACGGCAGACCCCCCTGATGCCGACGGCCGGGCGACGGGTGCCGACGAGCCGCCGCAGCCCACGACGCACAGGGCAGCGGCGAGCCCGGTTGCCGTTAGAAACGTTCTCGGCGCGTGATAGCCCGGTAGCATGCCCATGATGATACTTTCGTCACTTTCGCTGTCGGACGGTCCGCGGCCTGTGCCGGCGGCCGCTTCAGCGGCTAGCCTTGCCCTGCGACCTGCGGCCAAGAGCCAGTTCCAGCCGACTACAGTTCGTAGTGCCCTTGCAAGCTAGCAGATTTGCGAGACTGCGGTCCCCGGCACCTTTGACCGTATCGAAGCCGTGAAGGACGGCGATCATGCCCGGAATGAATAGCGGCCTGGACGTTGATGATCCCACGGTCGTCTCGGCGTTCAAGCTCGCGCTCCTGCACCAGGGGATCGCGGCGGTACTGCTATTCGCCCTTCTCGCTCTTGCCTGGGTGGCCGTGCGCGAGTTCCGGCCGAGGAGCGCATCGGCCGGACAGCGGGCTCAAGCGGTGCCGCCCGAGGGACCAGCCCGACAGGTGCTCCGCATCGGCTTCGGCCTCCTGTGGATCCTCGACGGCATCCTGCAGGCTCAGCCGGGCATGGCCGTCGGCCTCCCGTCGCAGGTAATAGAGCCGACTGCACAGAACTCGCCGACCTGGGTGCAGCACCTGGTCAACTGGGCCGGGACGACATGGTCGTATCACCCCATCCAGGCCGCCGCAGCGGCTGTCTGGATTCAGGTGGGCATCGGGGTGTGGCTGCTGCTGGCACGGAACGGCCGCCTGTCCCAGCTCGCCGCGTCCGCGGCCGTCGGCTGGGGGCTTGTCGTCTGGGTGTTCGGAGAGTCCTTCGGCGGGATCTTCGCGCCGGGCCTGAGCTGGCTGACCGGCGCGCCCGGAGCCGCGCTGTGTTACTGCGTGGCCGCCGCGCTGCTGCTGCTTCCTGACCGGTACTGGCGCTCGATGCAGACCGGCCGCGTGCTGCTCGGCTGCTTCGGCGCCTTCCTGATCGCAATGGCCGTCCTGCAGGCCTGGCCGGGACGTGGCTTTTGGCAGGGCAACATGCGCGGGCAACCCGGCCCGCTGACCGCGATGGTGCAGTCGATGGCGGCGCAGTCACAGCCCAGTGGACTCGCCGACGTCGTGTCCTGGTTTGCCAATGTCGTCCGCGCGCACGGCTTCGCCGTCAACCTGATCGCCGTCGTCGCGCTCGTCGGCATCGGCCTGGTCTTCGTGGCGGGGCGGCCGAAGATTGCCCGCGTCGCCCTCATCGTGCTGGCGGTGTTCGGACTGGCTGACTGGGTCCTCGTGCAGGATCTGGGCTTCCTCGGGGGGCTTGGCACCGATCCGAACAGCATGATCCCGATGCTGCTCCTGGCCACCTCTGGCTACTTGGCACTCACACCGCAGCCAGGGGCAGCAGAAGCAGTAGCATCCGCCCCAGCCCCCGCCGCGCCCGCGCCAGCCCCCGCAGCTCCCGGACCGGCCGGGTCGCAGCATAGGCCCTGGAGTCGGCGTTTGCGGCCAGTGAGTCTCATTGCGGCGCTCGCGTCCGCACGCCTCGGGACCGTCATGTCGGTAGGTGCGGTCGGCGTCGTCCTGCTCGGCGCGGTTCCGATGGCGGCCGCGCAGGCAAGCAGCGCCGCCGCACCGATTCTGGCTCAGGCACTAGACGGGTCAAGCGCCCCGCTGAACTCGCCGGCTCCTGGTTTCACTCTCACCGACCAGTCCGGGAAGCGCGTTTCGCTGGCCAGTCTGCGCGGTAAGGCGGTGCTTCTGACGTTTCTTGACCCTGTCTGCGTCACCGACTGCCCGCTCATAGCACAGGAATTCCGAGAGGCCGGCCTGTTGCTCGCTGGCGAGCGGAGCCGGGTCGAACTGGTCGCAGTGAACGTCAACCCGCTGTACAGCCGGGTGAGCTACCTGCAGGCGTTCGACCGGGAGGAGGGGCTCGCTGGGATTACGGACTGGCGGTACCTCACCGGGTCGCAAGCCCAGCTCCAGCCCGTCTGGAAGAACTACGGCATCGCCTCCGAGACGCTGCCGGCTGGCGCGATGCTCGGGCACAGCGACGCCGCGTTCGTCATCGGACCCAACGGTCGCATGCTCGAAGAACTCGACTTCACCCCAGGCCCGGGTAGCGCTGCAACGGTGTCGTCGTTCGCGACCGAGCTGGCGAATGCCGCCAACCAAGCCCTCAGTCAGTCATGAGCCTATTCTCGCCCGCCAGGCTCCTCGTTGGCCTGCTCGCGCTGGGCGCGGTGGTGTCGTGCGCGGCTTGCGGCAGCTCGGGGCGGCCTGCGGCGACTTCGCCGACGGCCACTCGACCCGCGGCGTCGGGCGCTGCGGAGGCTGCGTACTCAGAGGCAACGAGCCAGGCAACCTGGGCCGTGCTGCCGATGGGGGCAGCTTCCGGGCCGAACGAATTCTGGCAGCTCTTCCTCCTCTCCGCCGGACGGCAACAGTGGGCGCTCGACACCCCGCCCGACATTGCCACGAACGGCGCTCTGGAGCTGGCTGGCTTGTCCGGCACGTCCATCGTTGCCGGGGTCCGGCCCAGCCTGTATCTCGAGTTCTCGCCCGTCAGCCTCACCGCCGACGCCGGCGAGCAATGGGCAGCGGGGCCCCCTGCGCAGCGCCTCGCCGATGTGCCAGACGCACTCGCGGCCACGCCCGGCGGCGGCCACCTGCTGGCACTCGATGAGGCTGGAGAGACGAGCAGCACAACCTCCGCGGGTACCACCTGGACGCCGCTAGTGACCGAGCACGCGCTAGCCGCCACCGCGGCAGGACGCGGCTGTGGTCTCACGCAATTGACCGCCGTCGCCTACTCCGTCGCCGGAACCCAGCTGCTCGCTGGTGACTGCGGCCAGCCAGGGGTCGCGGGCGTCTTCACCCACTCGGCCGGAGGTTGGCGCGCCGCGGGCCCGGTGCTTCCGGCTGCCCTGGCGAACAGCCGGATCCAGGTGCTCCGGCTCGTCACGACGTCCGGCCAGACCACGGCACTACTGCTGGCGGCATCCGGGTCGCACAATGACCTGGTCTCCGCGTGGCTTGACGCGAACGGCACGTGGACCACATCCGCTCCGGTCAGCATCGGCACTGCCAGCGTTCGCACGACGGCGTTCGGTGCGTCTGGTTCTGTCGCTGCGGTGATGTCGAGTGGCCGCGGGGAGGTCGTGACCGGGCCGGGTGCAAAGTGGCGGCAGACCCCGCCGGTCCCGGCCGGCCGCGCTGTTACCATCGCGCTGCCCGCTGACGGTCAGGTTGATGCGCTCGCCGCCGCAGGCGGCGTCCTTGCGGTATGGCAGCTCGGCGATGCGGACGAGCAGTGGGTGAAGACTCAGACAGTCAAGGTGCCCATACAGTATGGCTCATCGAGCTAACCCACCCCGAGGGCACGGGAAATCGCCGGACTTCGTGCTAGCCGACGAGCTGATACCCGGCCTCTTCCACCGCAGCCCGGATCGCGCCGCGGTCAGGCTGGTCGTCCGCCTCGACGGTCACCAGTCCAGCGTCGACGTCGACAGTCACCTCGCGCACACCCGGAATTCGTGTTATCTCCGAGCGCACCGCATTCGCGCAGTGGCTGCACGTCATCCCACTAACGGAGTAGACATTCTCCTGCATGTCGGCATGGTAACGCCAAACGGGACGGCCGATGCGCGGGCGGGTGCCGCCACAGCGCCAGAACTGCCGCGCAGCCGACCGGACCGAGCGGGCGCGGTGCTATGAGCGAGACCCAGGCTGCGTCGGCGGCGCTGCACGCGTGGCCACCGACGGCGGGCGACGCTACCCCGGCAGCGGCGGCAGAGTTCGAACTCGCCATCGGCGGGATGACCTGCGCAGCGTGCGCGGCCAGGGTAGAGAAGAAGCTCAACGCGGTTGCCGGTGTCAGCGCGACTGTGAACCTTGCCACGGAGCGTGCGAGCGTGCTCGCTCCGCCCGAGGTTGCCGTCGAGGACCTCATCGGCGTTGTGCAACGAACCGGGTACCGGGCGTCGGAGGTCCGGCCCTCGGCGGCCGCGTCACTCGATGGCTCCGGCAGCTACGCCGAGGACTACGAGAGCCGGGCCAGCGACCTGCAGGCCTACCTGAAACGGCGACTGCTGGTCGCCGCGATCTTTTTTCTCCCGGTGTCGGACCTCTCCGGTGCGTTGTCACTGTTCCCCGCGGTGCGATTCGCGGGCTGGCAATGGGTGCTTGTTGCCCTCGCCGCTCCGGTGGTGGGCTGGGCTGCGTGGCCGTTCCACCGGGCTGCGATCAGGAATCTGCGCCATGGCGTGCTCACCATGGACACCCTGGTCTCCCTAGGGGTCACGGCCGCCACAGCGTGGTCGGTCTATGCGATGTTTGGCCCCGATGCCCGGCACACGAGCCACGGCGCGCGGTATGAGCTTGTGCACGCCTCCGGCGGCGGCATCTACCTGGAAGTGGCCGCCGCAGTGACAACCTTCCTGCTGGCCGGGCGTTATTTCGAAGCGCGCGGTCGGCGCACCGCCACCGAGGCCATGCGCGAGCTGGCCGGATCTGGCGTCCAGGAGGTGTGCCTGGTGGCGCCCGACGGCAGCACCAGCCAGGTCCCTGTGTCCGAACTGCGGGTTGGCGCGACGTTCATGGTCAGGCCCGGCGAGGCGATCGCGGCCGACGGCGAGGTGGTCTTCGGCCACTCCGAGATCGACCGCAGCATGATGACTGGGGAGTCCGTGCCGACCGAGGTAACGGTCGGTGACACCGTCGCGGCCGGCACAGTCGCTGTGGCCGGACGGCTCATGGTCCGCGCAATCAAGGTGGGCCGCGATACCCAGCTGGCTCAGCTTGTCCGGCTCGTGGCGCAGGCGCAGGGGCAGAAGGCGGCGGTTCAGCGGGTAGCGGATCGCATCTCGGGGGTCTTCGTTCCCGCGGTTCTCATCCTTGCCCTCGCTACACTAGGCGGCTGGCTGCTCGCCGGAAGCTCGGCTGAACGCGCATTCAGCGCGGGACTCGCGGTGCTGATCATCGCGTGCCCGTGTGCACTCGGGCTGGCCACGCCGGCGGCACTCGCCGTCGCCTCCGGGCGCGGCGCGACTCTCGGCATCTTCATCAAGGGCTACCCGGCGCTGGAGTCGTCCCGGCGCATCGACACAGTGGTTCTCGACAAGACCGGCACCGTCACTACCGGGAGGATGTCGGTGACCGGGCTTGTCCTCGCCGAAGGCACTAGCGCGGTGGAGTTCCTCAGCCTGGCCGGATCCGTCGAGCAGGCCTCGGAGCACTCGGTAGCCGAGGCCATTACCGCTGCCGCGCGCGCGGAGGAGATCAGTCTGGTTCAGGCGCAGCAGTTCGCCGCCCACCCTGGGCTCGGCGCTACCGGGCGCATTGGTGCTGTCGATGTCGTCGTCGGCCGGTCAAAGCTGCTCAGCGACCATGGCATTACGATCCCGGGGGTGCTGCGAGAACAGGCGCGGGCGTGGGAAGGCGACGGCCTGACGGTGGTGCTCGCAGGATGGGACGGTCGCGCTCGCGGCGTCGTGGCCGTCGCCGACACCATCAAGCCGTCCGCACCGTCGGCCGTCGCCGAGCTTCGCAACCTGGGGCTGCGGACAATCCTGCTCACCGGTGACAATCAGGAGACCGCCGAAGCCATCGCGGCGCAGGCGCGAGTGGACGAGGTGCATGCCGGCGCGCTGCCAGCCGACAAGGCCGCGTTCGTGAGGGACCTCCGGGCGTCAGGTAGGCAAGTAGCCGTCGTCGGTGACGGCATCAACGACGGGCCGGCCCTCGCGGTCGCGGACCTCGCGCTGGCTTTCGGGTCGGGGACCGACGTCGCCATGAGCGCCGCAGACATGATCGTGCTTCGCGACGACCTAACGGCCGTGCCGGAAGCGGTCCGGCTCGCGCGAGCCACCTACCGGGTAATCAGGCGGAACCTGGTGTGGGCGTTCTGCTACAACGTGGCGGCAATCCCCGTCGCAGCCCTCGGCTTCCTTGATCCGCTCGTCGCCGCGGCGGCCATGACGCTGTCGTCGACCTTCGTGGTCGCGGGCAGTCTGCGACTCCGAAAGGCGGGCCGTCGGCCCGGTGCGTGCACTCAGTGACGTAAGTCAGCCTGGCGTGCTGCCATGATCAGCCCCGCGGAGCGTCGGCAAGCCTTCGGAAGGGGGACGCCAGCCGTCACAGAACGGCCGTCATCATGCCGAAAGCCGCGATCCACAGCGTCGTACGAGTGCCGAGAACCGCGCCACGCGCCCGCGTAGCCCAGAGTTGAACTGGGCTGTGACACCGGTGATCGTGCGGAGAATCGGATGGCCGGCCAGTTTCCCTTCGGTGAGGTGGTCCCGCCCGATGAGCGTAGGCAGGTAGGCCTGGCAGGCGACGCTAGGTCATCGCATCCTGCCTGACACTCCGCGGAAGTCCACCTGATCTAGGCGGGCAGTCCTTCCTGGATCAGGTGCGCGAGTGGCCCCGCGGCCTGGATCAGCTCGCTGTAGCCGCCGGACTCGACGACTTGGCCGCTACTCAGGACGACGAGTCGGGTGGCGGCACGGATGGTGCTTGGCCGGTGAGCGATGATCAAGGTTGTCTTGTGCTGCATCACTGCCCCGAGCGCGCTCTGCATGGCCTGTTCGGATTCGGCGTCCAGGCTTGACGCGGCCTCGTCCAGGACTATAACCGGGGCGTCTTTGAGCAGCGCTCTGGCGATCGCGATTCGCTGGCGCTCGCCACCGGACAGGCGTTGGCCCCGTTCTCCGAGCGCGGTGTCCCACGCTTGCGGCAGGGCCTGGATGAACTCGGTGCACAGGGCCAGCTCGGCGGCGTAGCGGATGTCGGCGTCGGACGCGTCTGGCCGGGCGAGGCGGATGTTCTCGGCGACGCTGATGTTGAACAGGTAGACGTCTTGCGGCACGTAGGCGATCAGGCGGCGCAGGTCGTCCTGCGGGAAGTCGCGCAGGTCGTGACCGCCGAGCGTGATGCTGCCGCTGCGCGGATCCCACAGCCGCAGCAGCAGGCTGGCGCAAGTCGACTTACCCGCTCCCGAGTGACCGACCAGTGCTACGGCTTCCCCTGGTTCGAGGGTAAAGCTCACGCCGTGCACGGCGTCCGGTAGTCCTGGTCGGTAGCTGAAGCTCACGTTCCGGAACTCGACGACTGGGCTCGTGACCTGCGGCGGTGCCGTGACGCGATCGGTGACGGCGGGCCGGGCTCTGAGCAGCTGGTCGATTCTGTCGGTGGCCGCCGCGACTCGGTTCAGCTCCCGGCCGACACCAGACAGCGCGATCAGCGGCAAGAAGCACGCGGCTGCGAGCACGATCGAGGCCGGGTAGTCGGCCACGGCGAGGGCGTGGGCACGCAGCAGCGCGGTGGCCGTCACCAGGACAGCCAGCATCCCCGTCGCGGTCAGCGCGTCGCCGATCGCCTTCTCCAGGCCGGCTCGCCGTCCATGTGCGGTGGCTGCCGCCGACAGGGGGCCCTGACTGCTGGTCAGCCGGGCGACCGCGCTGTGCTGCGCGCCGAGGACCACGATCTCCCTGATGCCCTGGACGGAGTCGACGACATCGGATGACACGGCTCCGGTCGCCTCCCGTAGTGACCGGCCCTGCTCGACGGCTCGCCGGCCGAACCAGGCCGGCACTGTCGCCATCGCTACCAGGAACGGCGCGAGCGTCAGCGCCAGCAGCGGGTGCAGCAGGCCGAGCGCCACCAGGCCGGCTACGGGGACGGAGCCGGCGACGAAGATAACGGGCAGCACGTGGCTGGTGAACAACTCGAGCAGTTCTACGTCGCTCATGGCGGCGACGGCGACGTCGCCGGAGCGTCGCTCGAGGAGGTAGGCGGGAGCCAGCCGCTCGATCTGGTCGTAGATCGTCTTGCGGAGGCTGGCGAGCATGCGGTAGCTCATTCGGTGGCAGAACTGGAGGTCGGCCCAGCCGAACAGAGCCGTTGGCGCGATCAGGGCGATCAGCAGTACCAGAAGCCGGCTCAGTGCTCCCGTCGGCGCGCTGGTGATGGCGCGGCCGGCGAGCAGGGACGCGGTGAAGACGGTGCCGATCGCGAGGGCCTGCATGCCGATGCCGGCGACGATCGTAGCGACCAGCAGGCCTAGGTAAGGGCGGCTGAGCCTGGCTAGCGGACGCAGCCGGGCGGCCAGCCCGGCGTACGGGATGAGCCGGGCGAGTCGGCCTGGCCGGCGCGTGGCCTCGGCGGCCTCGTCACCGGGAACCATCCCCAGCCAGTCGAGCGAACTCATCGGTTCGGCTCCGGCCTCGCCGTCGGCGCTGGGGGCACGGCGTCGCGTGTCGACGTGTCCTGAGCGGATATCAGCTGCCGGTACGTGCCGTCGGCGTCGACAAGCTCGTCGTGCGTCCCGGCCTGCGCCACCCGGCCCCGATCGAGGACGACGATGCGGTCGGCGTTGCGGACGGTGGACAGCCGGTGTCCGATGACCAGCGTGGTGCGGCCCGCCATGGATGCCTCGAGGCCCGCCTGAATGGCTGTCTCGCTGGCGACGTCGACGTTGCTGGTCGCCTCGTCCAGGACTAGGAGCGGGGCATCCTTGAGCAGTGCCCGTGCGATGGACAAGCGCTGCCGCTCACCGCCGGACAGGGTGGTACCCCGCTCCCCGATGACCGTGTCGTAGCCGTCTGGAAGTTCGGCGATGAACTCGTGTGCGTGCGCGAGTCGCGCCGCGTGTTCCAGTTCGCGTGTTGTCGCGTCCGGGCGTGCCAGGCGCAGGTTCTGGGCCACCGTACCGCGGAACAGGTAGGTGTCCTGCGAGACCACCGAGATCTGCCTGCGCGCGTCCTGCAGCGGCATGTCACGCAAGTCGGTTCCGTTGAGCAGCACCCGGCCAGATGAGGGATCGAAGAACCTCAGCAGCAGGTTAACGACGGTGCTCTTGCCCGCGCCGGACCTGCCGACGAGGGCTACCGTCTCGCCTGGCTCGATCTGAAACGACAGGCGATCGAGGGCGAGCCGCTCGCCTGCACTGTAGCTGAAGCTGACATCAGCGAACGACACCAGGGGTGCGGCGCCGGACAGACCTGCTGCCGGGGCCGCAGGATCAGCGACCGTCTCATCCGCGTCCAGGACGTCGAAGGCGCTCTGGCCCGCGTACATGCCCATCAGCGAGAAGTGCAGTGCGTTCTGCAGCTCTGCGACCGGGCGGAAGCACTCGCGGACCAGCAGCAGGATGACCAGGAGCGACGACACCGCAAGGGCGCCATCGCGGACCTGAAACGCCGCGATGCCGAGCGACAGCGCCGAGCCCGTCGCGGTGGCCAAAGCCATAAAGCCGTACTGGTAGCTGCTGATGTCGTTGAGCGCGATCGCGCCGGCGCACACCTCGTCGGCTTTGACGGCAAGCGCGCGGCCGCGTGCCTTGCTGGCTCCGAACGCCTTCAGCGTGTTCATGCCCTGCATGTTGTCCAGGTACTCGGCGGCCAGCGGGCGGTAGGACTCGCGCCAGAACCCCAGCCGTCGGCCCATGATCCGGTACAGGGTCGCCGGGGCAAGGGCCACGCACAGCGCGCTGATCAACACGACGACGCCGACCATCGGGTCGATGCTGACGACGTATCCGATCACCGCGCCGGCGGTGACGATGCTGACCATGGCCTGGGACAGAAACAGCCTGAAGTAGGCATCCAGGCTCTCGACGCCGTCCACGAGCGTTGCCTGCACCACGCCGGTCCTGGCGGTGCTCAGCCAGCCAGGGCCCAGCGACAGCAGCTTCAGGTAGAGCCGCCGCCGAAGGGACGCGACGATCCGCACCGCCGCGGCGGCGTTCGCGCCCTCGCGAAAGGTGATCAGCGCAAGCCGGACCAGAACGAATGCGATCGCCGCCAGGATCCTGGGCATGACCGAGCTGAGGGTTGCGCCGGCGAGCACGCGATCGAGCACGGATGCTGTCAGCATGGCCTGGGTGAAGTAGGTCACGGCGATCGCCAGGCCGAGGCCCGCCGAGGCTGCGAGGACTCTCGGTTCGGCCAGTGCTAGTGCCGCGAGCCGGGCGCTGAAGATCTTGGTCCGCGGGGCGCCGGCTGTCACGACCAGCGGCGCACGCCGACGTGGCCGCCCGCGTCGGCCAGCGGCAGATTCGGGCGCGGCTATCACCGAAACCGTCCACGCTCGGCTGTCACCGTCGGTCAGTCCTCGTCGGCAACGCCCGGCGCGAGGGCGGCGATGTGCAGGCTGAGGTCGGCGGCTACCTGGTCGATTGGCTGGTCTTCATACCGGGCTAGCAGGCCGAGGGCGAGATCAGCCAGCAGCAGGAATCCGGCTGCTTTCTGCCGATCGCTCATGGTTGCCAGCAGGGCGTCAGCATCGCTCAGGTTGCCCCGGTGCCGCGCCGCGATGATCCCGGCCGCGGCCTGTGCGGACTCCACGGCGGCCCGGAATGAGACGCCTGCGCCAGGCATTCACGTCGCCGGAGGCGGCTCGGCGCTTGCGGCCCTGGCCGCGGCGTAGCGGGCGGCGACATCTGGCCAGTTAACGACCTCCCACATGGCCTTGACGAAGTCAGGCCGTACGTTGCGGTACTGCAGGTAATAGGCATGCTCCCAGGCGTCGAATGCCAGCAGCGGGAGGTAGCCGGGGGTGACGTTCCCCTGATGATCGTAGATCTGCTCGATGAGCAGCTTGCGAGCTGTCGGCTCGTACACGAGAACCCCCCAGCCCGAGCCCTGGACCGCCGTGGTGGCAGTGGTGAGCTGGGCGTGGAACGCCTCGAACGACCCGAAGTGCTCGGTGATCGCGCCTGCCAGTTCACCCTCGGGGCGGCCGCCGCCGTCCGGGGACATGTTCGGCCAGTACACGCTGTGCAGCAGGTGCCCGGACACGTTGAAGGCGAGGGTCTTCTCCAGCCCGACGAGTGCGGTGAAATTGCCGGCATCGCGGGCCTCCGCTAGCTGGTCGAGGGTGTCGTTCGCACCCTTGACGTACGCGGCGTGGTGCTTGTCGTGGTGCAGTTCCATGATCTGCCCGTTGATGTGCGGCTCCAGCGCCCCGTAGTCATAGGGCAAGTCAGGCAGCGAGTACACAGCCATGCGTGCAGCCTCCGGTGAGTCCGTCAGGACGGGATGGCCCGGCTAGCGGTCATCGATGCCAGTCTGCTGCGCATACTTATTACCTGCAAGTCTTTTGCAACTACTGCCGTGCGCAGCTTGGGTGTGGCGCGTCCCACCGTCGGCGCTCGTGCGGGTGCGCCGGCTGATTACCGGCAGTCTGTTACTGGCAGTTGGCGCAGCGGCCCGGCACCGCGAAGTGGCCTGGGCTGATCGCGAAGCCGTGCAGCGCCATCGCGGTCTCGGCCAGCGACAGGAACGCTTCTGCCGGGATGTCGGCGATGGCGCCGCAGTGCTCGCACGCCAGGTGGCCGTGCGACGTCGATGCCAGGTGATAGGTGGCGGGTCCGTGGCTGACGTAGGTGCGGTCGACGACGCCCATCTGCTCCAGGTCGTCGAGGTTCCGGTAGATCGTCGTCAGGTGCACTTCGGGTGCCCGCGCCTGGACGGCTTCAGCAAGGTCCTCGGCGGTCTGGTGGCGGGCGCTGTCGATCAGTGCGCCGAGCAGGAGGCGCCGCGCAGGGGTGGCACGGCCGCCACGCTGGCGTATCCGAGCCAGAACGACCTCGATGATGTCGGTCGGTGTTGTCATGACCGCCGTCGCGCCCTCGCCCACCCCTGCGATGGTAGGCCCAGATTCACGACCTTGGCAGATGCGCAGAACAAGTACTTGCAACTCTTTTGCAGTCCGGGTTAGCGTGCGAGCAGGCCAGTATTCATGCCGCGACCCTGGAAGGTGCCTGATGTCCGCAGTTGCCGCCACCAGCAAGCCCGGCATGGCCAGGATCCTCCGGGAGTCATTCGCCTCCATGACGGCCGTGGAGCGCCGCCGGGTGATCGGCATGTACGCATCGATCCTGCTGCTGCACGCGCTGGGCTTCGCGGTGTTCATCGCCTACGTGCTGCCGGCGCATTACAAGCTGTTCGGCATCGGCCTGAGTGTCACCGCGTACACCCTCGGGCTCCGGCACGCCTTCGACGCCGACCACATCTCGGCGATCGACAACACCACGCGCAAGGCGATGAACCTGCGGCAGGGCACTGACAAGCCCCGGCCGTTCGCGTTCGGGTACTTCTTCTCCCTCGGCCACTCCACCATCGTGGTCGCGATCGGAGTCGGCATCATCGTCGCGGAGAAGACCGTGCTGCCTGCCGTCACCCACTCCAACTCCTCGCTGGAATCCTTCGGCGGCACCTTCGGCACCATCGTGTCCGCGGCATTCCTGTTCCTGATCGCGCTCCTCAACCTCATCATCCTGGCCGGGATCGTGCGCGTCTGGCAGGCCATGCGGCGGGGCGAGTATGACGAGGCCGAGCTGGAGGCCCAGCTGGAAAAGCGCGGCTTCTTCTACCGGTTCTTCGGCCGGTGGATGAACTCCATCGACAAGGAATGGCAGATGTACCCGGTCGGCGTGGTGTTTGGCATGGGCTTCGACACCGCCACCGAGGTAGCCCTGCTCACTACCACCGCCCTGCTCGCCTCCGAGCACATCCCCTGGCAGGCCATCATCGCGCTGCCCATCCTGTTCACCGCCGGCATGTCACTGATGGACACCTCCGACGGCCTGTTCATGAACGTCGCTTACGGCTGGGCCTTTTTCAACCCCATCCGCAAGGTGTACTACAACCTGGCCATCACCGGCCTGTCGGTGGCGATCTGCATCTTCATCGGCGGCATCGAGACCCTCAGCCTGGTCCCGCTTGAAATTCACGGCGTCAGCCAGACGAGCGGCTTCTGGGGCTTCATGTACAACTTCAACATCAACACCGCCGGCTTCGTGATCGTCGGCATGTTCATCGTCACCTGGGCAGCCGCCATCCTCATCTGGCGGTACGCTCACATCGAAGAGAGGTGGTCAGCTCGCCTGCAGGCAGTGCAGACCGCCAGTCAGGGCACCGAGCTGACCTGACCCGCAATAGCCGGCCGCGCAGGCCAATCCCACAAACCCGACAACTTGACTTGTTCGGGCGACCGTACCCGAGGAGTGGACTGGCTCTAGGCGATTCGGCGGATGCGCCCGGCCGGGGTGCTCGCGGCGTGGTCTGGGTGCAGAATTCTCGCCAGGGCTTCGACACCGTCCACGAGGCGCGGCCCTGGTCGCACTACGAGGCCGTTGGCATCGATCGCCCAGATCGGAGTGCCGGGCAAGCGACGGATGACCGTCTCGGCTTGCTCAGCCGCGTCGGCCAGGCCGAAGCCGCATGGCGCCACAATGACCACGTCAGGTCGTGCCGCGGTGATCTCATCCCAGCTGGCCTGCGACGAGCGCCCGGACGGGTCGGCGGCGACCGGCTGACCACCTGCTGCCGTGACGAGGTCGGGGACCCAGTGGCCGGCAGTGAAGGGCGGGTCGACCCACTCGACGACGGCTGCGGTGGGGCGAGGGCACCCCTGGACGCGATCTGAGACGTCCGCGAGCCTTTGTCGTAGACCGGTCACGAGATTCTCGGCTTGCTGCTGGGTGCCGGTGTGCTGTCCGACGGTGAGGATCGTGTCCAGGACATCGTCGAGACTGTGCGGATCCAGGGTGAGGACGTCGGCTGTGCAGCCCAGGTGCTCCAGGGCTTCGGTGACGTGGCCGGATGGAAGCGCGCAGACCCGGCAGATGTCCTGGGTGAGGATCAGGTCCGGGGCCAGTGCGGCGAGAGCGCCGGCGTCGAGCGTGTACAGATCCTGACCTGTGGCGACCTGACCGCGGACGTAGGCGTCGATCGCGGCGGGACTCATGCCTGAGGTGTCCCGCCCGCCGACCACCACGGTCTTATCGCGGCGCGCGGCGGCGGGCTCGTCGCACTCGAATGTCACGCCAACTAGCTGGTCGTCCAGGCCGAGGGCGTACACGATCTCGGTCGCCGACGGCAGCAGAGAAACAACCCGCACGGAATCTCAGACTACTAACCGTCTAACAGTCGTCCAGGTCACCGTCGACCGTTCTGGAAGGACCTTGCGGCGACGGCTGGAGCCGACTTGTGAGCACGCAGTCACCGCATATGCTCCTGGCCTGTCCGGTTGCGAGCCGGTAGTAGAGGCAGCAGCTGGAGCGGCGGAAACCCGGACCGGGCTGGTGTCGCTCGGATCGCAGCTGCGGAGTGCTGAAGACTGCCCAGGCCAGTTGCCGTGCGCCATCCGTCGCCGTTTGCCGATTCGCGGCGATCTGCAGGACTGCGGTGTTGACTGCGGAGGCAACGTTGCCCCACAGCACGCGAGGTGACATAGGAACGAGCTCGGCAACCTTTACCGTCACCGGCTCGATCACTGCGGACACGAACTCCCCGCATGCCGTAGCCGAGGCTGATCGCCGCCAGAGTGGGCGAAACCAGTCGCGCGACTACGCCACAATGCGCGACTGAGGCAGCTACTCGTGCCTCGATCTGATCAGCTCGAATTCCGGTCGTGACGGCGAGCGCGCGCCTGACTGACGCGATCCGGTACTGCAGCGGCTCAGACCTGCTGGCCAGCTCGTCAACTGTCCGCCAGGGCAATTCAGGGCGCTCGCCCGGCAAGTGGGCGTGGACGGTGAAGAACGGCCCGAAGGTCGCGAGTTCAGTGACGATGTCCCGCTCACGATCCGGTAGGCCTGCCGAGGTCCCGCCGCTTCTGCTCGCTCTGCTAGGCACTGTCGACCGTGCGTTCAGTCTTTGATGGCTCCACGCCGGCCGCAGCATCGCGCATCAGCGATGCTCCCTGGATCCAGCGACTGCTATTACTGCGGCGAGGCAGGTGGCGCTGGCTGTGATCGCGCGGCTGAGGCGGATTGCCCTGGTGATGTCTGCGGGCTGCGGCGGGCGTCCGGTGCCGATCTCGGGTCTGTGCTCGGTGCGGCCGGAGTAGGTGAGCACGCCGCCGAGGCGGACGCCGAGCGCACCGGCGAATGCTGCCTCGCACCAGCCGGCGTTGGGACTGGGGTGGCGCGGGCCGTCGTTCCGAGCTGTTTGCCAGGTAGTCGCTGGCCTGCCCCGGACCGCGGGCGCGCAGGCGGCGGTGAGCAGCGCGGTGACCCGAGCCGGGATCCAGTTGGTGACGTCGTCAAGGCGGGCCGAGGCGCGGCCGAATTGCTCGTAGCGTGGCGAGTGATGGCCGACCATCGCGTCGAGGGTGTTGACGGCGCGGTATCCGCATAGGCCAGCGGGGCCGGCTAGGGCTCCCCAGATCAGCGGGGCGACGATGGCGTCGCTGGTGTTCTCGGCTACGGACTCGACGACGGCGCGCGCGATCTGCCCGTGGTCGAGGTCCTGCGGGTCACGGCCGCACAAGGACGGGAGTGTGTCGCGCGCTTGCGCGAGGTCACCGGTAATCAGGGCTTTCCCGATATGGTCGGCTGTCTCGGCCAGAGACCGGGATGCGATGACGGCCCAGGTTGCCGCCGTCGTGATGGCCGCTCGCGCGGCGGGGCTGGCGCGCGCCAGCCGGGCCATGGCCAGCAGCGGCACTGTGCCAAGCGTGACACCTGCGGCGGCGTAGACGATTCCCGGCCCTGCGTGGTCAGCGTAGATGCGCAGTTCGACAGCGGTCATGATGCGGCCGAACGCCGCGACGGGATGGCCGCGCGCCGGATCTCCGGCGATGGCGTCGGCGATCGCGCCGCCGAGCAGGCCAGCTGCCAGCGGCCAGTCCCGGCGCCAGCCACGTGCGCGTTGCGCGTCCTGCTGCCGGGCCATGACCCGCGGTGAGCTGGCCCGTTTCATTGGCCAGCTGGCAGGACGGGCAGGTTGCGGGCGGGTCCGTTCTCGATCAGGCGGAGCAGTGCGGCGGTGTCGGGGTTGCCGTCGATGGCGTCAGCGAGCTCGTCGAACTGGGCCTGCCGGGCGGCGGCGAAGCAGGTGCTGGCCCCCGGCACGAAGTCGCGGCCGGTCATGCTTGCGATGTCGGCGAGGTAGCACCGGCGGAACGCGTCGTTCTCGACGATCCCGTGCCAGAGCGTGCCGGACACGGCGCCGACCTGGCAGCCGAGACGAAAGGCGCAGCGTCTTGACCGCCGCGAAGCGGGTCTCGACCGGCAGCAAGCCCAGCCCGGCGATGGTGCCCACGCGGGTTGCCGGTATTCGTCGTGGCCAGGCCCGTGTTGGCCAGATCCTGGCGCGCCAGCCACCGGCAGATGCCGGCCGTCAGCACCGACTTGCCCGCATCAGTCGTCGTGCCGGCCACCAGCACTGAACCCATCGTCACCAGGAAACTCGCACTCCATTCACTCATGACTGACGTTACAGCTGGCAGCGCGCCGTCAGAACATCGCGGAGCGCATGCTCATGAGCCGTCGGCGTGCAGGCCGAACGCTGACGGATGCAGCCACTTGGCTATCTGCTGCACCGCCAGGGCGTTGCGCGGGCTGGGTGTCACCTCGTCATAGCTGAGCGCCAGGAAGCAGTGGTTCCTGACAGCGGGGAGGTTCTTGGTCGCGCTGAAGGTCTCCAGGAACTTCTCCTTCTGGGCGGCTGTCGGCGTGCCGTAATTGTTGATGATGATGCACTGCGGTTGCGCTGCGACAACCTGCTCCCACGAGACCGACGTCCAGCTCTGCTTGAGCGACCCGAAGATGTTTGTCCCGCCGCCCAGACTGATGAGGGCGTTGATCATGGCTAGGCCAGGCCCGGTGAATGGCGCGGACTCGCCGCTGTCGTAGTCGAACACCGTGACCGGCTTCAGCCCGGCGACCTTGGTCCTGGCCGCCGCTACCTGCGCCTGCATGCTGGCGATGAGATGCTCGGCGCGGGCATTCACACCGAAGATGGTGCCGAGGTTACGCAGGTCCTGGTAGGTGTCATTGATGCTGACGGAGGTCTTGCCGGGCTCGACGTGGGCGCAGGACTCGGTGAGCACAAGAGTCTTGATGCCGTATTTCGCCAGGCCCTGCGGGCTGAGGTTAGTTCCGACCTCGAGCCCGTAGTTCCAGCCCGCGAACAGGAAGTCCGGGTGCAGCCCGACGAGCTGCTCGAGGGTGAAGTAGTCGGACGAGACGTCGCGGACCTTGCGGAATCCGGTCAGGTATTCGGGCGGTACCGGCTGCCCGACAGGGCCGTCGCCGGTGACCCCGAAGGTCCCGACCATGTGTGACTCCAGGCCCAGTGCGAGCATGTCCTCGGTTGTGTTGATGTCGTTGGATACCGCACGGGTAGGAGCGCTGTTGAAGGTCTCGGAGGTGCCGCAGCTGCTTACGGTGACGGGATACCCAGGACTTGGCGCTCCCGCTGACCCCGCGGGGCTGCTGCCGCAGGCGGCCAGCAAGCTGGCACCGGCGAGCAGCGCGGCAGGCAGTGCCAGCGTGGTCCAGGCGCGCCGCCGGAGGGGGTATCTGCTGGTGGGGGGCATCGGGTTCCTCTCGGTCTACGTTGCTGTCTCAGGCCGCTGGGCCGGGACATGGGTCGTGCCGTCGGCGGTGCGTCCGGGGGTGGTGGGCTGGATGCGGCGGGGGATCAGGTGCGGCGTGCCGGTGTCGGGGTGGTCGATGACCAGGACGTCGGCACCAAAGGCGTGCAGGATCGTCTGGGGCGTGAGTACGGTGGCGGGCGCGCCTGCGGCGACGATGTGACCGGCGCACAGCACGTGGATCGCGTGGCAGAACAGCGCGGCGTAGCTGAGGTCGTGCAGCGCCGCCAGTACGGTGACGCCGAGTCCGGAGACGATCTCGAGGATCTCCACCTGGTGGCGGATGTCGAGCTGGTTAGTCGGCTCGTCCAGGATGAGGTGGTCAGCCTGCTGAGCCAGCGCCCTGGCAATGAGGACGAGCTGCTTCTCGCCACCCGACAAGGTATTGAAGCGGCGCGCTGCCAGCCGCTGGCAGCCGACCCGCTCGATCGCGTGGTCGACGATACTGTGATCGACGCTGGTGTCGCGCTCGAACGACCGCTTGTGCGGCGTGCGGCCGATCATCACCATCTCGCGGACGGTGAAGTCGAACTCGCTGGCGGACTCCTGCGTGACTACCGCGATGCGGCGCGCGGTGTCCTTGTGACCGAGCGACAGCAGGTCGATCCCGTCCAGCAGGACGCGCCCGGCAGACGGCCGGTAGACGCGGTAGACCGCCTTGAGAATCGTCGACTTCCCGCTGCCGTTGGGCCCGACGAGCCCGGCGAACTCGTGGTCGCCGACGGTCAGGCCGATCCCGCTGACGATGCGCCGTCCGGCGATGTCGACGGACAGGCCGTCCAGTTGCAGGCTCACTGCGTCGCGCCATACAGGTAGGGGTGGCGGCGGATCAAGATGATGAGCGTGGGCGCGCCGATGAAGGCGGTGATCACGCCGATCGGCATCTCCTGCGGCGCGACGATGGTCCGGGCGAGCAGGTCGCCGAGCACCATGAAGCTCGCACCGAACAGCACTCCCGTGGGCAGGACGCGGCGGTGGTCGGAGCCGACAATGAGCCGCACGATGTGCGGGACGACCAGGCCGACGAACCCGATGACACCACTCACCGCGACCGCTACGCCGGCCATTAGCGACGTGGCCAGGAACAGGTTCCGGCGCAGACGGTGCACGTCGACGCCCAGTGCTGCAGCAGGCTCGGAGCCCATGGCCAGGGCGTTCAGCGTGCGGCCATGCGCGAGCAGGTAAACCATCGCGATGGCCAGCACGACCGCCGGGATCGGCAGCTGGTTCCAGCTGGCCAGGCCGAACGATCCCAGCAGCCAGAACAGCACCGCCTGCGTTGCCTGGGGGTTGCCGCGGAAGATCAGGAAGCTGGTCACCGATTCGAACAAGGCCGACATGACGACGCCACACAAGATCAGCTGTGTCGGGGCGAGCGAGAACCCGCCGCGTGCTACCAGGAACACGGCCGCCATCGCGCCGAGGGCGCCGAGCACGCTGCCCACGGAGATCGCCCACGCGCCAAGTGACGCGAACGCGCCGAGCAGTAGGACGGCTGTGGCGCCGACGCTGGCACCGGACGACACGCCGAGCAGGAAGGGGTCGGCGAGGGCGTT
This sequence comes from Streptosporangiaceae bacterium, assembly GCA_030037785.1. Taxonomy (GTDB): domain Bacteria; phylum Actinomycetota; class Actinomycetes; order Streptosporangiales; family Streptosporangiaceae; genus JAJYUU01. The sequence continues at coordinate 35,024 of JASHQA010000218.1, forward strand.
GCGAACGAGAACCTGGACGACCGAGCCTGCAGTTGTCAGCGCCGCGCCGACGACCGCCGCCAGCAGTACGCGCGGCAGCCGGATCTGCCAGACGATGGTGCCGGCAACGGTGTTCTGCGGGTGACCAGCCAGGCCGCTGACGACAACCTGCCAGACCTGCGCCGCGCTGAGCGGGACCGAGCCGATGGCAACGCCTGCGGTCATCGTCGCGACGAGCAGCAGCGCGCAGGCCGGGAGCACGATCGCGAGCGGCACCCGATCGCGCCGTCGGCCGCGAGCCTGGGATGGCGGAGTCACCCGCTCGTCACCCGACCCGGTCTCAGTGACTGCCGAGACGAATGCTGATTCGCCGCGACGGGTGTCAGACTGTGCCGTCTCGGGCCGAGTATCGTCCTCGCGCACTCGCGCGCCCTCCCTGCTCGGAGGACGCACGAGCCGTCCTTCCTCCGAGGACCACTTCGTTGACGCCGAGCAGGCGACCGGGCTCGCCCCCGTAGGGGACCACCGTTGCGGGACAGCGCCGGGATCTCACCGGACTTCGCTGGTTCTGCGCCCGCCC
>JASHQA010000219.1 GCA_030037785.1 Streptosporangiaceae bacterium
GCGGCCGCCGCCGCACCTGCGCGGACTGCGCGCGGTCGCCCAGCCGCACTGCCACCACCACGCGGTGCTGGGCTGGGACGGCGACGCGGCGCTGCTGGCCGGCGCCGGCGCGGTGGTCCGCAGGGTCGGCGGCTGCTGCGGACTGGCGGGCAACTTCGGCATGGAGCGCGGGCACTACGACCTGAGCGTCGCGGTAGCGCGCACCGCGCTGCTCCCGGCCCTGGCGGAGGTTCCGGAGGGGAACGGGGTGGTCATCGCCGACGGCTTCTCCTGCCGTACGCAGATCGACCAGCTGGCCAGGCGTCGTGCCTATCACCTGGCCGAGCTGCTCGCGGCTCCGCTGCCGGGCGCCGGGCGCGTCAGGCGACCGGAATCGCCACCGCCCGTTTGCCGTACAACTCGGTGGCGCGCCAGCAGTACCACGCCGTGATGCTGCGGTACGGACGGTAGCGCTCGCCGAGCGCCTCGAGTTGCTTCGGCGTCGGCATCGGGACGCTCCAGGCTAGCCCGTAGCCGCGACGCACGCCGAGGTCACCGGTCGGCCACACGTCCAGCCGCCGCAGCTGGAAGATCAGGAACATCTCCGCGGTCCACCGGCCGATGCCGCGCACGCTGGACAGCCGGGTCGCGATCTCGTCGTCGCTCAGCCGGGCGAGCCGCCGCGGTTCCAGGACGACGGTGCCGTCGAGCACCTTCGCCGACAGATCGCGCAGCGACGCGGCTTTGGCTCCCGAAAGCCCGGCGCCGCGCAGCGCCTCCTCGGGCAGCGCCAGCAGCCGCTCGGGTGCGACGTCGCGGTCGAGCGCGGCGATCAGGCGGCCGTGGATGGCGCTGGCCGCGGCGCCCGCGAGTTGCTGGTAGGTGATGGCACGGACCAGCGTGCCGAAGTGCGTCTCGACCGGGACCGGGAGCGACGGCAGCCCGGCCTCGGCTACGAGCCTGGCCAGGACTGGATCGCGATCGGCCAGCTCTCGCGCCGCCTCGCGGGGGGTGACCTTGTGCGCCCGCGGTGTGGCCCAGGGCGCTGTCGGTACTCTCTCGGCGACCATGGCTTCTGTCTACCAGCAGGTGCCGACAACCGCTGCTGTCAACCGGTCAGTGCTGGCCAGCGCCCCAGGTGACGACCACGCCACCCCAGACGAGGCCTGCCCCGAACGCGGCCAGCAGCACGTGGTCGCCGTCGTGCAGCCGGCCGTCACGCTCTGCCGCTGCGAGCGCGATCGGCAGCGAGGCAGCCGAGGTGTTGGCGAACGAGCCGACCACGTCCACTACCCGGCTCGGGTCCAGTGCCAGGCGATGGCCCACGGCGTCGATGATGCGGCTGTTGGCCTGATGGAAGACGAACAGGTCGATGTCCGCGATGCTGAGCCCGGCCAGGGACGTCGCGCGCACCGCGACGTCGGACATGAGCCGCACGGCGTGCCGGTACACGCTCCGGCCGTCCATCCGGATCAGCAGCTCATCACGCTCGAGCCGGATGAGCTCGCGCCTGCTGCCGTCGGAGGACAGGATGGCCGGCCCGACGCCCGATACTCCGTCGGCTGCGGTGAGCACGACCGCGCCAGCGCCGTCACCGAACAGCATGGCCGAGTCCGGGTCGTCCTGGTCGAGATAGCGCGTCAGCAGGTCGGCGCCGATGGCGAGGACGACGCGGGCCCGGCCTGCCTCGATCATGGACGCCCCCATGACCAGGCACGACAGGAAGCCTGCGCAGGCGGCGCTGACGTCGATGGCGGCGGCCCCGGCCGCTCCGATGTCCGCGGCGACCAGCGGCGCGGCGTGCGGGCTCATCTCCTCGGCGCTGGTAGTCCCGACGAGCACGGCGTCCACCTCCGCCGCGGTGACGCCGGCCCGCGCCAGCGCCGCCTCGGCGGCCTGGGCGGCGAACTGGTCGAGCCGCTGACCCGCGGTCGCGACGTGCCGCTCACTCGTGCCCGTGCGCCGCGTGATCCACTGCTCGTCCACGCCGAGCCTGGCCGCGATCGCGGCGTTGGACCGCACCTGCTCGGGTACCGACAGGCCGGCGCCCGCCAGGGCTACCCCGGTCCTGCCGGGCAGCAGCACCCCAAGCTGGCCCGTCAGCCGCTCGTCAGGACCGATCCCCACAACGGCAGCCTAATCGCCCAGCGCGTCTGGCGCCGCTGCCGACCTGGCCGGGCGGCGGGCGTCAGGTTTCTAGGATGAGCGGGTGACGCGGCAGCAGAGCACCCAGTTCCGGCGCTGGCGGGTGGGGGCGCTCGGCGCGCCCGCTGCTGCGCTGCGGCTGGAGACGGCCCCGGTGCGGCCACCGGGCCCTGGCGAGGTGGTCGTGCGGGTGACCGCCGCTGGCCTGAACTTCCCGGACCTGCTGCTGTGCGCTGGCCGCTATCAGGAGCGGCCCGCGCTGCCGTTCTCACCGGGTTTCGAGGCGGCGGGGACCATCGAGGCGGTCGGTCCGGAGGCAGGCTTCGCCGTCGGCGACACGGTCCTGGCCGTGCCGGAACTGCCGGACGGCGCGCTGCAGGAATGCCTGACGCTGCCGGGGACGCAGGTGTACCCGGTGCCCCGGTCGATGCCGGCCGTGCACGCGGCCGTGCTGCACATCGCCTACCAGACGGCGCACGTCGCGCTGCGTCACCGGGCCGGGCTGCGGCCCGGCGAGACGGTCCTCGTCACCGGCGCGGCCGGCGGCGTCGGCAGCGCGGCCGTCCAGCTGGCGCTGGCCGCCGGCGCCACCGTGATCGGTGTCGTCACCGGGCCGGCCAAGGCCACCGCCTGCCGCCACCTCGGTGCGCACGAGGTGGTCGACCTCGCGGCTGAGCCCGACCCGGCCGGCCGGGTGCGCGCCGCGACGGGCGGCCGGGGTGCCGACGTGGCCGTCGACGTCGTGGGTGGCGACGCGTTCACCTGGGTGCGGCGCTGCGTGGCGTTCGAGGGCCGCGTCGTGGTCACCGGCTTCACCAGCGGCGCATTCGGCGCGATCCCGGCCAACCACGTATTGCTGCGCAACTACGCCGTGCTTGGCCTGCACCTGGCGACCTACCGGCGGGCGAACCCCGGCCTGCTGCGCGACGTGCACGACGCGCTGCTGACGGCGTACGCGGCGGGCGCGGTCCGGCCGCTGATACACCGAGAGCTGCCGTTCGACCAGGCTGCGGACGGCCTGGAGATGCTGGCCAGCCGGGAGGTCATCGGCCGGGTGGTGCTGCGCTGCTAACGGGCGGGCTCGCGGCGGCGACCGCGCCTGCCGCAGCGGACGAGCGGCGTCCGAGCCGCCTGGCGATCACAGCCCTAGCTGCTCGATCGCCCGCTGGGCAAGCCGGAACTTCTGCACCTTCCCGGACACGGTCAGTGGCAGCTCGTCGGCGCTGACGCTGAGCACGTAGGCCGGCACCTTGAACCGGGCCAGCTCGCCCCGGCAGGCCGTCATGATCTCCTCCGGGTCGAGCACGGCGCCGCGCTCCGCGACTACCCAGGCGCAGCCAACCTCGCCCATCCTGGCGTCCGGGACGCCAACCACGAACGCCTGCACCACGTCAGCGCGCCGGTTCAGAATCTCCTCGACCTCGGCGGGCGTCACCAGCTCGCCGCCGCACTTGTACAGGTCCTTGGCCCGGCCGGTCAGCACCAGCGCGCCATCGGCGCGCACGTAACCGAGATCGCCGGACCGCAGCCAGCCGCCAGGCAGCGTGGCCGCGGCGGTCGCCTCCGGCTGCTGGAAGTAACCGGGGGTGATGATCGGGCCGCGGGCGGCGAGTTCCCCTTCGGCGCCCGGCGGCAGGTCGGCGCCGGTCACCGGGTCGACCGTTTTGTACTCGACTAGCCCGTTGTCCAGTGCCGCCTCGCCAGCGATCCCGCCGGGCTTGGGATACCCGACCGTCTGCTCCAGGTCGTCCAGCGGTCCGCCAGGCAGCGTGAACGTGCTGGCGGCGGACGTCTCGGTCATGCCGTACGCGGTGACGAGCTGCTCCACCTCGAGCAGCTTGGCGAGCTCGCTCCACAGGCTCGCGGGCGCCGCGGAGGCTGCGGACATGACCGAGTGCAGCCAGGACACGTCGTGGCTGGACGTCCGGGCCGCCGCGACCACGGCGAGGCTCATGGTCGGTACGAACAGCGCCTCACCGACCCGGTGCTGCTCGATCGCGGCCAGCGCGGCCGCCGGGTCGAACGCCGCCTGCACGACCACGGTGCCCGCCACGAACATCACGGCGATGAGACCCTCGATGTAGGCGAAGCAGTGGTTGAGCGGCAGCGCGAACAGGACGCGGCGGCCGTCCTCGAACGCCCGCGTGTACGCCGACCCGTAGGCGCTGCGCAGCTCCATCTCGTGCGTGGACAGCACGCCCTTGGGCACGCCGGTGGTACCGGAGGTGTAGAAGATGGTCGCGACGTCGCCGGGACTGGCGGCCGCCGCGCGCCGGGCCAGCTCGGCGTCCAGCTCGGTGTCCGGGTCGCGCTCGAGCTGGCCGAGGGTGACCGCGCCCGGTCGGCTCCCGGCGCTGCCTGGCTCCGGTGCGGTCGCGATCACCCGCAGGTGGGGCAGCGCGTGCTGGCCGCCTGGCTGGTCCCAGCCCGGCGCGATGCTGTCCAGCGCGTCGAGGGCGTCGACCTCCCGGAATGCCTCCATGGTGATGAGCGCGCTGGCCTCCGACAGGGTCAGCAGCTGGGCCAGCTCGCGGGCGTGCAGCCGGAAGCTGATCGGTACCGCCACCGCGCCAGCCCGGGCCACGGCGAACCGGGCCGCGATCATATCCGCGCCGTTCGGCAAGTACAGACCCACCCGCTCGCCGGGCAGCAGGCCGGCCGCAACCAGCCCGCGGGCGAGCCGCGTGGACCAGGCCGCCAGCTCGGCATAGGTCAGCGCGCCCCGGTCGGTGATGACGAACGTGCGATCGGGATAGTCCGCGGCGACCGAATCGAGCAGGCCCGACACCGTCCGCGACCGCCAGGGGCGGTGCCGGTCCTCCAGGGCTGCGCGGCGGACGGGTACGTCGTCAAGGAACGACGCCATGGGCGGCACCTCCGGACTCGACGGATAGCTCCGGAATATCAGACGACTCGCCGCTCCCGCCAGCGCTGCCCGGAACGGGCCGGTGGTGATCCGGGGCCGCGAGTCAGGTTTGAGCGCCGGGGGGGCGAACATCATCACCTCATGGTGCCGCCGGTGCGGCCGCTTGCTGCCCATGCCCGCCGCATCGGTCTCGGCTCACGACGAGGGGGTTTGACCAGTGACACAGGACAAGGTCCCGGCCACGACGACCGACGCCGGGATCCCGGTCGAGAGCGACGAGTACTCGCTGACCGTCGGCCCGGACGGGCCGGTGCTGCTCCAGGATCACTACCTGATCGAGCAGATGGCGAGCTTCAACCGGGAACGGATCCCGGAGCGGCAGCCGCACGCCAAGGGCGGCGGCGCGTTCGGCCACTTCGAGGTGACCCGCGACGTCAGCGCGTACACGATGGCTGCGGTGTTCCAGCCGGGTACCAGGACGGACACCCTGATCCGGTTCTCCACCGTGGCGGGGGAGCGCGGCAGCCCGGACACCTGGCGGGACCCGCGGGGGTTCGCGCTGAAGTTCTACACCGCGGCGGGCAACTACGACATGGTCGGCAACAACACGCCGATCTTCTTCATCCGGGATCCGCTGAAGTTCCAGCACTTCATTCGGTCGCAGAAGCGCCGCGCCGACAACAACCTGCGCGACAACGACATGCAGTGGGACTTCTGGACCCTGTCGCCGGAGTCCGCGCACCAGGTGACCTGGCTCATGGGCGACCGGGGCATCCCGAAGACGTGGCGCAACATGAACGGGTACGGCTCGCACACCTACCTCTGGATCAACGCCAAGGGCCAGAAGTTCTGGGTGAAGTACCACTTCAAGACCGACCAGGGCATCGACTTCCTGACCCAGGCAGAGGCCGACGCGCTGGCGGCGTCGGACGTGGACTATCACCAGCGTGACCTGTACGAGTCGATCAGCCGCGGCAACCACCCGAGCTGGACGCTCAAGATGCAGATCATGCCGTTCGACGACGCGAAGACCTACCGGTTCAACCCATTCGACCTGACCAAGGTGTGGCCGCACGCCGACTACCCGCTGGTCGAGGTCGGCCGGCTGACCCTGGACCGCAACCTGACCGACTACCACACTGAGCTGGAGCAGGCCGCGTTCGAGCCGAACAACCTGGTGCCCGGCATCGCGCTCAGCCCGGACAAGATGCTCCTGGCCCGCGGGTTCGCCTACGCCGACGCGCACCGCGCCCGGCTCGGGGTGAACTACAAGCAGATACCGGTCAACGCTCCGGTCGTCCCGGTGCACAGCTACAGCAAGGACGGCGTGATGCGGATCCGCAACGTGTCCGACCCGGTGTACGCGCCGAACTCCAAGGGCGGCCCGCGGGCGGACAGCGAGCGGTACCAGCCGAACTACTGGTACTCCGACGGCGACATGGTGCGCTCGGCCTACACGCTGCACGCCGAGGACGACGACTTCGGCCAGCCGGGCACGCTGGTCCGCGAGGTGCTCGACGACGCCGCGCGTGACCGCCTGGTCAGCAACGTCACTGGCCACCTGCTGAAGGGCGTGACCGAGCCGGTGCTGCACCGCGCGTTCGAGTACTGGCGCAGTGTGGACAAGCACCTCGGCGACACGATCGAGGCTCGGGTCCACGCCGGGCGGGCGTCGGCGAAGCGGACCTACGTCGAACCCGGCTAGGTCCCGAGGGCCGGTTGTCCCGGCCGTGCAGGCTGGGCGACGGGTTCCCATTTTGGGGAACGACGCGTGCCGCCCAGCACGGTCGCCTGGACGGCCGCAGTCGCTGGCGGTCACCAGCGGCCGCGATGCTCCGGTATCAGCACGATCAGCGGCAGCGCGCAGAGGATGATCGCGGCGAACGCCAGGAACACGTGCGCCTGCGCGATGCCGGGATCGGCGCTGCGGGCCACGACGGCGGCCGTGATCGATACCGCGCTGATGGCGCCGGCCTGCCGGAACATGCCGCGCAGCCCGGCGACCGCGGCCGCTTGCTCGGGTGCGAGCTGCAGTGTGGCGTTGTTGGCGGCCGGCGTCGCCAGGCCCATGCCGACGCCACACACGCCGGTGGCCAGCGCCAGCCACGCATACGTCGTCAGCCCGTGCGGGGTCGACGCGGTCCCGATGAGCCCCACGGCGCACACCACGAACCCGGCGGCGATCGGTAGCCGGTAGCCGGTTCGGCGCAGCATCCAGACCGACGCGGCGGCCACCGAGATCATGCCGACCGCGCGGGCGGTCAGCAGCGTGCCAGCCGGGAGCGCGGCCAGCCGGAACCGGTTCTCCGCGTACAGCGGCACCAGCGGCGCGAAGCCGAGCACGGCGCTGCCGTACAGGAAGTTCAGCAGGTTCATGACGCCGAAGCCGTGGCCGGTCAGGAAGCGCAGCGAGACGAACGGCGACCGCGCCCTGGCCGAGTGCCGGACGAACGTCACCGCCCCGACGACGGCGATGCACTCGGGGAGCAGGAAGTACACGCTGAGCGGCTCGCTGCTGGTCCCGCCCAGGTAGCCGATGCCCAGCATGGCGGACAGCAGGGTGATGCCGAGCAGCACGACGCCGCGGATGTCGAGGTGCGGGTCAGGGCGTTGCGGGATGCGCGGGATCACCACCGCGCCGAGCGCGAGCAGCAGCAGCCCGATCGGGATGTTCACGAAGAAGATGCCGCGCCAGGACCAGTACGTCACGAACAGGCCGCCGAGCACCGGGCCGACGATGCCGCCCATCGGGAAGATGCTGGAGAACAGGCCGAGCGCGCGGTCCCGGCCCGCGCCGAACTGGTCGGCGATGATCCCGGTGGCCGACGGCATGAAGGCGCCGCCGCCCAGCGCCTGGATCGCCCGGAGCACGATGAGCAGGTAGATGTTGTCGGCCAGGCCACAGCACAGGGACGCGGTCGTGAACAGGACGACGGCGCCGAGGAAGATCTTCTTGCGGCCGTACTGGTCGCCGAACTTCCCGGCC
>JASHQA010000220.1 GCA_030037785.1 Streptosporangiaceae bacterium
AGAAAACTGGTGAGGAACGACTCGCGCAGGCCGGGTACCTGGAGGGCGCGGATGTCGGCGGCTGGCTGCGCGGTCGCGGCCAACCGCAGGAACAGCTCGGGCCGCAGGCGCGCGAGCGCGGCCAGGCGGTCGAGGCCCCAGCCGCCGAGTTCGGGCGAGTGCCTGGCGAGCGTCAGGGACAGTCGTTCGCCCGGTGCCATCCCGCTGGTTGGCCACTCGGGCGAGCCGAGGGCCGCGACGAGCATGAGGCTGCGGACCCGGTCGGGGATCGTCGCGGCGCAGGCTGCCGCGAACGGTCCGCCGCCCGAGATGCCCAGCAGCGCGGCCTCCTGCACCCGCAGCGCGTCCAGTATCAGCCGCGCGTCCCCGGCCCAGTCCGACAGTCGGCTCAGCCGCCGGCGGCCACTGCCGCCCATACCGGGGCGGTCCGGGACGATCAGGTAGAGGCCCAAGTCCTCGGCCGCGGACCGGAACCACAGCGCGGCCAGCCGCGAATCGGCCAGCCCGTGGCAGACAAGGACCGGTGTTGCGTCTGGATCGCCCACGACCTCCAGCGCGATCACCCCGCCATCAGCGCGGCGCAGTTCCACCAGCCCATGCTCTCGCAGCACGCGGGCGACCCCGCGCGCGGCCAGGCTTGGCTGAGCGCGCGGGCGCCGGGACCGAACACCTCGGGGCGCAGTTTCGGCAACCGGCGGAACGGGCAATTGGGATAAGGACGGTGCCGTGATCCTCAGGCCGTGGCTCGAAGCCGTGCTCTGGGAGACCGACAAGAACTGGGCTGGGGTTGGTGACGAGACCTGAGGCTCCGGTCGGCCGGGAGTTGCGGAGCCGATACTCGGCCGCGAACGTGGCCGTGTTCACGCGCGCCGAGGCGAGCCGGTTCGTCCGGCCAGGCGGCGGAGATCCGCACGACGACGTGACCCTGGCCTGGGAATTGCTGTACCGCCTCGAGCCAGAGCTCTATGACCGGCTGGCCGCCGCGGAGCGGCTCCATCCGGAGGTCGTGAGCTGGCTGCCGCGTGACCTCGACCAGATCGCCGAGGTCGGCGCCGGCACGGGACGGCTGACCATGCAGCTCATCGAGCACGGGCAGCACATCGTCGCGGTGGAGCCCGCGCAGCCGCTGCGCCGGATCCTGCGTCGCAAGCTGGCAACCGCTGACCACGGGGACCGGGTTCGGGTGGTCCACGGCTTCTTCGACGAACTGCCGCTGCCGGACGACGTCGCCGACCTGGTCGTCGCGTGCTCGGCTTTCACCCCGGCGCCGGAGCACGGCGGTGCGGCGGGACTCGCCGAGATGGAGCGGGTGTGCAGGCCGGCCGGCTGCGTGACCATCGTCTGGCCGAACCACCTGGCCTGGCTCGCAGCCCGCGGCTACCAGCACGTCAGCTTCGCCGGGCCGATGGCGCTCGAGTTCAGCAGCTTTCCCGAGGCGGTGGAGCTGGCGGAGATCTTCTACCCGCAAGCGTCCGACGAGATCCGGCGTCGCGGGTCGGCGACAGTCCCGTTCGAGGTGCTGCGCGTCAGCCCGCCGCGCGATCTGGCCTTCAAGGTAATGCCCGGATGAAGGGGTCGGGGCGGATCCAGCGACCATTGGTCCGTGTTGGCCGCGGTTGGCGGACGATCGTCGTCATGAGTGGTGGCATCGTCGAAGCAGCGGCGGTAGTAACGGATCAGGCGGAAACGGAGGGAGACCGGACATGGCGCGGAAGAAGGTCGCCGTGCGAGTGCCGAAGCACGTGCTGGACCAGGCTGCCCCGCACGACTGGTCCTTCGAGCGAGAGGCGCTCGGGCCGATCGCGGACATCGTCGAGGTCCAGGCCAACACCCGCGCCGACTTCATCGAGGGTGTCCGTGCCGCGGACGCCATCATGACCTCGTGGGGGATGCGCATTGACTCCGAGGTCATTGCCGCGCTGCAGAGCTGCGTGGTAATCGGCGTCGGCAGCGTCGGCGTGGACATGGTGGACGTCGACGCCGCTACCGCCGCCGGCATCGTGGTGACCAACGTCCCGGATGTCTTCATCGAGGAGGTCGCCGATCACGCCATGATGCTGCTGCTCGACGCGGCGCGGATGACGCCGGCCATGGCTCGCGTGGCGGCTACCGGCCGGTGGCTGGAGGGCAGGCAGCTGCTGTCGAGCCGTCCTAGGCTGCTGGGGCAGACCCTCGGGCTGTACGGCTTCGGGAACGTCGCCCGCTGTACAGCTCGTCGGGCGAAGCCGTTCGGCCTGCACCTGATCGCCCACGACCCGTACGTCAGTGAGCTGTCGATCACCGAAGCCGGGGTCGAGCCGGTGAGCTTCGGCGAGTTGCTGGAGCGCAGCGACTTCGTGTCCATCCACACGCCGCACAACGCCGAGACCGAGCAGGCCTTTGACGCAGCGGCCCTGAGCCGGATGAAGCCGACAGCCATCCTCATCAACACGGCCCGGGGTTCCATCGTGGACGAGCAGGCCCTCATCAAGGCGCTGCAGGAGGGGACCATCGCCGGGGCCGGCCTCGACGTGCTCCTGCAGGAGCCGCCCGAGCCTGACAACCCGCTGCTGACAATGGCAAATGTGCTCGTTACCCCGCACGTAGCCTCGGCTACTACCCGAATGCGTCCGGAGACAAGGCGGCGGGTCGGCCGCGAGGTCGCTATGGTGCTGCGAGGCCGCTGGCCGCTGAGTTGTGTCAACCCATCCGTGCTGCCACGCGCCAATCTGGAGCGGTGGCAGCCCTACCCGATGAACAGGGGGCCCAACCGATGAACGTCGCCGGCGCCATCGCAGCAGCCATGAAGGCCGAAGGGGTCGACATCCTCTTCGCATACCCGGTGAACCCGCTGATCGAGGCTGCCGCGAGCGCGGACATCCGGACCATCATCGTGCGCCAGGAGCGCACCGGCCTGCACATGGCCGATGCTTACTCGCGGGTGACCTCCGGCGACAAGATCGGGGTGTTCTGCATGCAGCACGGCCCCGGGGCGGAGAACGCCTTCGGCGGCGTGGCTCAGGCCTTCTCCGAGTCGGTGCCGATCCTGGTTGTTCCTGGCGGCTACGCGCGGCACCTGGCCACCTACTACCCGAACTTCAACTCCACGCTCAATATGCGGAACGTCACCAAGTGGGCCGAGCCCGTCACGAGCGCCCAGGCCGTGCCGGGCATCCTGCGCCGGGCCTTCTCGCAGCTGCGGAACGGCCGCCCTGGTCCGGTCCTGATCGAGGTTCCGGCCGATCTGTGGAACGAAGAGCTGCCCGACGGCTGGTCGCACACGCCCAGCATCCGCGCAAGAAGCGCCCCGGACCCCGCGGACGTCGCCACGGCCGCCGGCGTGCTGGCCAGCGCCGAGCGGCCGGTCATCTATGCCGGTCAGGGAGTGCACTGGGCCAAGGCATGGCCCGAGCTGCGGGCGCTGGCCGAAGCGTGGAATATTCCGGTCACCACGTCTATCGAGGGCAAGAGCGCGTTCCCGGAAAACCATCCGCTGTCGCTCGGCAGCGGCGGTCGGGCCAATCCGCGCCCGGTCAAGCGGTTCCTGGCCGACGCCGACGTGATCCTCGGCGTCGGCTGCAGCTTCGCGCTGACCGGCTTCGGCGTGGCCATGCCGGCGGGCAAGACCATCATCCACGCCACACTCGACCCGAAGGACGTCAACAAGGACGTCGCCGTGCAGCACGCGCTGGTGGGTGACGCCAAGCTGACCCTGGCCGCGCTAGGGGAGGCAATGGCCGGGATGGACCGGTCCACCGCCACGGCACGCCGGGACGTCGGCGGCCGGATCGCCGCGTTGCGCGACGCCTGGCTGGCCGCGTGGGCACCGCGGCTGACCAGCGAGGCCGCACCGATCAGCCCGTACCGCGTGATCTTCGAACTGAACCGCACCGTAGCCAAGGACCGGACGATCATCACCCACGACGCCGGCAGCCCGCGCGACCAGATGACGCCGTTCTGGGAGGCGACGGTACCGCTGAGCTACCTCGGCTGGGGCAAGACGACCCAGCTGGGCTACGGGCTCGGCCTGGCGATGGGAGCCAAGCTGGCGCGGCCCGACCACTTGTGCGTCAACGTCTGGGGGGACGCGGCCATCGGGTTTACCGGAATGGACCTGGAGACTGCGGCGCGCGAGCGGATCGCCATCCTGTCCATCCTGTTCAACAACTCCTCGATGGCGATCGAGATCCCGATCATGCCGGTCTCGCAGGCCAAGTATGGCGCGACGGACATCACCGGGCACTACGCGGACATGGCCGCTGCACTGGGCTGTTACGGTGAGCGGATCACCGACCCCGCCGAGATCGTGGCCGCGATCAAGCGCGGGATCGCGGCCACGGAAGAGGGTCGGCCCGCCTTGCTCGAATTCCTCACCGCGAAGGAGACCACGATCTCGAGCGAGTAGCAGCCGCGAACCGGGTAGCACACGTCAGGGAAGTCGTCACATGGTCGCTAGAAAGCCTCTCATCGCCGCTGCCAGTTGCCTGGTGCTGGCCGCCACGGTGCTGGCGTGTTCAGGGCGGGCGAGCGGTGCCACGTCGGCTGGCAAGAGCCCAGACGCGCCACCGGCCGCCGAGCGCATCGCGGCGACGACAGCGACCTACGACGCCATCGAGGCGAGAATTGCCGCGGGAAAGTCCATCATCCTGCCGCGCTTCCCGGACGCGACCGCGCAGCCGGACATCATCGACTACGGCGTCAACGCCCTCTGGAAGCAGGGCATCGACGGGGCCGGCGTGACCGTGGCCTACATAGTCACCAATCCGGACCCGAAGCTCCAGGCGTCAATGGCGAGCTACGACGCGGCGATGCACCTGCCGCCGGCGGAGATCAAGGAACTGGCGCTCCCGGCGCCGACCACCCCGTCGGCCGCCTGCCGGGTCGAGTGCAGCACGGGCGAGGATCGGCTCGACGCAGAGGCGATCCACTCGATGGCGCCTTACGCCCGCATCCTGTTCGTCAGCCCGCCGGTGCCGGAGACCGTCGGCATGCAGGGCTGGCCGCAGGTAGCCCAGGCGATCGAGATGATCGCCAACGAGCACCTGGCCAACGTCATCACGGTGAGCCTGGGCGACGGCGAGAGCGATTTCATCAACGACCCGACCAACCCGACTGCCAGTCAGCAGGCGGCCATCCACGCCCTGGATCCCGCGTTCCTCGACGCCGCCGCGCGCGGCGTCCCGGTGGCGTTCGCCTCCGGTGACTGCGGCCCGACCGACCCACCGGTGCTGGGCGACACCGGCCAGTGCACCCCGACGACCGGCGTCACCGCGGGTCACCCGGTCGACAGTCCATGGGTCACGGCGGTCGGCGGCGCCATCCCCAACTACGGCCTCGTCACCGAGGCCGGCCGGACCGCCCCGGACGGGCTGTGGACAGCCCAGAACAACCACTCTGACGCAGAGTCCGCCGGCATTTCCGCTGTCTACCCGAAGCCCTCCTGGCAGCGGGGCATCCCGGCCCTGGACAACTACACCGGTCGCGCGTTCCCGGACATCGTGATGGATGCGGACAGCGGCACCTCGCAGGCCTCGCCCACCTTCGCGGGCATCCTCGCGCTGGCTACCCAGCTGCGCGGCGCCGACCTCGGCACGATAAACCCGGCCCTGGCGGCCATCGGGCCGCGCGGTGCCGCGGCTGGCATCATCACCGTGCCGGCCGGCTATGCCGACAGCGCGTACGGCGTCACCGGCTACTCCACCGGGCCGGGCTACAGCATCGCGGCGGGCTGGGGCACCATCTACGCCCCGAAGTTCGTGCCCGCCCTGGTGCGGCAGATCGACAGGCAGCGCGGACCGCAGCTGCCGAGCCGGCAGGCTCGCGACGAGCTCAACCAGCTGGAGTCCAACATCAGCGAGTCTGCCGCCACTGTGTCCAGCGGTCAGACCGTCACGGTCACCGGGAATGGCTTCATCCCCGGCAGTACCCCGAATGGCACGACGATCCGCGACGGCTTCGGTGTGTACCCGCCGCTTCGCGGCCAGTACGGGGTGACGCACGGTCCGTACGCCGATCCGGACTCGACGGTCCCCGGACAGACCTGGGACGACGTGACGGCCACCCTCACCGGAGCCCGGCTGCACTCGCCACGACGGCTCGCGGTGAGCGGTCCGAATGGTGACGGCGCGGTCACGGTCGAAGTCGACACCACCGGACTGCGAGCCGGCACCTACACGGTGTCGATCGCTGGCCTGCTGCTGACGCAGACCATCTCGGTCCGCGTCCAGGGCCCCGCTGGCTAGCCGGTGTCCGGCCGGCCCGACTGCTGACGACGCGCCTGGAACAGATTGCGGGATACGCTCCGCTTTCTGCGCAGCTGCCTGCGCGGTTGCCTTACCAAATAGTCTTGACATGTCCGCATTCGAGGAGTGTGCTATTTCTGAGTTGACACACGCATGCGACGAGATGTGGCCCGGCTGCCGAAATCTTGATGGCGAAGTGAGAACCGCATGAAGCTAGCGTTCTTTGACGAATTCCGCCTCGGCGTGGTGCGCGATCACGTGATCTTCGACGTCTCCGCGGTTACCGCCGAGATTCCCCGAGTGCATCCGCAGGACGTGCTGCGCGCCGTGATCGAGGGCTGGGACCAGTGGCGCCCCAGGCTCGAGTCGGCGGCGGACCACGGCCACGGCATACCGCTGGAGGCTGCGGCGGTGCGCCCGCCCGTGCCGCGCCCGGTGAACATCGACTGCATGGCTGTGAACTACCTGGAAGGCGGGACGCTGGCGGACCTTCCGCCGATCAGCGCATTTCACAAGACGCCCAACTCCATCATCGGCCCCGGTGGCACGATGGTCCTCCCCGATGTGCCAGGGACCATCTTCGAGGGCGAGGCCGAACTCGCGCTCGTCATCGGCGCATGCGGGAAGGATGTCCCGTCGGCTGACGCGATGGATTACGTGTTCGGCTACACCAATCTCATCGATGGATCCGCCCGCGGGCTGCCGTCCGGCCGCAATGTTTTCTACGAGATGAAGTCACGAGACACGTTCTGCCCGATCGGGCCGTTCCTCGTTACGAAAGACGAAATTGCTGATCCGCAGAACCTCGCCGTCCGGCTGTGGAATAACGGCGAGCTCATGCAGGATTTCAGCACGAGCGATATGGGGCACTCGATTCCGCAGTGTGTTGAATTCGTCTCGTCGGTGCACACGATCGAGCCGGGTGACCTGATTGCCACCGGGACGAACCACGGTGGCCTGAACCCCTTCATGGACGGCGACGAGATCGAGCTCGAGGTCGAGGGTCTCGGTCGTCTCCGGGTCAGCGTGCGGGACGACCTGAAGCGAACCTGGAAGCGAGAGACGCGCCGCGAGCGCCAGGCGCAGGGCAAGGCCGGAACCACACCACAACTCGCCGGCAAGTACGCACCGGACGGCGAGCGCGAGCACTGAACGGGAGGGACTGGGCATGCCGAAGGTAACGGGCTTGGGACACGTCGGGATCTACGTACGCGATCCGCAGCGGATGATGGAGTTCTACTCGGGGTTTCTCGGCATGTCCGTGACCGACCGGGGCCCGGACGACGGGATCGTCTTCCTCAGCGCCAACCCGGCGATCGAGCATCACGAGTTCGCGATGGTGCAGTCCGCCGATCGCCGGTCGGACCCGCAGCAGATCTCGTTCACCGTGGGCTCGCTCGCCGACCTGAGGAACTTCTACGCCCAGATACTCGAGCGCGGGTACCCCGTCGATATGGTCGTGAACCACGGCAATGCGATCGGCTGTTACTTCCGTGACCCGGAGGACAACGTTGTCGAGGTGTACTGGCACACCGGCAAGGACTGGCCACAGCCCTACGGCGATCCGATTGACCTGTCAGCGTCCGAGGAGGAACTACTCGACATCGTCGCTGCGCTGTAATCGAGGCCGGCGTCGTCAGCTGATCGCGTGACGATTCTCGTCGTTCCTTCGAAAGGCGCTGCTTGGTGTTTTCGTACCTGACCAACTTGCGCTGCCGTCGCTGTGACGCCCGCCATCCGGCCGACGTCGTCCAGGGCGTGTGTACCTGCGGCTCGCCGCTGCTCGCGCAGTACGACCTCAGCCGGCTGGCCGCCGAGTCCTCGCGGGCGGCGTTCGCCGAGCGCGAGCCCTCGCTGTGGCGCTATCACGAGTTGTTGCCGGTGTCGCAGCCAGAGCACGTCGTGAGCCTTGGTGAGGGCATGACGCCGCTGCTCGCGCTGCCGCGTCTGGGCGAGCGGATCGGCGTGCCCCGGCTGCTCCTGAAGGACGAGGGGACGATCCCCACTGGCTCGTTCAAGGCGCGCGGTGCCGCAGTAGGCGTCTCCCGAGCCGCTGAGCTCGGAGTGCGCGGCATCGCCATGCCCACGAACGGGAACGCGGGCGCGGCGTGGGCGCTGTATGCGGCTCGGGCCGGACTGCACGCGCTCATTGCGATGCCGGAGCAGGCGCCCGTCATCTGCCGGAGCGAGGTGGCAGCGGCGGGAGCCGAGCTCTATCTGGTCAGCGGGCACATCGGCGACTGCGGCCGGCTCGTCAATGCCGCTGTTGCGCGCCGCGGGGGCGTGCAGGAGGTCTCGACGCTGAAGGAGCCCTATCGCCTCGAGGGCAAGAAGACGATGGGCTTTGAGATCGTCGAGCAGCTTGGCTGGCGGATGCCGGCCGTCATCGTCTACCCCACCGGCGGCGGCGTCGGCATCATCGGCATCCACAAGGCGCTCAGCGAGCTGGTCGAGCTGGGCTGGATGAAAGGCCCGCTGCCCCGGCTGGTCGCCGTCCAGGCCGCCGGCTGTGCGCCGATCGTCAGGGCGTTCGAGTCCGGCGCGCGCGAGAGCTCGCCGTGGCCGGATCCGCACACCGTCGCCTTCGGCCTCAGCGTGCCGAAGGCGCTTGGCGACTTCCTCATCCTCGACGCGATCTACCGCACCGACGGGTGCGCGGTCGCGGTCAGCGACGCCGAGTTGCTGGCAGCGCAGCAGGAGCTCGCCAGCACCGAGGGGGCGCTGGTCTGCCCGGAGGGAGCGGCGACCATCGCCGCGATCCGCGTGCTTCGCGAGCGCGGCGGGATCGGCGAGGACGAGGTCGTCGTCGCGCTCAACACGGGGGCGGGCATCAAGTACCCGCAGACTCTGAGCGCGACCGCGCCGCTGCTTCGGCCTGACGGCGAGATTCCGGCGCCCTAGCGCCGCGCGCAGGCTGTACGCGCGGGTAGAGCCCTGGTTCACGCACCCGCCGGGCGGGTAGGGGCAGCTGATCACAGCACTCTGATCACAGCACTCGGGCGGGTGGCTGGTCAGCGCGGGCAGGGTGTAGTTATGTCAGCCGAGGATGCCGTGCGGCAGCCGGACTACCGTGCGTGGGCGGCGGCCGGGATGGCGGCGCTGCAGCGGTGGTACCGCCCGTGGACCGGCTGCTGGGGGACAACCGGCTGGTGGAACTCCGCCAACGCGCTGACCGCGGTGATCGCCTACACCCGGCGCACCGGCGACGAGCGCTACCGCGGCGTGGTCGAGCGCACGTTCAGGGTCGCGCGGCGCTGGCACCGGAACTTCCTGGTCAGCTTCTACGACGACAATGGCTGGTGGGGCCTGGCCTGGGTCGCCGCCTACGACCTGACCGGCGAGATCGGTTACCTCGACGCAGCGCGGCGAATATTCGCCCACATGCTGACCGGCTGGGACGGCACCTGCGGCGGCGGCGTGTGGTGGAACACCGAGCGCAGGTACAAGAACGCCATCACCAACGAGTTGTTCCTCACCCTCGCGGCCCGGCTGCAGCAGCGCTGCCCCGGCACCCGCGAGTACCTCGGCTGGGCCCAACGGGAGTGGGACTGGTTCTGCGCGCGCGGCCTGATCGGTGCCAGCGGCCTGGTCAACGACGGGCTCGACCAGTCCTGCCGGAACAACGGCGGCCAGACGTGGACCTACAACCAGGGCGTGGTCCTGGGCGGGCTGGCCGCGCTGCACGAGCTCACCGGGGACGCTGCCTACCTGCGGCAGGGCGAGGCGATCGCCGACGCCGCGCTCGCCGCGCTGACCACCCCGGCCCCGGCCGGCGGGCACGGCGTGCTGCTCGAGCCCCGCGAGTACACCACAGCCCGCGGGGATTCCGACCGCCCGCAGTTCAAGGGCATCTTCGTGCGCAACCTGTTCGACTTCTACGGGCAGAGCCCGCGTCCCGCCTACCGGGAGTTCATCTGCGACAACGCCCGCTCCATCTGGGTCAACGACAGGAACATCAGCAACCAGTTCGGGCTGCACTGGGCAGGCCCGTTCGATCACGCCGACGCCGGCAGGCAAAGCTCGGCGCTGGACGCGCTGATCGCGGCCGTGCCGCTCGCCGGGTGAGAACGGGACCGTCACGCTCTGGGCCGCCACCTCCACGGTGATCGCCAGCGTGGCCGGGGTGAAGTCCCACGACCGCGTTCGGATCCGACCGGTCGGATTCCGCGGTGGGTCAGCCTTCCCACCAGTCGAGCACCCGAAGCGCACGGAGGGTGTTCCACCGGCTCGGGTCCGCCGCGCCGACCTCAAGAGCGAAGTGGACACGGCCAGGATGGACGCGGTCCAGCAGCCAGCGGCCGTCGGTCTGCCGCTTTGATCGCACGAGCTCGATGGCTGCGGCCAGCCGGGAATCCGGCCCGGCACCTGAGCGCCGGAAGTAGTCGAGGGCGCGCAGCACGTCGTAGTGCCAGTAGTAGGGGAAAGCGAAGTCGAGATACTCCTGCTTGACGACCTCGCCGGT
>JASHQA010000221.1 GCA_030037785.1 Streptosporangiaceae bacterium
TCCGGCGAGGGTGTGAAGGTCATCTCCGGCACGGGCCGCCTGGTCGGGCCGCGCACCGTGGCGGTCGGCGATAGCCGCGTCGACGCAGACGCGGTGCTGATCGCCACCGGCGCCGAGCCCAGGGTGCTGCCGGGCGCGGCGCCCGACGGCGAGCGCATCCTGACCTGGCGCCAGCTGTATGACCTCGGCGAGTTGCCGCGCGAGCTCATCGTGGTCGGCTCCGGCGTCACCGGCGCCGAGTTCGCCAGCGCCTACCAGGCGCTCGGGTCGCAGGTGACGCTCGTGTCCTCGCGCGACCGAGTGCTGCCGAACGAGGACGCGGACGCGGCGCTGGTGGTCGAGGACGTGTTCCGTCGCGGCGGCATGACAGTTCTCGGCCGGTCCAGGGCAGACCGGGTCGGCCGCGACGGTGACGGCGTGATCGTCACGCTGACCGACGGCCGGACTGTGCGTGGCACGCACTGCCTGCTGACGGTCGGAATGGTGCCGAGCACGAGCGGCCTTGGCCTGGCCGAGGCCGGCGTGGAAGTCGACAACCGCGGTTTCGTCCGCGTCGACAAGGTGTCCCGCACGTCGGCGCCCGGCGTGTACGCCGCGGGCGACTGCACCGGGGTCCTCATGCTCGCCTCGGTGGCGGCCATGCAGGGCCGGATCGCCATGTGGCACGCCCTGGGCGAGGCGGTCAAGCCGCTGCGGCTCACCAACGTCGCCGCGACCATTTTCACCGAGCCCGAGATCGCCACGGTCGGCGTTCCGGAAAAGGCAGTGGCGTCGGGCGACATCGCCGACGGCGTCGTGGTCAAGCTGCCGCTGGCCACCAACCCGCGGGCGAAGATGCAGGGCTTCCGGGACGGCTTTGTCAAGCTCATCGCGAATCGCAGCAGCGGCACCGTACTCGGCGGCGTCATCGTCGCGCCGCGCGCGAGCGAGCTCATCCTGGCCGTCTCGCTGGCCGTGGAGCGGCATCTGACGGTCGACCACGTCGCGCAGACCTTCGCCGTGTACCCGTCGCTGTCCGGCAGCGTCACCGAAGCCGCCCGCA
The DNA here is from genome assembly GCA_030037785.1 of Streptosporangiaceae bacterium. Classification (GTDB taxonomy): domain Bacteria; phylum Actinomycetota; class Actinomycetes; order Streptosporangiales; family Streptosporangiaceae; genus JAJYUU01. The sequence continues at coordinate 1,043 of JASHQA010000221.1, forward strand.
GGCTCATGCAGCCGGTCGAGGGCGGCGTCAGCGGCTAGTGCGGCGGGCGGCCGAGGTCGGGGTCGTCCGGCGCGTCAAGCCCGTGCTGGCGAAGCCGACTCGCCCGGATGTCGTCGGCGTAGGCGGCGACGGTGAACACGCTGCCGCAGAGGATCAGCGCGATCATCATGACCGCGAACCAGGCCGGGGCGGGCGACAGCAGGAGCAGCAGCACGGCGAGCACCGCGCAGACCGGAACGATCACCGCGAGGTGCCGCACCACGGTGCGACTGCGCCAGCCCGCGTCGGTGAGCTCGTGCCGGACCCAGTCCCGGTTCTCGGCTGGCAGCCGGAAGCCAGCCGCGAACCTCATCCAGCGCAGGGGACCGGGATCGCCGGGCAGTCTGGTCATCCGCGCAGCTGGCAGATCACGGCTCCGGCGGGCACAGCCTGGCCAACGGCGAGGCTGAGCCCGGTGACCGTCCCGGCCTTGTGCGCGGTCAGCGGCTGTTCCATCTTCATGGCCTCGAGCACGACGACAGTGTCCCCCGCCGCCACGTGGTCGCCGTCCGCGGCCACGACCTTGACGATCGTGCCTTGCATGGGGCTGATCAGCTCGTCGCCCGCAGCCGCTCCGCCAGGGGCGGGCCCGCGGCGGCTGCGCGTGGGCGGCTGCCTGCTGGCCTGGCCGCCGCCCGCCCGGCCGGTGAGCGCGCCGAGTCCGGCGGGAACGGTTACCTCGATCCGCTTGCCGCCCACTTCGACCGTGACCCGGTCGCGCGGCTGGACGGCCGCGGGCTCGCCGCGGTCCGCCGGATACGGCGGGATGTCGGCCGCGAACTCGGTCTCGATCCAGCGCGTGTGCACGCGAAATGGCTCGTCGGTGAACGCTGGGTCAGCCACGACCGCGCGGTGGAACGGCAGCACCGTGGGCATGCCCTCGATCTCGAACTCGGCGAGCGCCCGCCGGGCCCGCTCCAGCGCCTGCGTCCGCGTCGCGCCGGTGACGATGAGCTTGGCGATCAGCGAGTCGAAGGCCTGCGGCACGGTCATCCCGGCGGTATACCCGGCATCCAGCCGAACTCCCGGCCCGGCTGGCGGACGCCAGCCGGTGATGGTGCCAGGGGCCGGCAGGAAGCCGCGCCCGGCGTCCTCGGCGTTGATCCTGAACTCGATCGAGTGCCCCCGGATCTCGGGATCGCTGAAGCTCAGCGGCTCGCCGTCGGCGATCAGGAACATCTCGCGCACCAGGTCGATGCCGGTCACCTCCTCGGTGACCGGGTGCTCGACCTGCAGCCGCGTGTTCACCTCCAGGAACGACACCGTGCCGTCCTGGCCGATCAGGAACTCGCACGTGCCGGCGCCGACGTAGCCAGCGGCTCGCAGGATGTCGGCGGACGCGGTGCGCAGCAGCTTGTCCTGCCCGGTGGTCAGGAACGGGGCCGGGGCCTCCTCGACTAGCTTCTGGTGGCGCCGCTGGAGCGAGCAGTCTCTGGTCGACACGACGACCACATTGCCGTGCGAGTCCGCCAGGCACTGGGTCTCGACATGCCGGGGCTTGTCGAGGTAGCGCTCGACGAAGCACTCGCCGCGGCCGAAGGCGGCCACTGCCTCGCGCACCGCGGACTCGAACTGGCTCGGGATCTCCTCGAGGGTGCTGGCGACCTTCAGGCCGCGGCCGCCGCCGCCGAACGCGGCCTTGATGGCAATCGGCAGTCCCGACTCGACCGCGAACGCGATGGCCTCGTCTGCGCCGCTGACCGGCCCGTCGGTACCGGCTGCGAGCGGCGCGCCGACCTGCCTGGCGATGTGCCGCGCCCGCACCTTGTCCCCGAGCGCGTCGATGGCCTCCGGCGGCGGACCGATCCAGGTCAGTCCCGCGCCGATGACCGCGCGGGCGAAGTCAGCGTTCTCTGCCAGGAAGCCGTAGCCCGGATGGACGGCGTCGGCGCCGCCCGCTGCCGCGGCCCGCAGTATCTTGCCGACGTCGAGGTAGCTCTCCGCGGCGGTCTGGCCGCCCAGCGCGTAGGCCTCGTCGGACATGATCACGTGCAACGCGTCGATGTCATCGTCCGCGTACACGGCCAGACTGACCAGCCCCCCGTCCCGGCATGCCCGGGCGATCCGAACCGCGATCTCGCCCCGGTTTGCGATCAGGACCCTACGCACGTGCGTTGTCTCCTCATTTCGACTGTGAGGAGTCTAGGTGAGGCAGGCAGCCCGACGTCGGAGGTGTCGGCCGTCCCGGCGTCACGCCCGCCTCGCTGCGGGCTATCGAGGCAGGCCGCTCGCGCGCCACGCGCCAGGGCCGGGGACAACCGGCACCCGGAGCGCTCCGCCGGGCCAGGACCACAGCGACGGGCGCTGGTCGGCGCCGGCGCGGCGGGCCGGCTGGCGGCTCGCCAGCACGACGAGCAGCGCGGCGAGCTCGTCTGGGGTTGGCTGGCCGGCTACCACCGAGAGCACAAGCGGCGGCTGCGGCCTGCCCTGTCGCTGCGTCATCTCGGCCTCAGCCCTTCGACTTCCCTACGCCGAGGCCGAACTGCCGGTGCACCCGCACCCAGAACGCGTCGCGCAGCCACTCCCGCGCCTCCTGATAGGAGCGCAGCGACAGCCCCAGCTCCTTCTCCGCCTCCACGAGCAGTTCCTTGTCGATGACCGGCGGCAGAATCGGGCCGGGCAGCAAGTCGCGGATGTTGTCCTCGCCTCTGGTCAGGATCCACTTCTGCGCGACGTGCTCGCCCGCCTCCTCGACCCGCTCCCGGTCCGGTCCAAGCCGCGCCGACGACAGGTGCGTGACCGGCAGCGGCCTCGAGTACGGACGGCTCAGGTGCCGGTCGCCGAACACCTGCGCCGGGGACGGCGCGGCCTGCGCGGCCGGCGACGCCACGACCGGCGTGACTCTGGACGGGCCCTGGTCGCCGCCGCCCACCTGGGCGGGCTCGGCAAGCTGGCGGGTGAAGTACGGTTCGACGAACGACCGCTCGAGCACCTCGACGGTGTCGGACTCCCAGACCAGACGCTCGGCCTGGTTCGTGCCGTACGGTGGTTCGACGCCCCACAGGTGGACGCGGACACCGAAGGCCTGAGCGGCCTCGACGGCCGGCACCATGTCCTCGTCCCCGGCGACCAGGATGGCGTCGGTGATGGCGCGGTGCCTGGCCAGCGCCTCCATGTCAGCGCGAATCTGCGCGTCGACGCCCTTTTGCTGACCCCGCGCGTTCAGGTTGCCGAGCCGCAGCTTCACCCACGGCATCTGGGCGATAACCCGCTGGTCGATCGTCGGCACCCGGTCTCTGGCCGCGTCATACCAGTAGACCCGCAGCAGGTCACCCGGCACCTGACCGTCAGCGTGCCGGATCAGCGCCTGGATCAGCTTGTCGGCGTCGACGCGGTACTCGCGCCGGGAACTCGCGCTGAACAAAAGCTCGCCTGCGGCCGCGTAGATGTACCCGACGTCGACCATGATCGCGTAGCGGGACAGGAGCGGCAGCGGCTGGCCAGATTCCGTCATGACAGTCACGACTCTAATCGCTTCGCCGACCGCGGGCCGGTCGGTGCCGATACCGCAGCGCGATCCTACGGTCACGCTGCGCCGCTGCGGCGCTGCTCATCGGCCTGGGGTGGGACGACCGCCTACAGCGGAATGTTCCCGTGTTTCTTCGGGGGCAGGGTCTGCCGCTTCGTGCGCAGTGCCCGCAGCGCGCGGGTGACCTGCGAGCGCGTCTCCGCGGGCCGGATGACCGCGTCGACGTAGCCGCGCTCGGCCGCGATATACGGGTTGAACAGCCTGTCCTCGTACTCGGCGATTTTCTCGCTGCGCAGCGCCGCCCGGTCCGTCGGGTCGTCGACAGCGGCCAGCTCGCGCCGGTAGAGGATGTCGACCGCGCCGTCGGCGCCCATCACGGCGATCTGGGCGGTGGGCCAGGCCAGGTTGATGTCCCCGCCGAGATGCTTGGAACCCATGACGTCGTACGCGCCGCCGTAGGCCTTGCGGGTGATGACGGTGATCTTCGGCACCGTGGCCTCCGCGTACGCGTAGATCAGCTTCGCGCCGCGGCGGATGATCCCGCCCCACTCCTGGCCGGTACCCGGCAGGAACCCGGGGACATCCACAAACGTCAGCACCGGAACGCCGAAGGCGTCGCAGGTGCGGACGAACCGCGCAGCCTTCTCGGACGCGTCGATGTCGAGGGTGCCGGCCGAGTGCATGGGCTGGTTGGCGACTACCCCGACCGAGACGCCGTCGACGCGGCCGAAGCCGACGAGGATGTTCGGCGCGAAGCCCGCGTGGATCTCCAGGAAGTCACCGTCGTCGAGCACGTGCCGGA
>JASHQA010000222.1 GCA_030037785.1 Streptosporangiaceae bacterium
CACCTGCAGGCCGACGGGGGTGGTCGCGGCGTGCTCATGGGCGGCGTGTCGGGCGTCTATGCCGCCAAGGTCGTGGTGCTGGGGGCCGGCGTGTCGGGCATGAACGCGGCCGCGATCGCCCTCGGGATGCAGGCCGAGGTGCTGCTGATCGACAAGAACATCGCCAGGCTGCGCCAGGCCGACGCCATCTACCAGGGCCACTGCCAGACCGTCGCGTCCAACGCCTACGAGATCGAGCGCGCCTGCATCGACGCTGATCTGGTCATCGGCGCCGTGCTGGTGCCGGGGGCACGAGCGCCCAAACTGATCACCTCCGACCTGGTCGCGCGCATGAAGCCGGGTTCGGTGCTGGTCGACATCGCCATCGACCAGGGCGGCTGCTTCGAAGACAGCAGGCCGACGACGCACGCCCACCCGACGTACCGCGTGCATGACTCGGTCTTCTACTGCGTGGCGAACATGCCCGGCGCGGTCCCGCATACCTCGACATACGCGCTCACCAACGTGACCGTGCCGTACGCCCTGGAAATCGCGAACCGGGGCTGGCGGGAGGCACTGAGCGCCGACCCGTCGTTCGCGCCGGGACTCAACACCCACGCGGGCAGCGTCACGTGCGCGCCCGTCGCCGAAGCCCACGGCTTGTCCGCCGTGTCACTGGCGGAGGTCCTCAGCTGACCACGCTCGCCGAGGGGATCCGCAGGTATCTCGACCACCTGACCGTCGAACGCGGACTCGCCGCCCACACGCTCCAGGCGTACCGGCGGGACCTGCAGCGCTACGCGGCGACCATGCTGGCTGCGGGGCGCACCCGGATCGAGGACGTGCGGACGACAGACGTGGCCGACTACGTGGCCGGCCTGCGGGAGGGCGATGCTGATCACCCCCCGCTGGCCGCCAGTTCAGCCGGCCGAGCTGTGGTCGCGGTGCGCGGACTGCACGCGTTCGCGCTCGCGGAGGGGCTTACTGCCGACGACCCGGCCAGGGCGATCCGGCCGCCAGCGCCGCCCCGGCGGTTGCCGAAGGCGATCTCGGTTCCCGACGTGACTCGGCTGCTCGAGGCCGCTGGCGTGGGGCCGGCCGCGCTCCGCGACCGTGCGCTGCTGGAGTTGCTGTACGCGACCGGCGCGCGCATCTCCGAGGCCGTCGGGCTGGACGTCGACGACCTCGACCTGGCCAGGGCTTCGCCGGACCGCAGCCGCGCGGGGGGTGCCGGGGGGTCGCCCGCCCTCGTCAGCCGCGCGGGGGGTGCCGGGGGGTCGCCCCCCCTCGTCAGCACCGTACGGCTGTGCGGCAAGGGCGGCAAGCAGCGGTTGGTGCCGGTCGGCAGCTTCGCCGCCGACGCGGTCAGCGCCTACCTGGTGCGGGCCCGGCCGGCCCTGGCGGCCGCGTCTGGTCAGGGCCAGCCGAGCCCGGCGCTGTTCCTGAACGCGCGCGGCGGCCGGCTGACCCGGCAGGGTGCGTGGGGAGCGCTGCGGGCCGCCGCCACTAGAGCAGGCCTGGCCGAAGTCTCGCCGCACGTGCTGCGCCATTCGTTCGCGACGCACCTGCTCGACGGCGGCGCCGACGTCAGGGTCGTGCAGGAGTTGCTCGGTCACGCGTCGGTGACCACCACGCAGGTCTACACGCTGGTGACCGTCGACAAACTGCGCGAGGTGTACGCGGCCGCGCACCCCCGCGCGGTTGGCTGACACGCCGGCCGGGTGTCCCTCGCCCATGGCCGCGGCCAGGGGCGACAGGCTGCGGCGGAACGGGCCGTCGTTCCCTGATAACCACCTGAGCCACCGCCTAACGGTCAGAGTTCGCATCCGGTCCAATTTGGTGGCTCGTCGGTGCGCCGGCTTGCCGGTGCCCAGCTCAGGCCCTAAAGTCCGGTGCCAGTGGGCGCACTATGCGCTCGCCGCCAGGAGGTGCGGTAGCTGTGGCAGCATCCCAAATCCTCGAGGTCAGGCCAGGTCAGCTGGGACCCACCGGGCGGCCACTGCCGGTCTTCCCTGAGCCGGCGCCGCTGCTGGTGCACGGGCCGGCCCGGGTTACCGCTGTCTGCAACCAGAAGGGCGGCGTCGGCAAGACCACCACGACCATCAACCTGGGCGCGGCGCTCGCGGAGCGTGGCCGCCGGGTGCTGCTCGTTGACTTCGATCCGCAGGGCGCGCTGTCGGTGGGCCTCGGTGTCCAGCCGCACGAGCTGGACGCCACCGTGTACAACCTGCTGATGGAGCGTGGACTGACCGCGCACGACGTGATCATCAAGACCCGCGTGGACGGGATGGACCTGCTGCCTAGCAACATCGACCTGTCAGGTGCCGAGGTTCAGCTCGTGCACGAGGTCGGCCGCGAGTTCGTGCTCGGACGCGCGCTGCAGCCGGTCATCCCCGACTACGACGTCATCCTCATCGACTGCCAGCCGTCTCTCGGGCTGCTCACCGTCAACGCGCTCGCCTGCGCGGACGGTGTGCTGGTGCCGCTGGAGTGCGAGTACTTCGCGCTGCGGGGCGTAGCCCTGCTGATGGAGACCATCGACAAGGTGTCGAGTCGGATCAGCCCGAAGCTGGCTATCGACGGGCTGCTCGCCACCATGTACGACTCCCGTACCCTGCATACCAGGGAGGTCCTCGCCGGGGTCGTCGAGGGGTTTGGCGATCGCGTCTTCCACACGGTCATCAGCAGGACGGTGCGTTTCCCCGACGCGACGGTGGCCGGCGAGCCGATTACCAGGTTCGATCCCGCGTGCGGCGGTGCGAACTCCTACCGCCAGCTGGCCAAGGAGGTACTGGAGAGGTGGCGCCAGCGCGTTCCGGCGGGTCCCATTCGCGCCGGGTAAGGCTGCCTGGTGTCGCGGAACTGCTGCGGACGCCGGCCCGTCGGCCGTCGGTCGAAACAGAGCGGCAGGCTAGCGGGCGGGAGAGCCACTCTCAGAAGATCACCGTGTACTTGTCCGGCGCCGAGCTGCTTGAGCTGGAGCGCGCCCGGCTGGCCCTGCGGTCCTACGGGATCTCCGTTGATCGCGGCCGGATAGTGCGGGAGGCGCTGGCCGTGCTGCTCGCCGACCTCGACACGGCGGGTGAAGGCAGCCTGGTGGCGCAGCGGCTGCGCGCGAGCAAGTGAGCGAGCGCGGTATGCCGGTATGCTCCCGGTGATCACCATGTCGACCGGCGAGACCGACGATTTCTCGCCCGCGTACCCGATCGGCGCGCTCCCGCCGGATGCAGAGGCCAGCACCCGCGGGGCGTCCGGCGGCACGGGCGGCTTCCAGGTGCATCTCGACGTGTTCGAGGGCCCCTTCGACCTGCTGCTGGCCCTCATCGCCAAGCACAAGCTCGACATTACCGAGATCGCGCTGTCCCGGGTGACCGACGAGTTCATCTCCTACATCAGTGACCTCGCCGGCCGCTGGGAGCTCGACCAGGCCAGCTATTTCCTGGTCGTGGCCGCGACCCTGGTCGACCTCAAGGCGGCGCGGCTGCTGCCGGCCGGGGAGGTCGATGACGAGGAGGACCTGGCG
>JASHQA010000020.1 GCA_030037785.1 Streptosporangiaceae bacterium
GCAAGACCTCGGCCGGGCGGGCGCTCTCCGGAATGACCGAGAAGTCCACCGTCATGGACGTCATCCAGCCATCATGCCCCGCGCCTGCACCGGGCCTGCCGCAAGGAGGGGAACGATCGTGTCAGGGGCGAGTGCCGAACGACGGCCGTCCCGGCTGCACTGGCAGGACCGCGTACGCGTCGCGAACCCAGTCGCACAGCAGCGGGCGAGTCTCGCGCGGGTCAATGATGTCCTCGATGCCGAACCGCTCGGCGGTGCGGAACGGGCTGCGCACCGCGTCCAGCCGCGCCCGGATGTCGGCGAGCAGTCCCGCTGGGTCCTCGGCCGCCTCGAGGTCGGCCCGGTAGGCGGCCTCGATGCCGCCCTCCACGGGCAGCGAGCCCCAGTCGGCTGACGGCCACGCCCAGCGGCGGACCAGCCGGTGCCGGTTCACCAGGCCGGCGCCGCCGACGCCGAACACCCGGCGGACGATGACCTCTGCGGCGGGCACGCTGGCCTGGTAGACGGCGCTGATCGCCCGGACCCCGTGCCTGATGGTGGCGCGCTGCTCGGCCCTCGTGCCGATCAGCAGGCCCGGCTGGTCGGTGAGCGTGACCATGGGCAGGTGGAAGGTCGTGCAGAGATCGGCGAGCCGGATCACCGCGTCCGCGCCCTCGGCGGTCATGCAGCCGCCGGCCACATACGGGTCGCAGCCGACCACCCCGACCGGGTGACCGTCGAGCCGGGCCAGCGCGGTGACGATGGAGCCGCCGTAGCGCTGCACCTCGAGCACCGAGCCGGCGTCGAACACAGCGGCGAGGATGGCGCGGATCGCGTACGGCTTGCGCCGGTCGCGCGGCACGGCCGACAGCAGGGCCTCGTCCCGCCGGCCCGGCTGGTCGGCGCGATCGGCTGAAGCGAGCACCGGCGGCAGCGCGTACGCGCTTGGCGGCAGGTACGACAGGAACCGCCGGATCAGCCCGAACGCGTCGGGCTCCGAAGCGGCGATCAGGTCGACGGCCCCGTTCCTCGCATGAACGTGCGCACCGCCCAGTTGCTCCTTGTCGACGTCCTCGCCCACCCCGCTCTTGACCACGGGCGGTCCGGCGACGAACAGCTGCGACGTCCCGGCCACGAGGATTGACAGGTGCGCGGCGCACAGCCGGGCGGCGCCGAGGCCCGCCACCGGGCCCAGCCCGGCCGCCACCACGGGCACCACGGACAGGTTGTCGACGACGCGGTCCCAGCCGGGGTTCGCCGGGACATAGGTGTAGCCGTGCTGCTCGAGCGACTTGACGCTGCCGCCACCGCCCGTGCCCTCGACCAGCCGGACGATCGGCAGCCGCAACTCACCCGCGAGCCGCTCGGCGTAGATCTGCTTGCCGGCAATGGCCGCGTCGGCCGCGCCGCCGCGGATGGTGAAGTCGTCGCCGCCGACGACGACCTTGCGGCCGTCGATCAGGCCGGTACCCAGGACGAAGTTGGCGGCCATGAAGCTGGCGAGCTGGCCGGCGTCGTCGTAGCGGGCCGTCCCGGCCAGGGCGCCGATTTCGCGGAACGAGCCGTCGTCGAGCAGGGCGCCGATCCGCTCCCTGACGGTGAGCCGTCCCGCGTCGTGTTGCCGGGCGATCTTGGCGGGTCCGCCAAGCTGCTCAGCGAGTCGCTGCCGCCGCGCCAGCTCGTCGAGCTCCGGTTGCCATGTCATGCCGGTACAAACTAACCCAGCCGGCCGTCACCAGCTAGTGGCCGCGGCCGAGCGCTTCGCCGGGTGGGTCGGCCACGTCGGCCACTAGCCGGCCAGGAGCAGGATCCCCCCGGCGAGCAGCGCGACGACCTTGACTGCCTCCAGTCCGATGTAAGCGTGGTGCGCACGCGAGCGGGGCGCGTCCTGTCCGGCCAGCACGGCATCGGACCGGCGGGTCAGCGATCGCCGGATGAAGATCAGCTGGACCGCCAGCGTGCCGATGGCGACCGCGAGCAGCGCCAGCGCGCTGGTTTGCGGCGGGTGTACGGCGAGGCAGACCACGATAATGGCGGCCAGCACCGCCTCCGCGGTGTTCAGCGCGCGGAAGACGAGCCGGCCGATGCCGAGCCCGATGCGCAGCGTCACGTCGGGGGCGCGGAACTTCAGCGGCGCCTCGAGGAACGAGATGGCCAGGACCATGCCCAGCCAGACGAAGGCGGCTGCTGTCGCGACCGCCAGCGCGCCCGTCACGACGCCGCCCCCACCGCGGCCATGGCGGTCACGCTCCGTGCGCAGGCACCTGCGCGGGTAGACCGGCGACCAGCGGGGTGTCCACGCCGACCACGCCTAGCCGGCTCGCGCCGCCCGGGCAGCCGAGGGGCTCGGCCCGGCCCGGCAGCGGCTCGGCGAAGAACGCGGCGTTGTCGGCCAGGTACGGGCGGAGCACCTCAGGGAGGTCGTCTTCGTAGTAGATCGCCTCGACCGGGCAGACGGGTTCGCACGCACCGCAGTCGACGCACTCATCCGGGTTGATGTACAGGCTTCTCTCGCCCTCGTAGATGCAGTCCACAGGGCACTCCGCCACGCAGGCGCGGTCGAGGACATCGACGCACGGCTGCCCGATCACGTAAGTCATAGTCATATAGTTTACACAAGAATTCGTTGTAGAAACTCTCGGGATAGGGGCCGACGACATGGCTGGGAACGCGGTACACGGGCAGGAAGTTGACGTACGTTCGCTGCCAAAGCCGGACAAGCACCCGGTGATCTTCGCCGCGTACGACCGGCTGCCGCTGGGCGGGAACTTCGTCCTCGTCAACGACCACGATCCGAAGCACCTGCGGGACGAGTTCGAGGCCGACCATCCCGGCAGCTTCGGGTGGGAGTACCTGGCCCGCGAGCCCCGCGACTGGCGGATCAGGATCACCAAGCTCGCGTCCACTCCCCCGCCGCGCGTGCTGGCCAGCACCGCAGCCCTGGCCGCCGACGCCGGTGAGCCGGACGTGTCCGGGGCGGTGTGGAAGCTGCAGGTTCGCGACCGGGACCTGGACGCGAACGTCATCGCCTTGCCGCCGGGCGGCGTCATCGCCAGTCACGTCGGCCCGGATCTCGACGTGCTCCTGCACGTGATCGCCGGGTCCGGGGAGCTGATGAGCGAGCTCGAGACCGTCGCGCTGGAGCCCGGTGCACTGGTCTGGCTGCCGCGCCGGTCCCGGCGTCAGTTCACGGCTGGGCCGGGCGGGCTGCGTTACCTCTCCGTCCATCAGCGGCGCCAGGCGCTGGTGCTGCAGCCGGGGCCGCCTGCGGCTTAGCTGGCCGGCTTGGCTGGCCGGCTTGGCCCAGATGGATCAGTGGCCTGTGACGAGCCTTCGAGGATGTCGCGGGACACGACGGGCGGCTGAACCTCGATGCCCTCGCGGTGACGATCATCACGACAGCGAAAATGCGGCCAGGCAAGTCTCGCTGGTGACTCTCCGGCGAATCGCGCCCCTGAACGCGGGCGAGTATGTCCATCACCATGAGGCTGCGGTTACCGTGTCCGCAGCGTCGTTGACATGTTCCGTGTAGTTGTCGGCCTGGCGTCAGCCAGTTCATGCTCGTGACCTGGCGGCGCCTGACCAACGTTGGCTGTACCTGCCCTCCGCTGACATCTACTTGTCAGCACGGAATATCTGAGCAACGCCGTATATCAGGATCGAGGTGGTGGTCGAGGTGGCTAAGACCCTGCTCGACCTGGATGAGGCCCTTCTTGCGGAGGCTGCAGCGACGCTGGGGACCAAAACCAAGAGGGAGACGGTCACGGTGGCGCTGCGCAAGGTCAGCGAGGATGCCCGCGCCCGGCGGTCCAGCGCGCTCGAAGACCTGCTCATGGTGGCTGACGGCGGAGGGTTGACTCTCGGTGGCCGACCACCTAATCGTGGCGACCGCACTGCACCATCACCTGATCATCCTGCACGAAGACGCCGACTTCGCCACGGCGGCTGGGATCGTCCCCGACATACAGCAACAACGGATTACGGCGAGCACCGACTCGTAGCCCGATCCGGCCAGGTACTGGTACGGACACCTCTCCGGCCGGAGGACGGGGCCGGCGCCATCAGGTCGCGCCGTTGTGGGATTAAAAGGGCGGAATCCGCTGTCCGCCGGCGTGATCTGCGCGCAAGACCACACGGCCGATAGCGGTATCTGCGTTCGTCGATCTGGTTGATATGCGGAAATTCCCTGATACGACTAGGGCTCCGACGGTCCTGCCGCTTCCGCTTCCGCCTGTGCTTGTGCTATCAGAGGGCCGTACATCTCCGCGTAGTTGTCGTAGTTGAAGGGTGCCTCAGGGTTCGCGCGTACCTGCTCGTCGAGCATCTTGGCTTCGTCGCCGACCAGGATCCGCCAGGCCCCGGATCGCACCCCGTCCAGGATGATGGTCGCAGCCTGCGCCGCGCTGAACCCCTTGCCCCGGAGTTCGTCTCTCATTCGCGGGATCGCGCTGCGTAGGTCATCGGCGGAGAAGTCTTCGGCTAGCAGGCCCATCCCGGTGAGGATGGCCAGTCCGATATCGGGGATCTGTTCCAGCAGCTCAGCGTCGCTCAGTTGCTCCAACTCTGGCAGGCCGAGGGCGCGGCGGGAGTTCTCAGCGATGTCGGTGCTCACGACACCCGGCATGGCCACGACGACCCGGACCTGCGGCGCATTGGAGCGCAGGTCTTCGATGAGCGCTTCGGAGAAGCCCTTGATGGCAAAGTTCGCCGTGCTGTAGGCGGTGATCGGCGGCGCGCCAGGGCCTGCCGTGGCCCAGAAACTGCTAACGCTGCTGGTATTCACGAGGACGCCGTCGCCGCTGGCGATGAGCAGCGGCAGGAAGGTGCGGGCGCAGTTGTACACGCCTCCCCAGTTGATTGCGAGGGTGCGCTCCCACTCCCGGCGGGAGTCCTTGACGAAGCTGGCGCCCCCGAAGACGCCCGCGTTGGCGAAGACCAGGTCGACGTGATCGCTTGCGTGCTGCTCGAGCAGCTCGTCGCGGAACCGCAGGACCTGCGCCTCATCGGAGACGTCGCAGACATGGCCGGTGACCGCGACTCCGGGCGGAGCGGCCGCCCACGCCGTGGCTGCTGTGACCGCGACGGAGTCCGGATTCAGGTCGCACGCCGCGACCGAGCAGCCCTGCGCCGCGAGCTGGCGGACCAGCTCGCGGCCTATCCCGGAACCCCCGCCGGTCACCACCGCGAGCTTGCCGGTAAACACATTCACGGCCATGATCATTACCTCCAGTACCGCTGGTCGTCAACGCTCCACGGCGCCTGCAGCTCCACGACCCGCCGGGACGCGTAGTTCATCTCTTGAACGCTCAGGCGCATCCGATGGCACGCTTCCCGGAGCCGCCCGCGGCCCGCCGGGGTGGCCGGCTCTGTTGTCTCGGCCCGGCTTGCCTCGTGGGTGAGTAGTGCGGTCATTGCCCTGCCTGTCTGCTGGGAACTGGCCGGCTTCCCGGCCCTCAGCGATAGGTTCGCCCGCCGCCCCAGGTCGGCGGCAGGGGTGGAATCACCCCTCTTGGCGCGCAGCCATGGCGGGGTAAATTACCTACGCCGCACCGTGGCGAGCGGCTGCCCGGCCGCGCAGGCTGCGCAAACCCAGGGCTGCGTTAGACCAGGCCGGCGCTGAGCGCCAGACGGGTGAGGTCGGCGCGGCGCCGGCATCCGGTCTTATCGCGGATGCGGTCCAGGTGCGAGCTGACCGTGCGCACGCTGATGTGCAGCTG
>JASHQA010000223.1 GCA_030037785.1 Streptosporangiaceae bacterium
CTGGGGAACGACCGGTTAAGGCTCGCCGCGAGATACGGCAGAAGCTGCGCGGCCGCGTGCTCGGTCGACCCGATGACGACCGTCTCCACCATCTCCTCGCGGAAGCTGTGCAGCACCTCGTCATGCAGCGCGAGCATGCGGCGCGCATGACTGAGCAGCTGCTCGCCATCAGCCGTAAACCGGAAGTTGCGGCCATGACGCTCTACCAGCGGACGGCCGACTGCGGATTCCAGCCGACGCACGTGCTGGCTGACCGCACTCTGGCTCAGCTGCAGTGCATCTGCTGCGCGCTGGAAACCACCGGCATCGGCGACAGCGACGAAGCTGCGCAGCGGGCTAATGTCCAGCACCTGGGCCACGTCCCGACTATACCCTATTATTTCTATAGGAGCAGGAGACAATTAGCATGGCCAACGGCGATGACAAGCCTCGGAACCGCGACTTGCCGGTCAATGATTGCTGACCAGCACCACCACGAGCATGACCACCACCGCGGCGAGGACCACACTCATGATGATCACCCCGGCGTTGGTCACGCCAGCCAGGTGCAGCCGCGCTGCTCGCGCTTCGGCGCGCATTTCCTGGTCACGCTCGGCCTTACTCGGCCTGCGCGGCGGCCCCGGCGGTGGCGGAACCCGCGGCCCGCGCAGGTATCGGCCGGTGAACGGCCGCCACTGCGGCCCGCCCCGCCCCCAGTTCCAGGACAAGTTACTCGGGCTGTACGGGTCGTTCGGGTCATCCACTGGGCACCTCGCGGGTGAACGCCTGGCTCGTTCCAAGTATGAGGCAATCAGACACTAGGACTGCCGGCGAAACGCCCGGAAGACGGTGTCGTGGATCGTGACCGGGTTCCCGTCTGGGTCGGTCACTCTGCGGGCCGCGGTCCGCCGCGTGCGCGGCCGCGCGCTGGAGTGCGACGCCAGACAGGTCGATGGCGATGACCGACCATCCGTGCGCAGCCAGCCAGATAGCATCCGCGCCTTCGCCGACCCCGGCGTCGAGCGCGCCGCCTGCGGTGAGCCGACCGAGCCGACCGCGAGTCAGTCGTAACGGGCCTCGATCTGCCAGTGCCCATCCTGGAGCGCTGCCAGCCAGGCGTGGCCGTCGTCGGTGACGAGCTGGAACCTGGCCTGGCGGCAGGCCTGCGGCGGATCCCACCAGCGCTCCGTGACCGGCCACGGTCCGGCCCACGCGGTGACCAGGCGAGGGCGGTCACCCTCGACCGACAACTGGGCCGGGGCCGCGGACAGCCCGGCCCGCCCGCCGACCGACACCACCGCACCGACGGAATCGGTCACGCTGGCCGACCGGGGCGCGGGGTACACGGTGGCGGGCGACGGGACCGGGATCTGCCCCGGCCAGGGACGGTCCGCCGGGCGCTGCGGCACCCCGGCGTCACCGAACGGCACGAGCAGCACCTGCTCGACGGGCCGACGGCCGCCGGCCGGCACCGGCCGGGTCACGCGCTCGTGGCCCAGCATCGCCTGCACCCGGATAGCCGCGCGGGCCACCCGATCGCTCACGACCGCGTCCCCCCACAGCGCCAGCTGACGCCCGGTCGCGCGCACCAGCTGGTCGGGCACCAGCCGTAGCAGGGTGATGCCGCCCGGCTCGCGGTCGTCGCCGAGCGGGACCGGGGCGCCCGGCCGACTGGCTGACCGGCCGTCGAGCTGCCACCGGACGCGCTCGGCCACCGCCAGCGCCGACAGCAGCCCGTCGTGCCGCCACAGCCGACTAACCTGCGTGCCGTCTGAGTAGCGCACCTCCACCCGGACTCGGACGCAGCCGAGCCCGCCGGCCGCCAGCCGGTCATGCATCTGATCGGCAAGCGCCTTGGCCGCGAAGAGCACGGGTTCGGACTGCGCGGGAGTCGGGTCGAACTCCAGCGCCGCCGACAGATCGGCTCGCGGCGGTCGCGGGATCAGCGGGCGGGGGTCGAGCCCGCGGGCCAACCGCCTCGCCAGCTCGCCGGGCGGGCCGAATCTGCTGACCGCCTCAGCAGGCGGCAGCCCGGCCAGCTGGCCCAGCGTCTCGATGCCCAGCCTGGGCAGCAGCTCGCACAGCTCGGGCATGCCCAGCACCCCGACCGGGAATCTGGCCAGGAACTCCGGCGCCTTCCCTGGCGGAACCATCAGTCCGCCCGGCCCGGCACGGGCCGCCAGCCCGGCGGCGAACAGGCCGTCGGCGACTCCCACCTGACAGCCATGACCGGCCCGGCTCACGGCAGCGGAGAGACGGCTGGCTAGCTCGGCCTCGCCGCCGAAGTAGCGCGCCGGACCGCGCGCCGGGATGGCGCAGACCCCAGGCCGCAGCACCTCCACATGCGGGCAGAACCCCTCGACAAGGGCGACCACCGGCTCGAAGGCCTGGGCGCTGCCCTCGCCAGGCTCCTCGTCCGCCAGCAGGTCGGGGCAGCGCAGCACGAGTACCCTCATCCGCTGCTCGCCAGCCTCGCCAGGTCCGGGCCGTGGCCATCAGCCGCGCTGGCAGCCAGCCCGCCGACGGCCGCAGTGACCGCGCCGTCCGTGCCCGGCAGCCACAGCCACGCCGAACGCGCCTGCTCGCCCGCACCGCGACCGGTCGCCACAACCTGAGCCCGGCGTGCGCGCAGCCGCCCGTGCCCGGCACCGATCCCGGTCCACTCGGCGTACGCCACCAGCAGCCGGGAGTGTGCCCCCGGCCAGTCGCCGGCGACCACGAGCACGCTGCCGTACCGGCGAGCCGCGGCTTCGAGCTTGCGCCGGAGCTGCGCCGACGGCTGGTCGGGCGGTCGCAGCAGCACAACGTCAAAGCCGTCGAGCAGGGCCGCCACTACCTGCGGCCAGCGCGGACCGGGCTCGGCGACCAGCAGCACCCGGTCCGGGTCCACGCCAGCCTCGGCCGCCGCCCGCATGCCGACAGCGGGCACGCCAACCACGGCGCACCACGCCCCGTTGGCCACCGCCCCGGCCACCAGGACCATTGACAGCAGCCCGAAGTCCCCCGATGTCACCACCGACCCACGCTGCAGGCCACCGCCGGGAAGCAAATCCCGCAGCGCCGGGAGCACCGGCAGCATGCCATCCCCCGCCAGCACGTCATCCCGGTGACGCATCGGAGATAGCCCTATGACATGCGCTCTCTCCGCTCCCACTCCCTCACTATCGAACAGGTATTCGAGAAAGTCAACCACATAACCATGGGAACGGAGCGGACACCGGCCGATCTCGGGCCGCCCGCGCCCAGCCGCTACGGCGCCGACGCTGGCCCGCCTTTGGCTGGCGCAGAAATCGAAACCTTACCTTTTACCGGTAATTCCATGACCCCGCCCATGCCTACCCTCAATTTGCCCGCTCTGATAAGACTGACTCATTAGCGTTATGGCATCGGTGATCCGCGCCGGCGGGGCAGCGCCGGCCCTGCGTAGCGCTTTCGTCCGGCACGCCGCCGCCTGGATCTACCTGGCCTGCGTCTGCCTGACGGAGCTCGGCTACGTGCTGCTGCCGCCCCCAGACCGAGCCGTCCTGCTGCGCTGGGCCAGCACCAGCGTGCAGAACCTCACGCACCACCCGCTAGCGTCCCTCGTCGCCTCGGCGTTCTTCCCCACCAGCTTCCTGTGGGCCTGGCCGATCCTGATCGCGCTAGCACTCTTCGGGGCGACCAGCGTCCTCGGCAACTGGCGCACGGTGGTCACCTGCGCCGCAGGTCAGGTCGTTGGCACCGCGGTCAGCGAAGGCATCGTCGCGTACCGGATCACCGCTGGAAGCCTGCCAGCCGCCGACCGGTTCCTGCTCGACGTGGGGCCGTCCTACGTCGTGGTCGCCGCGATCGCGGTCGGCTTGCTGCACGGCGGCTGGCTGGTCCGCATCGCGGCCGGACTGAATCTCGTCCTGCTGATCTTCGTCGGCCAGATCTTCGCGGGCCTCAGCCGCCTGGACGTCGCTCCCGTCGGTCATCTCACCGCGCTGCTTACGGGCGTGATCGTCGGAACGGTGCTTGCCCGCCGCGCTACTCCGAAATGACCCGGTCATGACAAATTAACGCCTCCGTATCCTGCGCCCGAATATCGTCTGGCGCACTGCTAAATTGAATGCATACAGCGCCGCGTTCGCGGCCACGGTAGCGGGGCATCTACCGCAGCCCTGAGTTTCAGGGTCTGACTCGACTCCTTTTCCGGGTGGGTTGAGCGTTCCATGGGCTTTGACGTCTCAGGGGCGCCCGGTCTCCGGTCACGATCGACCGGGGGGACGGCAGCCATACCATCGTCGATCAGCCGATCAGCGCGCTGGTACGGCTGGCTCGGCGTGGTCGGCATCGGGTCGTCGCTGGCCGTCACGCTGGTTGTATCGCTGGGCCGAGCCTCGTGGATGGGGCCGCCGCTGCGGATGCCCGCGGATGGCCCGCCGTTCGAGATCGCCAGCTTGCACCTCACCCTGGCCTCCGTCGCCTATGCGCTCTGGCTGTCAGCGATCCTCGGGGGACTCGGGCTTGCCGCCGCCCTCATCGCCGTGCGGCGCGGGGCACGGCCGCCGGTCCGGGTCCTGGTACTCGTGGCCGGCGGGGTCGTGGCTGCTCTCACCGTGCTGCCGCCGGTCGGTTCTACGGACTCGCTGGACTACATGGCCTTCGGCCGGATGGTCGTGCTCGGCCACAGCCCGTACGTCATGGTGCCGTGGGACCTCCAGCACATCCACGACGTCGTCGCCAGGTCGATCCCGCGGGAGTGGGGACGCATCCCCTCGACCTACGGCCCGGCGGCGACCATCGAGCAGTACGTGGCCGCCCGCCTCGGCGGCACGTCCGCGGCCAGGATCGTGTTCTGGCTCAAGGTCGGCAACGCGCTCGCCTTCGGAACCGTGGCCTACGTGACCGACCGGCTGCTGCGCGCTGACGCCGCGGCGCGGCTGCGGGCCCACCTGCTGTGGACGATCAACCCGCTGCTCATCTGGCAGTTCATCGCTGCCGCACACCTCGACGTGCTGGCCGCCGCGGCCGGCTTGCTCGGCCTCGTGGTGGCGGCAGGCTGGCCGACCACGCCCGCACCGGGGCAGGAACGTCTCGGCAGGGTGTTCGCCGGAGGCATGCTCGTCGGGCTCGCTGCGGATATCAAGATCACTTTCTTGCTGTTCGGGCTGGGCCTAGCCTGGGCGTTCCGCCGCTCGGTTGCAGCCTGCCTGTTCGCCTCCTGCGGGCTACTCGGCGTGCTGCTGCCCAGCTACGGCTGGTTCGGCCCGCCCGCGGTGGAGGCAGTGCTGGATCGCGGCAACCGCGCCACGGCCGACAACTTCTACCAGCTCTTCGCCCGGAGCAGGGCGGGCTTCCTGATGACCCACATCGGCATCGTCGCCGCGATCATCGGCGTGGGGGTGGCGGTCGTCGTGCTGTCCAGGCTCCCGATCCGGTCGACCGTGCAGCCCGCCATCTTCGTGGCGCTGGGGCTCAGCACGGCGTGGCTGTTCACCTGGCAGTACCAGCTACCGTCCTACGAGGCTATGATCATCTGCCTGCTGATCCTTGGGCCGGCGTGCTGGCTGGACTGGCTCGTCGTCGTCCGGCTGACGGCCGCCACCGTGGCGCTTTCGCCTGGTAATCCGACGCCGCCCCCGACCCGCCTGCTGGCCAGGCTTTCCCTGGACAACCTCACGGTTATCGTGCCGATCGTGCTGCTGGGCGCCGCGGTGGCCCTGGTCGTGCTGTGCCTGACGGCTCGGGACCAACCCCGCGCGCTGACGCCTTCCGTCGGCGCCCCACCGTGATTCCTGCCGCGAGGGCCATGGCTATCAGCAGCACGGCGAGCCCTGTCAGCACGTAAAGATTGCCCGCGACAAGCTGGAAGCCGCGCCAGTGGTATTCGACATACCACGGCCGGTCGCCGAGTCTGAGGAACGTGCCAGGGTCGGTGTTGGGCGGCCACCAGATGAGCCCCTCCGAAAAGCCGCCGAGATCCTGCGGCTGGCCCCAGAGGGCACCCGGCCAGGCGCCGAACAGCGCGGCGATCACGACGGCCCCGAAAAGCCAGGCCCAGCGCAGCCAGCCTCGGCAGCGGATCCCGTAACAGAACAGCACTGTCACGCCGGGAACGATCCACACCCAGTGGTGGTCCCAGCTGATGGGCGAGACGAGCAGGCCGGTCAGTGCGCAGGCCAGCACCCCCATGAGCCAGTGGCCTGCGCGCGCGACGGCCACCGAGCACGCGACACCGCCGATCAGGATCGCGGCTGCTGCCACAAACCAGATGGGCTCGCCGGCCGAAATGCTGCCGGACAGCCGGGTAATCAGGCCGTCCAGGGACTGATTCCCTGCCCAGCCGGTGAATCCGGCACGGCTGCTCTTGAACAGCAGGCCGTCGAGCCACCACGCCCGCGAGTCAGCCGGCAGCACGGCGAAACCGATGATCACAGTGGCGACGAACGTGCCAGCCGCGACGGCGGCCTGCCGGTACCGGCGGGTAAGCAGCAGGAAGGGAATGAAGATCAGCGGCACCAGCTTGATGCCGGCGGCCAGACCCACACCGATGCCCTGCCACCTGCGTCGCTCCGGCTGACACAGGTCCCAGCTGACCAGCAGCATCAGCACAAGCTCGATCTGGCCGAGATACATGGTCCGCTGCACCGGCTCGGTCCAGAACAGCACGGCCGCGAGTGCCAGTGTGCCGCCAAGCCTGGTCAGGCCGGCCCGGTAGCCGAGCCCGCCGAGCGTCACCCAGATCGTCGCGACGAGGGCGACGATGTTCACCCCGAGCCAGAGCTCCGGAAGCAGGCCCCACGAAGGGAGCGCCAGGATCGTGAAGGCGATCGCCGCGAACGGGGGGTAGGTGAACTTCAGCCCGAAGCCCGGCCAGTCATAAAGCGGCGACGCCAGTGCGGGGTTGTAGGGCGGCCGGATGTGCGCCACGACCTCGCCGCCCATCCGGTACACCTGCAGATCGACCGGGCTCAACCAGCTGTGCTCAGGATGGGTGACGATGAACGCGCAATAGCCGGCGATCGTCATCGCAGCCAGGATCACGCCCGCGATCAGCAGCGGCCCGCGTATCGGCCGCACGCAGCCCGCCAGCCGAGCACCGCTGGCTCGAAGGAGCGTGGCCACGCGCTCTAGTATCGCGGACCCGCCGCCACCCGATTCCATCGGCTCAGCAGCGGCGGCTGCCAGGCCTCAGCTCCCAGCCAGCGCCAGGGCCAGCCCTGAGCCTGTCGCGCGGCCCGCTGCCGGAGTAGCTTGACTGCGCCAACGGATTACCGGGCGCGGAAGGAGTCACGGTGCGCGAAGATGCCTACGTCATCGTCGGTGCCAGTCTTGCCGGAGCCAAGGCCGCGGAGACGCTGCGAGCAGAAGGATTCGACGGCTCCGTCGTCCTGATCGGCGCGGAAGCCGAGCTGCCGTACGAGCGTCCGCCGCTATCCAAGGACTACCTGCAGGGCAAGTCGCCGCGGGAGAAGGTCTACGTACACCCACAGTGGTGGTACACCGAGCACAACGTCGAGCTGCGGCTGGGTGCGACGGTGACGGAAATCGACCGGGCCGCACACCGGGTGACGCTCGCCGACGGCAGCGCCCAGCCCTACGCGAAGCTGCTGCTGGCCACCGGGTCGGCACCGCGGCGGCTGCCGGTGCCCGGCGCCGAACTCGACGGCGTCGGGTACCTGCGCACCGTCGCCGACAGCGACCGGATCAAGATCGCACTGGAGTCGGCATCGAGTGTGGCGATCATCGGCGCTGGCTGGATCGGACTCGAGACCGCCGCGGCGGGGCGCGCCGCCGGCACCGAGGTCACCGTGCTGGAGGCCGCCGAGCTGCCCCTGCTGCGGGTGCTCGGCCCCGAGGTCGCCCAGGTGTTCGCCGACCTGCACCGCGACCACGGTGTCGACCTGCGCTTCGGCATCGGGGTCGCGGAGATCACCGGAACGGCCGGGCGTGCCACCGGCGTGCGGCTGACCGACGGCACGCAGGTCGACGCCGACCTGGTGATAGTCGGCGTCGGAGTCACGCCCAACACCCAGCTCGCTGACGCCGCCGGGCTGCAGGTCGCCGACGGCATCGTGGTTGGTGCCGACCTGCGCACCGGCGATCCCGACATCTACGCAGCCGGAGACGTCGCCAGCGCGCTACACCCGCTGCTCGGCAAGCACATCCGGGTGGAGCACTGGGCTAACGCGCTGAATCAGCCGCAGGCGGCCGCCCGGTCGATGCTCAGCCAGCCGGTCAGCTACGAGCGAGTGCCGTACTTCTTCACCGATCAGTACGACCTCGGCATGGAGTACGCCGGTTACGTGGAGCCCGGCGGGTACGCAGAGGTCGTCTTCCGCGGGGACACCGCGGCACGCGAGTTCATCGCGTTCTGGATCGACTCCGGCGGCCGGGTGCTGGCGGGCATGAACGTGAATATCTGGGACGTCAACGACGCAATCCAGGCGCTGGTCCGGTCGGCCAAGCCAGTGGACCCCGACGCGGTCCGCGACCCGTCCGTCGATCTGGCCGCTCTCGCCTAGCTCACGCCGCTCGCAGGTCCCGGTTCCGCACGCGGAGGCCGGCCCTGGACTTCGGTCGCGTGGCGCGCGAAGTTAACGTCAGTGTCATACCTGAAAGAAACTTGAGAGTCACACTGTTGAAGCTGGATGCTGGCTGTTGATGGGGTACCCCGCGAGCAAAGGAGACGGCGGCTAAGCCCGATGGAAAAGGCGATCCTGTTCGCGTTGGCGGCCAGTCTGTGCACGGCGACCTCGTCGGTGTGCCAGCGTCTCGGCGCCAGGACGACGGAGAATCTGCCAGCCAAGCTTGATGTCTGGCTGGTCTTCCGGCTGGCCCGGCACCCCATCTGGCTGACCGGCATCGCCAGCATGATCCTCGGATTCGTGTTCCAGCTCGCGGCCCTGCACTACGGGCCACTGGCCCTGGTCCAGCCGATCCTGGCCCTGGAACTGCTATTCGTCTTCGGGTACATGGCGATACTCGGGAACCGGATGGTGCGGCGGCGCGACTGGCTGGCGGCGGCCGCGATGTCCGCGGGCCTCGCGGTGTTCCTGTTCGCGGCCTCCCCGTCCGGCGGCCGACAGCACGCTCCCGCGTACCTGTGGCTGCTGGCCGGTCTGGTGACCCTCGGCGTCGTGCTGGTCGGGCTGGCGCTGGCCTTCGGGCTCGGCAGGCGACCGTCCGCCTCCGGGTCGCACCGCGCCGCCATCCTCGGGGCCGCCACCGGGATCGCCTGGGGATTCGTCGCCGCTGTCATCAAGGAGTTCAGCTCGCACCTCAGCGGCGGACCGTCCGCGATCTTCACGAACTGGTCGGTGTACGTCTTGATCGGAGCAGGCGCGGCGAGCCTCCTGCTGGCTTCGCACGCCCTGGCCTCCGGGCCGCTGGCCGCCTCCCAGCCGGGATTCACGATCCTCGACCCGCTGTCAGCGAGCCTGCTGGGCTTGTTCCTGTTCGGCGAGCACTTCCAGACCGCGACCGAGGACCTGGCGCTCGAAGCTCTGGCCCTCGCCCTGCTCGTCGCGGGCGTCTCGGCGCTGAGCCACAGCCACCTGATCCAGGGTGAGCAGGACTCCGAAGCGTCCGAGCAGGTGATGGGCATCCACGGCGCGACCGCGATCGCCGGCCCTGGCGGCGCGCAGCTGACGGGCACGCAGCAGCGCAGCGGGCCGCAGCCCGGCGACGGCACGTGCCGGACCACAGGCTGACCACCGGGCCGCGCACCAGACGCCTTGCGGCCAACGTTGGCCCAGCTCAGCCGGTAAGCCCCGCTAGCCGCCAGCCATGGCGCCGACGATCAGGTACGGCTCGGCGCCCGTCGCCACCCGGTCCGGCAGCGGCGCGTCCATGTCCTCGTGCGACAGATCCTCCTCGCACGCGAAGAACCGCATGAACGCCCGCCGCCGCTTCGTGTCGTGATCCCGGATCGTGCCGCGCAGCATCGGGTAGGCCGCCTCGAGGGCATCCAGCACCGAGCGCTGGGTGACCGCACCTGCGACTTCCAGCTTCACCTCGCCGTCGATGCTGGCTAGCCGACGCAGGTGCGACGGCAGGACCACCCGGATCATGGCAGTGTCTGCACCTCCACCGACAGCACGGCCGGCAGGTTTGTCACGATCGGCGCCCAGCTGTCGCCGCCGTCGGCGGAGCCGTAAACCTGACCGCCGGTGGTGCCGAAATACACGCCGCACTCCTCGAGCGAGTCCACCGCCATCGCGTCTCGAAGCACGTTGACGTAGCAGTTCTGCTGCGGCAGGCCCTTGGCCAGTGGCTCCCATTCGTCACCGGCGGTCCGGCTCCGGTAAACCCGCAGCTGTCCGTCCGGCGGATAGTGCAACTCGTCGCTGGTGATCGGCACCACGTAGACGGTCTCGGGCTCGTGCGCGTGCACGTCGATCGGGAAGCCGAAGTCCGTCGGCAGGTCGCCGCTGATCTCCTGCCAGGATTCGCCCGCGTCGTCGCTGCGCAGAACGTCCCAGTGCTTCTGCATGTAGAGCACCGACGGCCGGGACGGGTGCATCGCGATGCGGTGCACGCAGTGGCCAACCTCGGCGTCCTCGTCGGGGATGCCCTGCGAGTGCAGGCCGCGGTTGATCGGCCGCCAAGTCTGGCCGGCATCGTCAGACCGGAACGCGCCCGCCGCGGAGATCGCCGTGAACATCCGGCCGGGCGTAGCCGGGTCCAGGATGATCGTGTGCAGGCACATGCCGCCGCCCCCCGGCTGCCAGGCCGAGCCGGTGTCGTGGCCGCGCAGGCCAGACAGCTCTTCCCAGTTCTCGCCACCGTCGGCGGACCTGAACAGCCCGGCGTCCTCGACGCCCGCGTACACGGTGTCCGGATCGTCCAGCGACGGCTCGAAGTGCCAGACCCGCTCGAACTCCCACGGATGCGGAGTGCCGTCGTACCACTGGTGGGTGCCGGGCGCGCCCGCGTAGCTGAACTTGTTGCCGACCGGCCGCCAGCTAGCGCCGCCGTCGTCAGAGCGCTGCACGACCTGGCCCGACCAGCCCCTGTGCTGCGAGGCGTACAGCCGGTTCGGATCGGCCGGCGATCCCTTGACGTGGTAGATCTCCCAGCCGCCGAAGTGCGGCCCGCTCACCTCCCAACTACGGCGCGTCCCGTCCGAGCTGAGCACGAACGCACCCTTGCGCGTGCCGACCAGTACCCGTACGCCAGCCATTCGTCAGTCCTTCCCTGGGCGCTTCGCCGCGCCCGGCTCGCTCGTGTCATCCTCTCGCCAGACCACGACCGCCGTCAGCCACCCCGCTCACCTGGCGGGCCACTGCGTAGCCGGAACCTGTCTCACCAGTACGACGAACGAGGCAGCCCGAAATGGACGCCGCTGCGCACGGTAGTCCCGGCCTCCGACCACGACCCAGGACGCACCTCACTAGGCAGCGCACGCGACCACCGCGCTTGACTTTGTTACGCAAAGCAAAGTAGCTTTGCAGTGCAAAGTTTATCTCGCGCAGCCTGGAGCAGGGCCATGGCGACAAGTCAGGAACACATCTACGCGGCCGCACTCGAGTCCCGTCTCGGCGTGGCGGCCACCACTCACTACGGCACCTGGATCAGCTACACCGGCACGGCCCGGATCGTGCTCGCCGTGATTCTGATCGCCGCGGCTGGCGGCGCGGCACTACTGGGATCCCGGCTGCCGCTGCCGGTCAGCTTCAAGCCCCGCAGCAAGCGAGTCGTGATCGCCCTGGGGGCGACCTGGCTGCTGGCGACGGTGGCGTTTCTGGCCGGCGCAACCGGCTACGTCGTGCAGTTGCAGCACGAGCACCTGGCCCAGGCTGCGCCAGCCGATCCGATCACGCCGGTAACCGTGGTCGGGGTCGGCGTCGTGTTCATGATCGTCGCCATCAGCAGCGCACGCGGCTGGCGCACCACGCTGCGCAGCGCGGCGATCATCGCAGCAGCCGGACCAGTGATCTTTGAGCTGCCGTTCGACCTCGTCATCATGGCGCGCACGTACCCGGCGGTGCCGCCAGACCCGGCTCTGTACCGGGCTCTGTTCTTCGCACCCTTCTTGCTGGTCCAGGTCACCGTGCTCGCGTTGCTGACGTGCTCGCCGCAGGTGCGGCTGTCGAGGGCAACCTGCTACCTGGTGGCCGTGATGCTTACGATCTTCGCGATCTGGGGGCTGCTCGGCTTCGGCTACCCCGCCACGCCGGCTCCCTTCGCGCTGAACGTGCTGTCGAAGATCGTGGCCTTCGTCGTGGCGCTGAGCCTGTACGTTCCGGCCCGCACTCGCCGTCCGAGCCCGGTACCGGATCACGACCAGCCGGGCGAGCGGTCCATCGAATACGCGGGACTTTTCGGCCAGGACGCGACCGGGGCTGCTAGCAGATAGGTCGCAAGCGGAGTTGACTGGAAACCGCGACCAGGGCTGCACTGCCTGCAGGAAGGAACCGCGACTGACCAGTGGACGTGGACCGGAATCCTGCTCCGTTGGCTGCGCTCCCGGCCTCCTACCGGCCGCTCTTCGACCGACTGCTCTCGGTCTGCGAGCACGACGACCGCATCCGGGCGCTGTGGTTGTCCGGCTCACTCGCCAAGGGCACCGCCGACGGCGGGTCTGACCTAGACGTCATCGTGGCTGTCCGGGATGACGACTACGAGGACTTCGCCGCTCACTGGCGGCAATGGCTTGCCGCGATCACTCCGACGCTGCTCGCGCGGGAGCTGCCGTTCGCACGCGGTTGCTTCTACTCGACCACGACCGGCTGTGAGCGCCTGGACGTCATCAGCGAGCCAGCGAGCGAGCTGCCTCGGTCGCGCCACCGCTACCGCCGCGTGATATTCGACCGCGATGGCCTGACTGCCGCCGTTCCAGCACCTGATCCGTCACCAGGACCCGACCTCGGCCGACTGCGCTGGATCGTGGAGGAGTTCTTCCGCATCGAGGCGATCACGCCGTTCATGCTCAACCAGCGCTCTGACTACCTGGTTGTCGTCGCCGGAGTACAGGACCTGCAGCGCATGCTCTACAACGTGTTCGTCGAGTGCAACCAGCCACAACCGCCCATGGGGGTGAAGCAGTGGAGTGCCCGGCTGACGGCAGCGCAACGTGAGATCCTGACGGCCCTTCCGGTCGCCAGGCCCGAACGCGACTCGATCGTGGCGGCTCTCCGGGCGGTCATCGCTGCGATGCGCACCGCTGGCCGGGCTGCTGTTACCGCCTGCGGCGGCAGCTGGCCCAGCGAGCTTGACGACGGCGTCCAGCGGTTCGTTGAGCAGAACCTGCCGCTCCGGCGACCGCCAGCGCCAGCGCACTGACGTACTACTCCTTCCTCCTCGTTGACAGCCATCGTGGCGAGACCTAAAGTCTTAACCCCATAGTACTTTGAGGGGGTCACGAGGTTGATCAGCTTCCGGATCGATGGCCGGTCGGTGGTCCCCCCGTACCTGCAGATCGTCCAGCAAGTCCGCCAGGCACTCCGGATGGGGGTGCTCCAGGTCGGCGACAAACTCCCCACGGTGCGTGAGGTCGTCGCGGCTACGGCAGTCAACCCGAACACCGTCCTCAAGGCCTACCGCGACCTCGAGCGCGACGGCCTGGTCGAGCCGCGCGCCGGGCTCGGCACGTTCGTGGTGGGCCGCCCGTCCGGGCCGCCGCCAGGCACGCATTCACGGCTGGCCCGCAGCCTGGCGCAGTGGGTGCGCAGTGCCCACGAGGCCGGGCTGGATGACGAGTCCATCGAATCGCTGCTGCGCATCACGCTGCGGGCGGCGGCCGAAGAGGAGACCGCATGATGGCCAGCAGTAATGTCGACCCGATCCAGACTCGCGGGCTGTCCAAGCGCTATCGCAGGGTCACCGCCCTCAGCGACGCCAGCATCGCCGTTCCCGAGGGCCGGATATCGGCGCTGATCGGCCCGAACGGCGCTGGCAAGACAACGCTGCTCCGGCTCCTCGCCGGGCTCGCCAGGCCGACCGGCGGCGAGGTCGCGGTGCTCGGCAGCCACCCCAGCCAGGACTCGGCCTTTCTCGCCGACATCGGTTTCCTGGCCCAGGAGATCCCGCTGTACCGGCGCTTCACCGCCAAGGACCACATCGGCATCGGCGCGCACCTCAACGCCCGCTGGGACGAAGCGTCGGTGGTGCAGCGGCTGGCGACCCTGGGCATTCCGCTTGGCCAGCGGGTGGGCACGCTGTCCGGGGGCCAGCGTGCCCAGCTGGCGCTCGCGCTGACGCTGGCCAAGCGGCCCAGGCTGCTGCTCCTCGACGAGCCCGTCGCGGCGCTGGACCCGCTAGCGCGGCGGCAGTTCCTCGCACACCTTTCCGAGGCGGTGGCTGGCGGTGGGCTGACTGTCGTGCTGTCCTCGCACCTGATCGCCGACCTGGAGCGAATCTGCGACCATCTCATCCTGCTGGCCGCGTCCAGGGTCCAGCTGTGCGGCGACATCGACGCCCTGCTCGCCGAGCATCAGGTTCTGGTCGGACCTGCCAAGGACACCACGGCCATCGAGCGCGACCACACCCTGGTCCAGGCCGTGCGCACCGCCCGCCAGGCCACCCTGCTCATCCGCCGGAACGGGCCCGTCATCGACCCGGCCTACGAGGCCTCCGACGTCGGCCTGGAAGAGCTCGTGCTCGGCTACATGGGCCAGCCCGCCGGGCCGACGCCGAAACACCTGAGCGCGATCGGAGAGGACAAATGACCTGGGTCGTCTGGCGTCAGCACCGCAACCAGGCGTACATCGCAGCGGCGGCTCTCGCCGCGTTCGCAGTCCTCATGCTGGTCACCGGCCTGCAGATGGCGTCGGAGTATCGCTCCGCGCTCGGCTTGTGCGCGGCCAGCCATTCCTGCAGCAACCTCGCGAGCACGCTGAATCTCGAGAACTCCGCGGTGTCCGCAGTGGTCACGCTCACGGTGGTGGTCCCGTGCCTGCTGGGGGTGTTCTGGGGCGGCCCGCTGGTGGCCCGCGAATGTGAAACTGGGACCAGCCAGTTCGCCTGGATGCAGGGCATCAGCCGTACTCGCTGGCTCGCTGTCACGGTTGGCTGGACCATGCTCGCCGCGGCCGCGTGGGGCGGTGCCGTCTCGGCGCTCGTCACCTGGTGGTCCAGCCCGGTGAACTCCCTGAATCTGCAGAACTTCCAGCCCAGCCAGTTCGACATCCAGGGCACCGTCCCCATGGGCTACGCGGTGTTCGCGGTGGCTCTCGGCATCGCCGCAGGCGCGCTGGTCCGCCGCACCCTGCCCGCGATGGCCATCACCGTGGTCGTCTTCACCCTCGTGCGCCTGCTGGTCAGCGAGGACTTCCGGTCGCACTTCATCACCCCGGTCACAAAGACCCTCAACTTCCTGCTGCACGCGCGGGCGATCTTGCCAACAGGGTCCTACTGGATGGTCTCGAGTGGCCTCGTGGGCCCGAGCGGTCCGGTACGGAGCGGTCCACTCAACGGCGGGCCAAGCCTCACCTTCGACGGCGTACCGATACCCGTCAGCGAGCTGCCGTCCGCGTGCCGCACGCTCCTGTTCCAGACGTCGACCAAGAGCGCGAGCGGGTTCCCTTCGTGCCTGGCCGCGCACGGATACCACGCAGTTCTCAGCTACCAGCCCGCCGACCGGTACTGGGCGTTCCAGGGCATCGAGACCGGAATCTTCATACTCCTCGCCGCCATCCTGATCGCGGTGACAGCAATCGTGGTCCGCCGCCGCGACGCCTAGCCAGCAGGCCGAACGGGCGGCAAGCTGGAGTTCTACCGCCCGCCACGGATCACCGCCACCGCGACGCTGAAGGAGCACGACGCATGGACAGGGCCGGCTGGAGTTATCCGCCCGGCGACGTCCGGGTATCCGACGCTGACCGCGACCGGGCGCTCTCCGAGCTGAGCGAGGCCTTCCAGGCCGGCCGGATCACGCCGGACGAATTCGAGCAGCGATCCGGGCAGGCCCTGACCGCCAGAACCGGGAACGAACTGACCGCCCTCCTCGCCGACCTGCCAGTCCAACACGCGCCAGCACCCCGCACCTCAGCCCCGACAAGTCACCAGCGCGTCGTCGCCACCCGAGTCGCCGTCGCCGCCAGCATCGCCGCCGTCTGCTTCGCCGCCGCTGCCGCAACCGCCGCGCTGGACCCGGGTCCGAGCCTCGCGCAACAGGAGTTCATGCGGAGAATGGCGGCCCAGGAGGGCCTGCCGGTCCCCCCGCTTGCCCCCCGCCCGGGCTTCGACTGGCCCGGCACCCTGACACCAGCAGTAATCGCCGCCCTGCTCGCCGTGCTGGTCGCTGTCCTGCTCGTCGTCCTGCGCCGGGCGCGGCCAGCGCCAACCGGCGCGTCACCACCGGCGGCCGGACCCAGGGCACCGAAGTAGCGTCGGGCTCAGGCGATGAGCAGGCGAAGGCCCAGCTCTGCTGCGTCGAGATCGGCGAGGTCGCGGTTACGCTCGGCCCACCGACCGGAGGCGAGGTCATGACGGAGGCTGGACAGTGCCCGCTGCTCGGCGTCGGGCCCGACCCTGGCCCAGATCGATGTTCCGCGGCGGACATCGTCGTCCAGGTATGCCTCTGGCCGACGCCAGTAGGCCTCGAAGAAGCCGTCGGCGCAGTCCCACGGAATGAGCACCGGCTCGACGCGGGCCCCGATCGCGCGGGCTAGCTCGGTCAGTGCGGGCCAGCCGACCAGAAGGTCTGCCACCTCGGGCAGGTAGTCGCGGGTGAGCCAGAACCGGCGACGCCATTCGGCGTCACTCGCATCGAACGTGAACACCACCACGCGGCGAGCCACCCGCCGCATCTCGCGCAGCCCGGCAATGGGGTCCTGCCAGTGATGAACGGTGGCGACAGCCATCGCGGCGTCAACGGACTGGTCCTCGAACGGGAGGCTCTCCGCGGTGGCAGCCACGCACGGCGCCGCGCCTGCTGGGCGCTGCGCACGCATGAGCGCCGACGGTTCCACCGCGATGACGTCCCGGCCGGGGGGCTCGTAAGAGCCGGTGCCAGCCCCGACGTTCAGTACCGTCCGCGCATCGCCAAGCGCAGCCCAGACCCTTGCGGCTATCCGCGGCTCGGTGCGCCGCGTCCGGGTGTAGCAGGCGCCGATGGTGTCATACAAGTGTGTAGCCGACATGCCGCCGTCTCCCTGGCGGTCACCACTTCGGACGCCGCATGTGTTATGTATCGAATTGATACATCGGGACGATATATGGTCTCGCGCACGGTCGCAAGTAAGGCACCGCTCTTGCCCGAGAACTGGTCCGGCTGGCTAGGCAGCACGGACGGACCGGCGCGCACAGCCGCCCGCGGCCATCGCCCGTTCATGGGAGTGGATTTGCTATGGGCGGATCCATAGCAAACCCACTCCCACGGGCCGGGAGTCGCCGCCCAGATCCCTGCGGCCGTCCGCGACCTGTGAGCCCGCCTGGCCGGCCGCCGTGGTGTTCCCCGCCGAGCGGCCGGGATCAAGGCCGTTTGTCTGGAAGGATCGAGCTATGTACCCGCCCGTCGAGCCATCCCACTCCGGCCATCTCGACGTGGGCGAAGGTCACTCGGTGTACTGGGAGGTCATCGGGGCGGCTGATGGCCTTCCGGCGGTCTGGTTGCACGGCGGCCCGGGTGCGCCGCCCGGCCCCGGCACTCGGCGGAACTTCGATCCCAGCCGCTACCGGGCTGTCATTTTCGATCAGCGCGGCTGCGGCCGCAGCCGGCCCTTGGCCAGCGACGTGGACGCTGGCCTCGCTGCGAACACGACTGATCATCTGGTCGCCGACATGGAGCGGCTGCGATTGCACCTCGGGATCGACCGATGGGTCGTGGTCGGAGGCTCGTGGGGCGTGACGCTGGCCCTGGTCTACGCAGAGCGGCACCCCGAGCGGGTCCTCGGCATGGTGCTGGCGGCGGTGACGTCAGGGCGCTGGCGGGAGACACAGTGGATCACGCGGGACATGGGGCGATTGTTCCCCCGTGAGTGGGACCGCTTCGTGGAACTTCTGCCCGAGGCCGAACGCGGCGGCGACCTGGCAGCGTCGTACGCGCGCCTTCTCGCCAGCCCGGATCAGGCGGTGCGCGCGGAGGCCGCTCGGCGCTGGTGCGAGTGGGAGGACACGCACATGTCCCTCGCGCCGGGTTACGAGCCGCACCTCAGCGTGCGGGAGCTGTCCTGGCAGGTGGTCTTCGCCCGACTGGTGACGCACTACTGGGGACATGGCTCGTTCCTGGCCGACAATGAAGTACTCGCCAACGTGGCGAGAATCGCGCACATCCCGGCCACGTTGATTCACGGCCGCTACGACGTCTCCGGCCCGCTCGACACTGCGTGGGAGCTGCACAAGGCATGGCCGGCGAGTCGATTGGTCGTCGTCGACGACGCCGGTCACTTCGGCGGAAGCATGGGCGCGAAGTTTATGTCCGCCATCGACGCCATGGCCGACCAACTGGGCACCCTTCGCTGCTGATTTGCCTGGACTCCGCCGCCGTGGTCAAACTCGTGCCTGCCGACGCGGAGTCACCGGGTACGTTGTGCCCATGACAGTGTTCGCACTGTGGAGCGCACCGAGAACCCGATCGACGGCGTTCTTCCGCTCGATGGTCGAGCGCGGCGATATGACCGCGCTGCACGAGCCGTTCTGCCAGCTAAGGGACCCAGGTCAGGCAGCCTTGAGCAGCAACTTCGAACAGTGGGGCGGGTGGGGCTCGAACCCACGACCGGCGGATTATGAGTCCGCTGCTCTGACCGGCTGAGCTACCGCCCCCGGAAAGTACTGCCCGATCAAGTTACCGCAGCGGCACGCGCCGACCGGGCACGCGCCCACGGGGCGTCACCGCGGGGCCGGGAGCGCCGTCGCTCACCTGGCGCTGAGTTGCATCTCCATGGCGTGCTCGACCAGCGCGATGAGCGTGGCCTTGGTGGAGTTGCGCCCGCGCGCGTCGCACTGCATGATCGGCACCCGCGGGCTGATGGACAGCGCCTCCTGCACGTCGGGCAGCGCGTGTGGGAAGTAGCCGTTGAACCCATTCACCGCGACGATGAACGGCAGGCCGGCCGACTCGAAGTAGTCCACCGCGGGGAACGAGTCCGCCAGCCGACGGGTGTCTACCAGGACGACCGCCCCGATGGCGCCCTGGATCAGGTCGTCCCACATGAACCAGAACCGATGCTGGCCCGGCGTTCCAAACAGGTAGAGGATCAGGCCTGCATCGAGGGTAACCCGGCCGAAATCCATCGCCACTGTTGTCGTGGTCTTGTCGGGAGTGTGGCTGAGATCGTCGAGGCCATCGCTCGCCGTGGTCATGACAGCCTCGGTGGTGAGGGGCGTGATCTCCGATACCGAGCCCACGAAGGTGGTCTTGCCGACGCCGAAACCACCCGCGACGACGATCTTCACCGATGTCATCGCGTTCTCGGCGGCGCGAGGCACCGCGACCTTAGAGCTTCCGAAGTCCACTGAGCACCCTTTCGAGCAGGTTAATGTCCGGGCGGCCCTGCGCGTGGTCGAGCTGATGTACCCGGACCAGTCCTTCCATGGCCATGTCGGCAATCAAAACCCTGGCGACGCCTAGCGGCATGTGGAGAACCGCCGAGACTTCCGCGACGGACCGCCAGTCGCGGCAGAACGAGAGAATCGCCTGGCACTCAGGGCTGAGCACGGACAGATCCCGCGCCTCGTAGTGCGAGGCAGCGACCATCGCTTCGATTTGCAACTGGTAACGAGGCTTCGTGCGCCCGCCGGTAACTGCGTACGGCCGGACCAGTGAGCTGGCTTCGTTACCGATCGTATGGGGATTGGAGTCGTGCAGCCACGGATCCCGAGGTGGCGGAGCGTACCCGAGGTCTGACCCGCCGAAGCCGTCACGATCGGCCGGGTACAGGCGTTCGCCCGTATCCCAGTCATCGTGACCGCGGCCAAACACGGCAGCCTCCCGTCACTATCGGGTGCCCTCCGCCCAGCCCACCTGACCAGACCGGACCTCGGGCGTCAGCGCGCTTCCGACTCGCTCCACGAGCAGCGCCATCTCGTAGGCGACAAGGCCCATGTCACAGTCGGCGGCGGCCAGCACCGCCAGGCTCGAGCCGTCGCTGATCGCCATGATGATCAGCAATCCACGCTGCATCTCCACGACTGTCTGGGTTACCGCGCCCCCCTCGAAGACGCGCGCCGCGCCTTGCGTGAGACTCGTCAGCCCCGATGTCACCGCCGCAAGCTGGTCGACCCGGTCCGCCGGGAAGCCATGCGAGAACGCCATCGGCAGACCGTCCGCGGAGACCACGATGGCGTGTGCCACCGAGGGCACCCGCTCGACGAAGTTCGTGATCAGCCAGTTCAGGTCCTGGGCCGGACGTACAAGCGGACTCACAAGCGCACCTTCCTCTCGCGGCCCGCATCCGGTCCTGTAAGACGCAAAGCCGCCGTGACTGCTCGCGGAGCTGCCACCTGGCAGTTCCGCGCTCTCACCCTAAGCATGACTGGCGATTCAAGATCGTGTCACCCTATCGAGAACCGCCGTCCGCATCGGGCGTTTCCTCCTCGCGTGAGATGGCCGCTCGGCCTTCCCTGACCCCGCGCTGGAAGCTGGCGAACCGGTCTCGCGTCGTCGCCGCCGAACGGGCCGGAACGGGCTCGACTGCCTCGGGCGGCGCGGTGCCGGGCACGAGATTGGCCTGCGGCACTCGCTTGGGCAGGCCCGCATCGGTGGTACCGCCGGTGCTGGGGGAACTCGCGGCTGCCGCCGCTTCCCAGCCCTCGTCCGCGGCGGAAGATCTCCAGATGGCCTCCGGCTCTGGCGCAGACTCCGGCGCAGGCTCCGGCGCGGAATAGCGGCCTGAGCTGTCGCCCAGCCCGGTCACGCCACCTCGACCACCACCGGCGGAGACGCCGACGCGCCCGCGGCGGAACCAGTCCGACTCGACGGCCTCGAAGATGGGCAGGCGATTCTCGGTCGCCACGTGCTCGGCGGTGGGCACCACCACTCCGCTCGGCGACCCGTCAAGCGGTCCAGAGCCAGCCAGCCCCAAGCTCCCTGACGGACTCTGGTGCGCACCGAAGCCCTGCTGCCCCACCACGCTCGGCGGCCCGAGCGGCCGCGGAAGCACCGACGGCGCCTCGCCGAACCTGTCGGCGGGCTCGGCCGCCGACGTCAGGCCACCGTAGGCGCCGCCCTCCGGCGGCGCGCCAGCAACGGCGTCAGCCTGCTCGGCTGCCGCAGCCAGGTCCGCCTCGGCC
Source organism: Streptosporangiaceae bacterium (assembly GCA_030037785.1). Taxonomy (GTDB): domain Bacteria; phylum Actinomycetota; class Actinomycetes; order Streptosporangiales; family Streptosporangiaceae; genus JAJYUU01. The sequence goes on from JASHQA010000223.1 coordinate 21,121, forward strand.
GCCGGCGACCCGAACACGGGTAGCGGCGTGGTACTGGCCGGGCCACCCCGGCCGACGCTGCCTGGATGCGGGCCCGCCCCTGGCACGCGGCGGGGTCCGATCGCCGACTCGCTGGCCAGCCCGCCGCTCGCTAGCTCGCGCGTCTCCGGCTGCAACGCGGAGAACCTTGGCGTGCGCGCGGCGTTGATTTCCTCCTCGGCCGGCGACAGCTGGCCGTCGCCGGCGCCGTTCTGACCAGCGGCCAGCGCTGCGGCCAGGCTCATCCCGGTCGCGGCGGCTGTCCCCGGCAGCTCGAACCGGCGCGTGCCCGGCGGGCTGACGTCGGCCTGATGGCTGATGACCTCGTCCGGCAGCCAGACCAGCGCGGTCAGCCCGCCGGCCGGGGCAGGCCGCAGCCGAACCCTGATGCCATGGCGGGCAGCGAGCCGCGCGACCACGAACAGGCCCATGCGCCGTGACACCGCCACGTCAACGACCGGCGGATTGTCGAGCCGCCAGTTGGCGTGAGCCATCTCCTCGGCACCCATGCCAACGCCCTGGTCGGTGATGTCCAGCAGCACACCACCGCTGGACAGCAGGTGGCCGGCGACGGCCACGGGCGTTTCGGCCGAGGAAAACGAGGTAGCGTTCTCGGCCAGCTCAGCGAGCAGGTGAACGACGTCATTGACCGCGTGGCCGCGCACCGAGATGCCTGGCTGCACGTTGAGCTTGACGCGCTCGTACTGCTCGATCTCGGATACCGCCGCGCGCAACACGTCGACCAGGGCAACAGGCTGGTTCCACCGCCTGGTGGCCTCGTGTCCGGCCAGAACCAGCAAGTTCTCCGAGTTGCGACGCATTCGGGTGGCGAGGTGGTCCATCTGGAACAAGCTGGACAGCCGGTCCGCATCCTGCTCGCCCTGTTCCAGGTCGTCGATGAGCCGGATCTGCCGCTCGACGAGTGACTGGCTGCGCCGGGACAGGTTGACGAACATCGCGTTGACGTTGCCGCGCAGCGCAGCCTCGTTGGCAGCCAGCCGGAGCGCTTCCCGGTGGACCTGGTCGAAGGCCCGGGCGACCTCACCGATCTCGTCCAGCGAGTCGACGTCGATCGCCTCGACATCCATCGGCACGTTGGTGCTGTCAGACTCGCTCATCCGACGGACCGTCTCCGGGAGACGAACACCGGCTACCTCGAGCGCGCCCGACCGCAGCCGCCGCAGCGGCCTGACCATCGTCCGCCCGACGACCGTGGTCAGCAGCAGGGCGATCAGCAGCACGATCAGCACGGCGCCACCGATGAGCGATGCCCCGATGATCGCGCTCCGGTGCAGTGCTTGCGCCCTGGCGACCGTCGCGCTCACCAGATCCTGCTCAACGGCCCTGATGCCGCCTATCGTGCCGGTGGTCATGGCGCCGTACCACTGGTTCGCCGTCGTCGCCGACGTGCTCAGGGGCACGCCTTCCGCGCCGAAGTTGATGGCCTGCTGCTCGTAGCTGGTGGCGAAGTCGACCAGGCTGCCCTGCACGGTGTCCTGGAAGAGCGCCACCTGCTGTGCCGTCGCGACGCGGTCGTACTCAGCGATGTTCGCGTTCTCTTCTGCCTGCGCCGTCTGCAGGTCGGTGAGTACTGCGGGATCGATCTGCCCGTCAACCGCGAACGCGTAGGCCAGCAGACCGCGCTGCTCGGATGCCTGCTCGTCGATGAGCGAGACCAGGTTCAGCGCCCGGACGTCGCTGGTCAACTCCGCGTCACCACTGTCACCCGCGATGTTGTTGTCGATGGCAAGCAGGCCGTCGATCATGTCCGTATAGCTGCTCATCACGTCGACCGCGGGCAGCTCAGTCGTGGTCGCGGCCGTCCGCAGCGGGTCGAGCAGCCGCAGGATGTTGCCGATGTTCTGGGCGTCCTGCGTCACCTGGGCCGGGTAGCCGGCCCCGACGGCCGCGCTGTCGGTCCGGACCTTGCTCAGCCACGGGGTGGTGAGGCTTTGCTCCTGCTTGACCAGCGCCAGGTTCTGCGGCGCACCCTGGCCTGGCTGGTGGTCGAGCGTGCCGAGCCGGCCCGCTTGCCCCTCGCCGATGTACTCCATCGTCTGGTCGCGCTCGTCCTCGAGGTGGGCCGCGAGGCCAGTGACGTCATAGCTGAGGTTGGCCAGCGTCTCGACCCGCTGGTCGCCGAGGGCGTTTCCCACCGATCCCGCGATGTAGGTACCGCCGAGCACGACGGCCGTGAGCGTCGGGATGATGATCAGCAGCAGCAGCCGCGACCTGACTCGCCAGTTCCTGAGCGCGCGGCGCGACATCGCGCGCCCGCGTGGTGGGCGCGCGGGCGCCGCACCCGCGGCCGGGGCCGCGCTCGAATCTGATGTCGCGCTCGCGGATCGATCGGCGGGCGGCGGCGAT
>JASHQA010000021.1 GCA_030037785.1 Streptosporangiaceae bacterium
AGCATGGACGGCGTGACGCGCCCGCTGCCGCAGCCGTTCGTCGTGCTGGCGACGGACAACCCGATCGAGTACGAGGGCACCTACGAGCTACCCGAGGCCCAGCTCGACAGGTTCCTCATGCGGCTGCGGCTCGGCTACCTCAGCAGCGACGACGAGGTGACCATGCTGCACCGGCGGATCGACAGACGGCGCGAGGCGGCCCAGCTCCAGGCGGTCACGAGCGCAGCCGAGGTCATCGGCATGCGAGCGGCGCTGGAGCAGGTCGAGATCGCGCCCGACCTGGTGGACTACGTGGTCGCGCTGGTGCGCGCGACGCGAGCGAACGCCCAGGTTCAGGTCGGAGCGAGCCCGCGCGGCGCCTTGGCCCTGACGCAGCTGGCGCGGGCCCGGGCGCTGGTGCGCGGCCGTGACTATGTCGTCCCGGACGACATCAAGAACATCGCCGTGCCAGCGCTCGCGCACCGGATCACGCTGCGCCCGGAGCTGTGGGTGCGGCAGGTGCGGTCGGATGACGTCGTCGCGGACCTGCTCGGCGGCGTTCCGACGCCGCAGACCGACCCGGCCCGAAGCATTGCCTGAGCAGCGACCGCGGCGCAGGGTCCGCCAGCTCGCGGTCCACTGGAGCTTGTCGGCACACGCTCGCAGGCTGCTGACCCTCGCGCTGACCGGGCTGGCGCTCGCGGTGGCCACCGGCAGGCCGGAGTTTGCGGGGCTCGCCGCGCCCGCGCTGCTGCTGCTCGCGACGGTCCAGCGGAACCGCCCGGCCCAGCTCGGTGTCCGCACTGCCCTGACCGCGTCGCAGTTCGTGGAGGGCACCGAGGCCGCGGTGATCGTCGATGTCGCCGTGCCCGGTGACTTCGAGGCTGATCTTCGCATCCAGCCGGGCGACGGCATCGTCGCCGGGCCTCCGGTGCCGGTCAGGCGCGGCGAGCAGGCCGCGCGCCTGCCGTTCGCGCCGCAGCGCTGGGGCCGTCGACAGGTCGGCGCTCTGCTGGTCACGCTGCGTGACCCGTACCGGATGACCGAAGGTACCGCCAGCTCGGTGCTGCCTCAGGTCGACTCCAGGCCGCTGCCAGCGCAGCTCGCCAGCGGCGTGGTGCTGAGCAGGCTGCCGAGTCGGCTCGGCGAGCACCCGGCCAGGGCAGTCGGCGACGGGTCTGAGTTCGCCGGAGTCCGCGAGTTCGTGCCCGGCGACCGGCAGCGGCGAATCAACTGGCCCGCCACCACCAGGCGCGGGACGCTGCACCTCAACACGTTCGCAGCCGAGCGGACCCAGAACACCGTCATCATCGCCGATGCGACCGCCGATGTCGGCGCGCCGGGTGCCACCTCGCTTGACCTGGTGCTGCGTGGCGCCGCCGGCGCGATGACCCGCTACCTCGCGCAGCGAGACCGGGTCGGGCTCATCATTTTCGGCACCCACCTGAGCTGGATCGGCCCAAGTCAGGGCCAGCGGCACTGCCAGCGCCTGCTCGACATGCTCGTGTCCAGCCCGTTGGGCTGGGAGCCGGCCGCGGCGCTCACCCGGCTGCCGCGGGCAGCGCTGCCACCCGGCGCGCTGATCATCGTCTTCAGCCCGCTGCTCGACACCCGACTCGTCGAAGCGGTGCGCGACCTGCGCGAGCGCGGCTTCACCGTGCTCGTCGTCGACGTGCTGAACGCCGAGCCGCAGCATGACCGGAGCACGCTGTCGGCGCTGGCCGCCCGGCTGTGGCGACTCGAGCAGGACGCGATCCGGTTCTCGCTGACCCAGATTGGCGTGCCCGTCGTGCACTGGGACGGGACAAGCAGCCTGGACGAGCCGCTCGCGCCGTACGCGCGCCGGGCCCTGGTGGTGCACCGGTGACCGGCGGCACGCGACAGCTCGCGCGAGGCTACTCGCGCGCGCGGACGCTGACCCTGCTCGGCGTGCTGACCGCCGCGGTGATTGGCTGGGCCGCGCTTCCAGTCCGGCCCGGAGCGGCCGCGCGGATCGCCGTCATCTGCGCGGCTGTCGCGGGGATTGCCGGTCTCGCTCAGCTCGCGCTCGGCGGCGACCCGCTGGCCGACGACTCGGCCAGCTCAACTCGGGACCGGGCCATCGCGCTGCTCGCGGTCGCCGCCAGGACGATCCCGTGGCCGGAAATCCTGACCGTCGCCGTGCTCCTGCTGGCGGTCCAGCACCCGGCTCCGGCGTGGCGCACCGGCGTGCTCGGCGTGGCGCTGCTCGGCTACCTGTTCGCCGTCCACCTCGTCGAGACCAGGGCACACCCCAGCGTGCTCAGGACGCAGCTGCCGCTGATCATAGCCGGACTCGCGCTGCTCGCCCTGGCGGTCGGCGCCGCGGCCTGGCCGGCGTTGCCCGCGGGACCGACCGCCGCGGTCGTGCGGGTCGTCGCGGTCTCGGCGGCGGTCGTGGCCGGCGTGCTCGTGGTCCCGGTCTGGCTGCGCGGACAGCGCGAGCAGTAACCCTGGGCAGCCGGAGCCGTAACCCCACGCAGCCCGAAACAAAGGTTTAACACGCACGTGGGCTATCTGCGCCGTTGTGCGGCCCCCGTAACGGCGAGGAAACGTGCCCGAAACGAGCGCGTGGGACACATGGACCGTACCTGACAACCGAAGCGGTCGGCTGGGACCGTGCTGGTCGCCGACGCCTGGCTCCCCGGCAGCCCTTCGCTTCAGCCTCTGGAGGCGGAGAG
>JASHQA010000022.1 GCA_030037785.1 Streptosporangiaceae bacterium
CCGCCAGCCGCGAGCTAACCGCCCTCCGCGAGCGCCAGGGCGACGACGCCCGGACCTTCCAGCGCGACACCCTCCTTGAAATCCACGACCTCCTGTACAAGATCAACCGGATGACCGGCCGGATGCGGAGCCAGGACAGCCAGGTCTTCGCCAAGACCCGCAGATACGGCCGGGACCCGATGCCTGGGGGCTGGTCAGACGAGCACTCGGAACTTGTGACAGCGATTAACCGGCTGCGGGTCCGGATCTTCGACCCGGAACTCCGCGACCTGATCTACAGCTATACCAGCCTGCTGATCTCGGCGCTAAGCCCCGGACAGCGTCGCGTCGATGGCGACGACTACGCCGTCTACAGGATGTCGGGGAAGCTCGATGCCGAGTCGACGCTGATGTGGGCCGATCTGGAGAACCGGCTCGGTACCGCTATCCGGGCACAGTTCCCCGGCAGTGACGTCGCCGAGTCTCCGATCCCTATCCAGACGCCGGTGCCTGCTGAGCCAGCCACGGCGCAGCAGGAACAGCCAGCTACGTAGTCAGGACGCGACCCTCTCACGGTCACGCCGGCACTGACGGCACCGACGGCGCCGCGACCGTGGCGGCCGTCGCCAGCTGCTCGCTACGGGAACCACCGGCCAGCCGGGCAAGCTGATCGGCAACGGTGACCGGCGCGGAACTCCGGCGGCGATGACTCACGTCAGCACCGCGACACTGGCCGTGCCGGACGCCGTCCGGCCGTACAGTGCGTCGTCGGCGCGGCGCATCTGCGCGGCCGGGATGGTCACCGCCGTGGTATCCGAGGCGGGCAGTTGCAGCCCGCCCGTGCTCGTCTCGTCGGCGGTGACCTCCGGCCCGCCGACGTACACGATCTCCGAGCCGAGGTTCTGCAACACGACGCCGCCCTGGGCGAGCGTTAGCACCGTAGCGTCGGTGCCGACGCTCACGACCGTTGACTGGTAGCCCATCAGCGCGCCTCCCCGTACCAGTCGCGGTCGCCTGGCGGCAGGCCGAAGCCGGGCTCGGCTAGGTGGCCCTCGCGCCTGAACAACCGGTCGCGGTGCCTCTGGGCGACTTCGCGTGACCGCCAGGCCGTCGCCGTCCGGCGCTCCAGCTCGCGCAGCTCCGCCTGGTCGACATCGGTGGGGAACATGCCCGCAGCGATGCGCGCCCGCCGGAGCTCGAAGTCCAGCGTGTCCCAAGCCTGATCGACCCTCGCGAAGTGCTCATCGGCCAGGGCGAGATCGCGCAGGTTGTCGCCGGTCGGTGCGGGCACCGCCAGGGCGTCACTTTCCGCCTGCTCGCGGTCCCACTCGGCTAGGAACGCGGCGCGCTCCGCCGGTCCGAGGTCGTCGGGCTGGCGCCCGCTGCTCGACGTTGCCGCCTGCGCGGCAGCCTGTGCCGCCTCGCCCGCCGAGTTCGGCAGCTGGCGCCCGCAGCCCTGGCAGAAGGACGCCGATGCGATGTTCTGCTGCGCGCAGGTCGGGCAGCCACGGTTGCTCGGGCTGGCCGGACAGCCGCAGCTGGCGCCCTAGCTTCAGGTTCCAGCCGACGCCGGGTTCTGTCCGTGGTGCGGCTCGCCGGTCGCGCGCCTGGCGATGGCGGGCGCGACCGGCATCACCACCTGCAGCACACCGGTCCGGGTCGCACCACTGGTGGTCGCCGCGGCGATGTGCCCGCGACCTGCGGCTTCTCTCTGTGCCAGTGCTACTCACGGCGCTCTCTCTTGCCCTGGAAGTCGTTGCGCTGAAAGTTTCGCGACCGCCTCACGGGGGGACCTGCGCGGGATGGTTTGGGTCGCGCGGGAAGGGGTTCCGGTCGCCCGGGGTAGGGGGGCTCGCTGCCTGCACTCGCGGCTGCCGCCGGGGTGGCGCGCCGCTGCTCCTCGCGCGCTCGCGCACGCACGCTCCCTCGGGATGGCTCGGCGCACGCGAGCGGCCCTGGCTGTCGCACCAGGGGCCGCTCGCTCAGGACGTGAGTCAGTCGGCCGCCGCGCTGACCGCCGGCCACTCCGCCACCGGCCGGATCTTGGCCAGCGCGCCCGCCAGGGTGGTCGCCCAGCCGATCATGCCGAGGATGTCCTCGTCCGCCACGTGCTCCAGCGCCCAGCCGTGCTCGCTCGTGTAGCTCCGGATGGCCGCCAGCATGTCGCTGTCGCTGAGTCCGAACTTGGCCCTGTGGCCGCTCTGGCCCATGGGCTGCTTCCTGGCCTTGGGCTCGCTCTTGGGCTGCTCCGCTGCCTTCCTGGCCTCGTGCTCCTGGTGCGCCCGGTCCAGCTTCTGCTGTGCCGTTGGCCGCCGGGTGCGCCGCTGCTGGGGCTGTGTCTGGCTCATGATGTGCTCCGTTCCGTGTGGGTGGTCCGTTTTAAACCATTTTCGTCCTATATGTCGGCCACCCGGAAGCCGGTGGTACGCCCCAGTTTGTGCAGTTTTTTCGCTCGCCAGTTCGACGCGCTCTCGCTGGTCTCGCCCGCAGGATCTCGCCCACGTAGCCTGACGCCATGGCGCTCAGTCCGTCGTTCGAAGGCGGTCGCCGCTGGCACAGCGGCGAAGGCGTGCAAGCCGAGCAGCGCCGCGATGCGCTGCCCGCGGTGGATCGCCTCCTGGCACAGGCCGCAGTTGCCGGGCTTGGTGGCGTAGCGGGCGTGCTCGGCGATCGGCGGGCCGGGTCGCACCAGGCCGCTCGTGTGACTGACGTGGCTCTCCGGTCGACTCCTCATGACCACAGGTGGCCCTCCTCGGGTACTGACTTCTCGCGGCTGGCAGGAGCCGCGCGCGGCGTCCTGTCGGCTTTGGTCGCGGCGGCGTGGTGCGGCCCGGCGTGGCAGGCGCACCGGCACCAGGCCGAACCGGCAGCTCCGGCCGCGACCGGTTCGGCAGGCTGCGCTGTGCGCCGATGGGTTGTCGCTGTCGCAGCCAGTCATGGCCAGCCGCCCTGGATCGCGCCCGCCTCGGCGTCGGCGTCCTGGTCGCAGCGCTGGCAGCCCGAGCCGTCGGCGGCCAGCGGCCGGTTGTGCGGCTTGCACCGGAGGACGCCGGCCGTTGCGCGGCTGCCTTTGGTCGCTGCCGACCGGGCGCGGCGCTTGGCGGCGATCGTGCTCTCGACGGCCCGCGGATTCGCGCCGTGCTCGATCATGTTCGTGATCGTGGCCTGCTCGAGCGGGCTGGCGTCGAGGCGGGCGATCAGCTCCTCGGCGACCGCGCCGACGTAGCGACCGCCGATCGACGCGCGGTCGCGTGCGCCACCGGCCCGGCGCGAAGCGCCGGTGTTTTTACCTGTTGAAGGATCACTACCTGACAGAACTTCTGTAGGGGTGCCCCAGTGCGCTGTTGGCTTTGCTCCAGTGCGCTGTTGGGTGTGCCCTCCTGCGCTGTTGGCTTCGATCCAACGTCGTCAGGCTGCGCTGTTGGCTCCCCAACGTCGTCAGGCTGCGCTGTTGGCGGGTAGATCAGCTGCCACTCAGACGCGGCCACCACGCCGTCAGCGATCCGGTGGCCGCGCCGGGTTCGCCGCAGCAGCCCTGCCTGCTGCGCGAGGTCGAGCGCCCGCTTGACCGTCGACTCGTGCACACCCTTGGCCTCTGCGAGCGATCGCACCGAGCAGTAGCCGCTGCCAGTGCCGTAGTCGAGCCGCTTGACGGCGAGGTAGGTCAGCAGGTCGCGTTGAGTCGCGTGCAGGCCCGGCTGCTGGTGAAGCGCGGCGATCCAGTACACCAACCGCGGATTCACCCGACTCATGGCCCACCGCCAGCGGCCCGGCGAGCACGCTTCCGCACATGGCTGGGCAGCCGGTCGGCGCACCACTGGCAGTAGCGGCGACCCTCGGGCAGCGTCAGGACGCCACGGCCGCGACTCGCGCGGCGACCGCTGCGCACCGAACGTCGGTGTCGTGCCCTAGGCTGGCGCCATCACTGTTGCGAGCGCCGTCTACTTTCCCCGGTGGGCGGCGTTCTGCTATGTCGGGCGGCCGGCTCACCCGGTGCCCTGCTCACTGCGCTCGGCATCGAGGCCGGGGCAGAGCAGCAGCGCCAAGCGCTCGCGCTGACTTGGCGACAGCGGCGGGGCGGCGTCGACCACCTGGCGGATGTGCTGTTCGAGCTTGGCGGCCTGCAGCTCGGCGCGGCACCGCGCGACGAGCTCGGGATCACCGATAACCGACGCAGCCGCGAGGCGGCCACGAGCCTGCTGGGCAATGGATTGCGCCACGACGGCACTCCCATGACGAACACCCGGCTCGGAGAGCGCCGGTCAGTGTGTCGTCGTGGTCGGGCAGCCACAGCCCCCGCTAGGTGGAGCCTCCGCGTGAGCCGTGCGTCAGGTGGTCGTGCTTCCCTCTCGCCAGAGGGCCAATGTCAGCGCCCGCTTGTGCTCCTTGTCGTGTGCATGTGCGCCAAGCCTACGGGCTGGGCCAGTTCACTTAGGGCACGACACGCCGAAGATCATCTTGTAGAAGCGCAGGTCAGAGTTGGTAGAAACCATGTCAGCTGGTAGCCCAGTCGATCCGCACCGTGCCGGGGTCGAAGTCCTGCGGACCGGGCCGGGACGGCAGCAGCGTGACTGTGCATAGAGCCTGGATCACCGCGTGCTGGCGGCTCAGGTCGAGCCCGGCCCAGACGTCGCCCGCGAGCTTGCGCCTGGCTCCGGCGTCGCGCGCTGACTGGACAGCCGCGAAGGGCGCCAGCACGGACATCTGGCCGACCTCGGCCAGGCTGGCGTCGATCTCGGCCAAGCGCTTGCGGCCGTACTCGGTGCGAGCCGCGAGCTGGCTGCGGGTGAGCACGCCGCGCAGCTCGTCCACGGCGTCGCGGTCGAGGCTGGCCCGGATGCCGGCTGCCTCGGCGCGCAGCTCGGCCGTGTCGGCACGAGCGGGTGGCGTAAGCAGCTCCGCAAGGTCGGGACGGGACAGTCGCTCTGCGATGACCCGCTCGACGTAGTCGTCCGCGGCGGCCAGCCTCATCGAGACGTGCGGCCCGGGCCGATCGCCTCTCGTATAGGGCTGGCAACGATAGATCCGTGCGCCCGACCCGCTGAGGTTTGCGCTGACGACGTTGCCGCAGCGGCAGCGGGCCACGCCACCGAGCAGGGTCCTCGCGCCAGCCGGGTTGCGGCGGCCTGGGTCGTCCAGCAGCGCGACGATCGCTCGCCATGTGGCCTCGGGCAGGAGTGGTGTCCAGTTGCCGGTGCCGACGATCTCGCCCCGATACACGGACAGGCCAGCGATGCGCGGGTTCCGAAGGATCTTCTTGACGCTGTTCGGGCGCCACTGGCCCGCTCCCTGCGGCGGCGACAGCTCCAGGCCGTCCCACATCCGGCAGACGGTGGCGATCGTGCAGCCACCGAGCAACTGGTCGGCTGCCAAGCGCACCGCGACGACTTCGGCGGGCACGACTGTCACGTGATCCGCCTCGTACCCGAACGGCCGAGGCCCGCCCTTGAATCGCTGGCCTGCCTTCGCGGCGGCCGCGTTGGCCAGTTGCTGGCGCTCGGCCTTCACTTCGGCCTCCAGGGTGTCGAATTCACCAAGCAGTCCAGCCATCGCCCTGCCGTACGCGTGGCTCATATCGAGGCTCGGACCCTTGACGGCGATCACCGACACAGCGGCCTGCCGCAATGTCTCGATGCCGTCAGCCCGCTCGCGGCGGTTGCGCCACAGGCGACTCGTCTGAAAGACGACGACGTTCTCGAACTCGCGGCGGCTGGCGGCAGCCATCATCAGGTGGTACTGCGCGTCCGACTTCTTGCCCTTCGACGCCCGCACGTCGTTGTCGATGTACCGGGCCACAAGCTCCCAGTCGCGCTCAGCCACCAGCTTCTCCGCCGCGTCGGCCTGGTTCTGCACGCCGTGCTCGTCGTCCGGCGCGTCCGTCTCGCTGATCCGGCTGTAGGTCACAGCGCGGACCGCACGCTTTGGTGCCATCGCAGCCCCTTCACTTCGTGTCTAATTATGCACGATGTTGGGGCGCGGCGCTGCCCGCCGACGGAGGCTGGGCGGCCCGTCGGACCAGTCCCGCTCGCTGACTCGGCGACCGCCAGCCGCCACCGGTCAGGTGAGCTGGCTGATCCGCTCGGCCAGGGCGAAGTCATTGGCCGTGAGGCCGCCGGCCGAGTGCGTCGACAGCGTCAACGTCACCTTGTTCCAGGCGATGCCGATGTCGGGGTGATGGTTGGCGAACTCCGCCAGGTAGGCGACCGCACCCACGTACAGGATGGCGGCCCTGAAGTCGGCGAGCGTCGCGACGTGCACGATGCTGTCGCCCTGCCTGGTCCAGCCCGCGAGCCCGGCCAGCCGCTCGGAAATCTGCTCATCGGACAGCACGCTCATGTCGACCTCCCGGTTGGTACGCGCCGTTGCCCTAGTGTCTGCCCGCTCCGGCAGCAGGGATCACGATTCGAACCGGCATCCCGGGCCCGGTCAGCCCACGCCACAGTGGTGGCGACCGGTAGGCTCCCTGAGCGTGACTGCCACCCCGCCGCCTTCGGCCGGGCCGGCGTCGACTTCTGCTCCCCGCCGGACGCCGCTGACCAGCGTGCACGAGCAGCTCGGCGCCAGCCTCACCGACTTCGCCGGATGGCTGATGCCACTGCGCTACGGCAGCGAGACGGCCGAGCACAACGCGGTGCGAACGGCCGCCGGGATCTTTGACCTGTCGCACATGGGTGAGCTCGCGGTGACCGGGCCAGCTGCTCCCGCCGCCCTCGACTACGCGCTGACCGGCGCCCCGTCAGCGCTGCAGCCGGGACGCGCGCGGTACACGATGATCTGCACGCCGGACGGGGGCGTCCTAGACGACCTGATCGTCTACCGGCTCGGTGCCGCCGAGTACCTCATCGTGGCCAACGCGGCCAACACAGCCGCCGTCGCCGAAGCGCTGACCGAGCGCGCCGCCGGGCGGGACGCGATGGTCCGCGACCGAACCGATGGCTACGCCCTGATCGCGGTTCAGGGCCCAAGGGCGGCGGCGATCCTGGCCCCGCTCGCCTCGGCCGAGCTGGACGGGCTGAAGTACTACGCCAGCTACCCCGCGCTGCTCGCCGGCCGCCAGGTATTGCTGGCGCGGACCGGGTACACCGGCGAGGACGGGTTCGAGATCTTCGCCGCGCCGGGCGACGCGGCAGAATTGTGGACCGCCATCAGCGACGCCGGCGTCGGCCACGGCCTGCTGCCCGCCGGCCTCGCCGCCCGCGACACGCTCCGGCTCGAGGCCGGCATGCCGTTGTACGGCAACGAGCTGAGCCGGGACGTGAGCCCGTTCGACGCGGGTCTGGGCCGGGTCGTCAGGTTCGACAAGCCGGACGACTTCGTCGGCCGCGCCGCGCTCGCCGTCCGGGCCACGGCCGCGCCCCAGCGCAGGCTGGTGGGGCTGGTCGGCGAGTCGAGGCGGGTGCCCAGGCACGGCTACGACGTGCTCTGGAATGGCACCAAGTGCGGTACCGTCACCAGCGGCGCGCCATCGCCCACGCTCGGCGCCCCGATCGCGATGGCCTATGTCCGGCCCGACGCGGCCGAGGCAGCGACAGACATGGCGGTCGATGTCAGGGGCCGCGCCGAGCCGGCCAGACTGGTGGAACTGCCCTTCTACCGACGGGCCTGACGGCGGCCCGGCGGCCCGGCGGCTCCCGATGTCGCAGCACGACCCGGTAGGACAGGAACCGGCAAGAGACCGGCAGGACTAGAACCGGCAAGAGAGGCGAAAATGTCCGTTCCCGACGAGCTGCGCTACACGCCAGAGCACGAATGGGTTGCAATCAGCGGCGTCACGGCCTCGGTGGGGATAACCGACTACGCGCAGCGTGCCCTTGGCGACGTGGTCTACGTGTCCGCGCCAGCCGTCGGCGCCCGAGTCGCCGCTGGCGAGCCCTGCGGCGAGGTGGAGTCGACCAAGTCGGTCAGCGACCTGTACTCCCCCGTTGACGGCGAGGTCACCGAGGTCAACCCGGAGATCGAGGACGACCCTGGCCTGGTCAACTCCGACCCCTACGGAGCGGGCTGGCTGTTCAAGGTGCAACTAGACGACACCGGCGCGGAGCCGCCGCCTGGGCTGCTGTCCCCCGCCGAGTACACGGTGCTCACCAAGGACGGTGCGTGACGCCGAGCGGCCTTCGCGTGAGACGGCCCTGCGCCAGCCGTGCCTGCGCTAGCCGTGCCGACGGCGGCGCGCCCAGATGCCGAGCACGGTCAGCCCGATGACCACCGCACCGGCGGCCGCCGCGCCCGCCTGAACCTCGCGCCTGGCTAGCTGCTCCCGCACCTTGCTCCGCAGCATCCGTACGTTGCCCGCCGGGCTGACCCGGTTGGCCAGGGCGTCGATGGTCCGCGCCAGATCCTCACGGGTGTGCTCGATCTGCGCAACGAGGGCGTTGGGATCGCTCTTCGCGGACTCGCTCTTCGCGACGGTGCCCTCCGTAACTGTGCCGTCGGTAACGGTGCCACTCGTAACAGTGCCATTCACGTCGGTGTCCCGCACGGCCACCGCACCGCGAGTTTCCTCGACCGCCCCGCTTCGGTCCGCCATTGCACCAAGACCTTTCCGGCCCGGCTTCCACCCGCCGAACGCCTGGGCACCATTCTCCCAGGCCGCTCGCGGCTGGTTACCGCCGGCCACCGGTAGCGCGAGGCGGTGAAGATCGTATCGCGACCGCGCGGGCGCTTCGGGCCTGACACGCCAGCGACGCCCGCAGCAAGGCGGCTCAGCGCGCACGGCGCCCTTAGGATCGGGTCGTGGCAGTAGACGCGGTGATCTTCGACTGGGGTGGCACCCTGACCCCGTGGCACTCCATAGATCTCGCGGAGATGTGGGCGTCTATCTGCGCGCCGTTGTTCCCAGCCGCGGACGCGACCGCGCTGTCGGCCGCATTGCACGCAGCAGAGCGCCAGCTGTGGCGCGTGTCCGAGCAGGCGCACCGGAGCGCAACGATGGAC
>JASHQA010000224.1 GCA_030037785.1 Streptosporangiaceae bacterium
GCCGGCGCGGCGGGGCCCGCACCCGACTGGTAGCCGGTCATGAGCCGCTGCACGCCCGCCGTGAGCGCCGGGACGCCCGCGCCCGCCAGGCCGGCCTGGATGGCAGCCGCCAGCGCCCCGGCCGCCGCCTGGCTCGTACCTGATCCGCTCACCTGCCCCACGCTAGTGCCGCAAACCCGGCCCTGGCCCGGCCCGCGCGGCGCCGGCCGGACCATGGTGATCAGGGCGGGGCGGGCGCGTTCCCGTAATTGCGGGTTTAGGGTCTTCGGGGTCGGCGCTGGCACGGTGCGCACCGGCGCGGCGCGTCCGCGCGACTGGCCCGATCAGCCGGGTCGAGACGGCATGATGGACGGGTGCAGGCGTCCGACCGCGTGACCCCCGCGGCCCACCCCAGGCGGCTGACGCCGTGAAGACCATCCTCGTGGCGGCGTTCGTCGCCCTCGCGATCTCCCTCCTCGGCACCCCGGTCGCGATCCGCGTGTTCCGGCGGCGGGGATACGGACAGCTCATACGCGACGACGGACCGCAGGCGCATCAGACGAAGCGTGGCACCCCCACGATGGGGGGAACGGTGATCGTCGTGGCCGCGGTCGCTGGCTACTTCGCCGCCCACTGGCTGACCCACGACCAGACCTCGGCCGCCGGTCTCCTCGTGCTGCTGCTGATGACCGGGCTCGGGCTCGTCGGCTTCGTCGACGACTTCATCAAGATCTACAAGAACCGGAGCCTCGGCCTGCGCAGCGGGGCCAAGCTAGCGGGCCAGATCGTGGTCGGCGCGGTGTTCGGCTACCTGGTGCTGCGGTTCCCGGACAGGTTCGACCTCACGCCGGCCGACCCGTCCCTGTCGCTGCTGCGCGACATCGGGCCGACGCTGGGCACCCTGCCGTTCGTGGTCTGGATCGTGATCATGGTCGCGGCGGCGTCGAACGGCGTGAACCTGACCGACGGGCTGGACGGGCTGGCCACCGGCGCGGCCATCCTCGTGCTGGCCGCGTACGTGCTGATCGCCAACTGGCAGCTACGCAACGACTGCACGAGCGGGCCGATCCTGGCGCACTGCTACGCGATCGCCAGCCCACTCGACCTGGCGGTCGTCGCCGCTGCCGCGCTCGGCGCGTGCCTGGGGTTCCTGTGGTGGAACGCCCCACCTGCCAAGATCTTCATGGGCGACACCGGTTCGCTCGCCCTCGGCGGTGTGGTCGCCGGGCTGGCGGTCTGCACGAAGACCCAGTTGCTGCTGTTCGTGCTCGGCGGGCTCTTCGTGATCATCGCGGCCTCGGTCATCATCCAGGTCGGATTCTTCAAGATGACCCGCCGCCGGGTGTTCCGGATGGCCCCGCTGCAGCATCACTTCGAGCTGCTGGGCTGGGCGGAGACCACCATCGTCATCAGATTCTGGCTGATCTGCAGCTTGTGCATCGCGCTCGGCCTGGCCATCTTCTATATCGAGTGGCTGCCCGGCTGACGGGTCGGCCAGACTCGCCGCGCTCGCCACCTCGCCGGGCCGGCGCACAGGGAGGCGACGTGAAGGCACTGGTGTTCCGGCACAGCCTGGCGCGCGAGGCGGCCGCGACGGTCGGCGGCCGGGTCAGCCGACGGGCGTACGTGTCCAGGTTCGCCCCGGTCCAGCTCGCCGATGTCGCGGAGCCGGCGCTTCCGGCGCCCGACTGGGTGTCGGTGTCGACGACCTTTTCCGGGCTGTGCGGCTCGGATGTGAAGCAGATCCTGCTCAACGGCCGGCGCGACAACCCGCTGACAGCGCTCGTGTCGTTCCCGCACGTGCTCGGCCACGAGGCGGTCGGGCGGCGCACCGACACCGGCGAGCGCGTCGTGCTCAACCCGTGGCTGTCGTGCGGGCCGCGCGGCATCCACCCGCCGTGTCCGGCGTGCCAGCAGGGACGCTACCCGTGGTGCCGCATGTTCCGCGCTGGCCACCTGCCGGTCTCGATTCACCTCGGTAACTGCGCCGCCGCCGGCGGCGCGCACGCGGAGCGATTCGCCGCGCACGCCTCGCAGCTGTTCGCGATCCCGGCTGGCGTCTCCGACGAGGCGGCGGTGCTGGCCGACCCGGTCTCCGTTTCGCTGCGGTCGATTTTGCTCGCGCCGCCGCCGGGGGACGGACGGCCGGTGCTGGTGTACGGCTCGGGGACGCTGGCGTTCGCGGCGATCGTGCTGCTTCGCCACCTGTATCCGGACGTGCCGGTGTGGGCGGCGACCCGCTCCGGCGCCCGGTCCGCGCTCGCGTCCCGGCTCGGCGCGCACGCGGTGCTGTCCTCGGCGCCCGAGGAGCTCGTCGGGCAGGTCGCCAGCCGGTGCGACGGCACGCCGCTGCGGCCATGGAGCGGCCGGGACTGGCTGCAAGACGGCCCGGCCGTGGTGTACGACACGATCGGCTCGGTGCAGACCGTGGAGACCTCGCTCCGGCTGGTTGCCACCGGCGGGACACTCGTGGTCTCCGGGGTCGAGCCGCCGAAGCGATTCGAGTGGACGCCGCTGTACTTCAAGGAGGTGCGCGTCGTGGGTTCGAACGGCTTCGGCGTCGAGGAGGTCGGCGGCGTGGCCAAGCACGCCATGGAGCACTACTTTGACTTCGTCGCCGCCGGCCTGGACCTGACGCCCGTCATCACGCACCGGTTTCCGCTGGAGCGCTGGCCAGACGCGGTACTCGCGGTGAAGAACGCGCGCCACACCGGCGCGGTGAAGGTGCTGCTCGAGCCCACGCTCTCCCCGGCGCCGGCGTGACCCCGCCGGGTTCGTGGCGAGCCGCGGATCGGTCAGCAGGGCAGGGCGCTCGATGCGGAAGGTGTGACGTGACGTGACTGATGACGTGACGACAGAGGTGCTCGCTGCGGAGGACCGTCGCTGCGCGGCCATCGCCGCGGCGGACTGGGTGGCACTCGGCGAGATCGTCGCCGACGACTTCCGGTACACGCACTCCAACGGCAAGACCGAGGACAAGCTGTCCTGGATCGCCGGTATCAAGGCTCGTCGGCGGGCGGTGGAACACGAGCACCTCGCGGTTCGCAGCTTCGGCGACGTCGCGCTGTTGTCGGGGAACTCGGTCTATCGGTACGCCGAGCCGTTCCGCGGCGACTCCCACTACGGCGCGCTCCTCGACGTGCTGCAGGTCTGGGTTCGCCGGCCCGAGGGCTGGCGGATTGTCGCCCAGCACGGCGTGAAAATCGCTGACCGCAATGAGGCCGCGGCCCAGTAGCAGGAAGCTGGCAGGCCGGGCGCGTGCCGACCGCAAGCCGACCGGCAGGCGCCGGCCCGTCCCGTGCGGTGACGGGACGGGCCGGTACCGCGGTGCGCGCCTATCCCAGGGCCGCCAGGTCACTGGCGAACTTGGCCAGGTTCGGGACGCCTAGTCCAGTCGCCTCGTTGTACAGCTGGCCAGGGTTGCCGGTGTAGAAGATGTTGTCGTTGCCGGTGCCCACCTGGTTGAGCGGCGTGACCGGGCTGTCAGGACCCGCAGCGAAGGCGTACAGGTTCGGGTTCCAGAGCCCGATCCGGTGGCCCAGGTAGGAGTCGATGACCGCGGTCGCGCCGTTGAACTGCGGCGAGGTGAAGCTCGTACCGCCCCAGCCGCCCTCGAGTGCCGTACCGCCAGCAGGAACGGCCGACGGCTCGTACAGGAGGTATCCGGTATACGGGTCAGCGTCCGCCGACACGTCGGGCACCGCCCGGCCAGACCCGGCTCCGGACACGACGGGCACGGGGGAATTGACGTGCCACTCGGTCGGCTCGACGAAGTCGGGCTCGACCGCCTGGTAGTCGGTCGGAGTCAGGTACTGGACTGCGCGGTAATCCGAGGTACCCGACACCAGAGTCTGGTATGACGGCTCGGGCTCGACGACGCTGAACCCGCCGCCGCCGCCGACGACGTTCGCCGTCGCGACATCGTCATACGGCGTGTCCGTGATGGTCGCGACCGGCTGCCACAGGTAGTCCCAGCCCCAGGCGCGCTGGTTCGGGACGGTCACGGTGACGGATCCGTCGGGGCCAGTGAGCAGGCCGCTCCACGGCAGGGTGGTGCCGCCCGCCGCGGTGGCGTACGGGCTATCTGCCGGGGTGTCGACGGCCAGGTTGGTGGTCCCGATGTCGTCGGAGGCGTCGTAAGCGCCGGCGTCACCGGCGGCGTCGAAGACCGACTGGCCCTGGTCGTCCAGTTCCAGGAACGCCTCGTCGAACGCGGACTCGTAGGCTGCCGTCTCGGTGCCCGCAGCGACCGACCCGGCGACGATGGTCTCGGACTCGCCCCAGCTCGTCGACAGCGTGTCAGCGGTGTTCTGACTGGCCGCGGTGAAGAACGCGTCGATGAACCCTGGGTCGGTGTTGGGTGCCTGGTAGACAATCACGTTCGCGCCTGGCGCAACGCCGCCGGACTGCTCCACGTCCAGGTCGGTCTCGCCAGTGCCAGCCGCGTCGCTCGGCGCGCCCGGCCCGCCGTCGACGTTGTCGACGGTGACCGTCCGGCCGGTGTTCGGCACGTTCGCGACGTGCCGCCAGAAGTACTGCGGCGCGCCCGGGTCGAGCGCAGCGAGGGTGACAATCCCGATCGTCTCCCCGGATCCATTGGCGCTCCGGTACAGCGGGTCGAGCCCGTAGGTGGCCGCGAAGTCAGACGGCAGGTAGTCGCCAGGCTGGTCCCCCGAGGAGGCCGACGGCGTCGCGGTGACCGCGGTGTTCACGTGCACGGCGTTGCTGACGAAGGGGGCGTAGTTGGTCAGCCCGAGGATCGCGAGCACGTACTGCGCGATGCTGGACGGCAGTTCCGGCGCGGCGGTGGCGCTGTAGACCGTCTGGGCGGGGACCGTGGTGCCGTGCGCCCCGTGCTGCGCCGGGACGTGGTAATTCTGCTGCGTGACGGACAGGGCCTTGTTGAACTCCTGGGCCGTGCCCGACGCCGACACGTCCACGTCGCCCGGGTAGACCGTCGTCGTGATGCCGTACGACGCCAGGTAGCCCGTCAGCGCGGAGATCACGGCTGAGGTCTGACCGTAGCTGCTCGCGAACTGGCTGACGGAATTGAAGCTGGTGAGGCCGCTGGTAACGGCCGACTCGAGCTGGGAGAGGTTGCGCTCCTTCAGGATGAAGGAGACCTGCTCCGGGGTATTCGGCGGGGTGTCGGCGAACGCGGACGCGCCGGGCAGCGCCGATGCGAGGACCCCGGTGGGTACGGGCTGGGGGGTGTTCGGCCCTGGGGTGGACGAGGCCTGCGCGGAGCCGGCGGCTGCGGCGGCAGTCGCGCCGACGGCCAGCACCCCCGCAGCCAGTCCGGCCCAGAGGCGTGGGCGAATAGAAACAGACATGCGGGGACACACTCCTGACGTTGCCGGCGGGTTGACAGACGAAAAACTGTGACTTATGGGACTAGTGTCCTTAAAGTCATCAGTAGGAGGAGCGAGTTAATTGTCGCACGAAGTCGGCTTACCGGAGATAACTTTTCTGTACCCTTCGTCTTGAATGAGAGATCTTGTGGTCTCGGCGTCTGCTGTAACCTCGGCTCTATGTCGCCGTCGGACGGAGTGATCTCGACGCCATGAGCAAGCCGCTGCTGGCCAACGTGGTCTGCGGAAGTCCCGCCCGGAACCACGATTTCGACTTTGCTCGCCGTGCATTGCTGGATGTGTTGTACACCGCTGGTGACATCCGGGCAGACGTCTATAACAACTACGACGCGGGAACGACGCTCGAGGCGGGCGACCTGCTGGTGACGTACACCTCGCAGGTGCCGGTCGCGGAGGCGCAATGCCAGGCGCTTCGTCGCTACCTTGAGCGCGGCGGGCGCTGGTTCGCCCTGCACAGCAGCAACTCGGTCCGGGACAACCCGCATCTGCCCAAGATCCTCGGCAGCCG
The DNA here is from genome assembly GCA_030037785.1 of Streptosporangiaceae bacterium. Lineage (GTDB taxonomy): Bacteria > Actinomycetota > Actinomycetes > Streptosporangiales > Streptosporangiaceae > JAJYUU01. Next base: position 5,860 of record JASHQA010000224.1, read on the forward strand.
GTTCATCGCGCACCCGCCCTACACGCGCTACACGGTGACGGTCTCGAGCCCCGCCGATCCGCTGCTGACGGGCATCGACCCGACGTTCGAGGTTGACGATGAGCTCTACGTCATCGAGCAGCACGCGGACTTCGACGTGCTGCTCGAGACTCGCTGGGGCGGCGAGGCGATGTCGCAGTCGTTTCCCGAGGCCGTGCGGCCGCTGATGTACCGCCACCGCGTCGGCGACGGCGGTGTCCTGTACCTGGCACTCGGTCACTGCAATCGGGCCTTCGACGTTCCCCGGCCCGGCATGCCCGACGCCCCGGATCGCCGCGGCCCGTGGCCCATGCCGCTTTACCAGGAGCTGATCCGCCGCGGCATCGACTGGGCCGCCGGGCGGCGCCCGCTCTAGCCTGATCGCTGGCTAGCTGATCCAGGCCCCCGGCCGGACCAGGCGCTCGCCGGGTCCTCAGCCCCCAGTCCTCAGCCCACCGCCCGCTGCACGAGCGCGCCGATCCTCGCCTCGTCAGCAGCGGTCAGCTTGGTCAGCGCGAAATCGGTGGGCCACATGGTCCCTTCGTCGAGGTTGGCCTTGTCACTGAACCCGAGCGTCGCGTACCTCGTCTTGAACTTCTGCGCGCTGCGGAAGAAGCAGACGACGTTGCCGTCCTTCGCGTAAGCAGGCATCCCGTACCAGGTTCTCGGCGTGAGGTCGGGCGCGCTGGCCTTGATGATGGCGTGGAGCCGCTCGGCCATGGCTCGATCCGACACAGGCATCTCAGCGATCTTCGCGAGCACCTCGCTCTCCCCGTCAGTCTTGGCCGCGCGCGACCCACGGCGTCCCGCCGTCGTCAGCTCCTGGGCGCGATCCTTCATCGCGGCCCGTTCCTCCGCCGTGAATCCCCCGTACGTCTTGTTCCGGCCGGTGGTGCTCTTGGCAGACTTCTTCGGGTCAGCCATTGCAGGTTCCCTCCCTTAGGAATCGTGACGGCACGACCCATGGTAGGAACCCGCCGCGTCGGTGGCTTCTTCGAAACTGATCGATCGCTGCCAGCCACCGCGCTCGACGTGGCCCGGGCCACCCGCAAGCTAACCGAACGTGAAGTCGTAAGCCTGCACACCTGGCGAGACGCTCAGCAGCAGCGTGCCGGTGCTGGTGGCACCGGCCTGGTACAGCGTGTAGAGCCCTGGCACGCCGCCGACCTTGATCGTCTCGGTATGTCGGCCGTTGATGCTCTCCTGGATGGTGCCGCTGCCGCCGAGCACGAGGTACACGTCCTTGGCGAGGAAGGCGAGCTCCAGCTGGGCGCCGGGACCCGCGGTCGCCTCTTCGGCGTGCTCGGTCCACGTCCCTGACAGCCCCATGCCTCCCAGCGGGAGCGAAGCCGGGAAGTGGTACACGGCGGCCGCGTTCTCTGCGACGGTGTCACTCGGCACCAGGTACTGCAGCCGGTCGTAACCGACGTAAGTTTCCGGGTTCATCTCGCCGGTCGGCGTGAGGTTGGGCACGTTCGTGGGCGGCGGCAGCCGCAGGCCGGGATGCGCGTCCACGAGCAGCTCGCGGATCAGCGCCTCGGTCGTCGAGTAGTCGCCCTCGCCGAAGTGGACATGCCGCACGACGCCCTGAGCGTCGATGAGGTAGTCGGCAGGCCAGTACTCGTTGTCGTAGGCATTCCAGGTGTCGTAGTTGTCGTCGATCGCTACCGGGTAACGCACGCCGAAGGCGGCCGCCTCGGTCCGGACGTTCGAGACCACGTGCTCGAACGCGAACTCCGGGGTGTGCACGCCGACCACCACGAACCCGTCCTTGGCATAGTCCCGGTACCAGGCCTCGACGTGCGGCAGCGTGCGCTGGCAGTTGATGCACGAGTAGGTCCAGAAGTCGACTAGCACGACCTTGCCGCGCAGCTCGGCCATTGTCAGCGGCTTACCGCCAGGAGTGTTCAGCCAGGCGGTGATGCCCTTGAACTGCGGAGCCGGCCCGCAGTCCACCAGCCCAGTGGCATTCGGGTTGCACTTGGTCAGCGACGTAGCCCGTTCGCCGGCGAGCGAGTTGAGCTGACTTCGGACGCCGGCCGAACCCTGCAGCGCAGTCGAGTAGCTGGGCACGACGCGCTCCAGGCCCTGGAACA
>JASHQA010000225.1 GCA_030037785.1 Streptosporangiaceae bacterium
CACGAGCCAGATCGACTTGGCCTGCCACCGAGCCGAGCTGAACCAGTACTGGCCACGCGGGTACTCGAAGTGCAGGTACATCCGCACCGTGCGGTCCTTCCAGATCAGCCCGCCCGGCTGGACCAGGATTCGCTCGCCCTGCCGCAGGTCGCGGATGAAGGTGTTGCCGGGCGCGTGCAGGAGCAGCAGGCCGGGACCACCCTGGGCGAAGAACCTGTCCATCGTCTGGCCGAGCGGATAGTGGAACTCCTGGTCGTCGCCGTTCCTGGTGACGTACCAGATGCCGGAATTCTCCCACTGGTAGCCGACGTTGCTGGTCGCGACCAGGAAGCGGTGCTCGACCACGTCGATCGCATGGTTTTCTGGCAGCGGCACCGCGAAGGTCTCGCCGGGCTCGTCGGCACTCAGCGCGACGTGGCCAGGACCGCCGGCGGTCATCATGATCAGTGGCATGCCCGCGAGCATCCGGTTCCAGCCGCCGGCCATCTTCATCATGTCCAGCCGCACGCCCGGATCAGAGTGCAGCAGCGTGTGGTGGGAGAAGTAGACCGAGTCCGACGGGTCAAGCTGCATCTCGGCAACCGGCACGTACTTGCCGCTGATCTGGCACGTCGACCGGCTGAAGTGGATCCGCGCCATGTCCCTGATGGGCGGCTGCTCTGCCCAGCCGGAGTCGGTGACGCGGACCCGCACGTCCGTGGGGGCGCCGCAGTGCGGACAGGTGCTGCCGGACCCCTCGCTCTGCAGGCGGCAGTACGGGCAGGTGTAGGACGACGTCGACATCTGCCTGCCCTACTCGGTGCCGTGGTGCACGTACATGGACTGGACGCCGACCCGGCCCGGCCCGGTCATCTCGGCCAGGTACATGGTGTGGCTGCCGAGCATGCCGGTCTTGAACCGCTGCGGCACGGTGTTCATCTGCACCGAGGAGTCCTTATACAGGAAACCGCCAGGCTCGACGAGGATCTTCTCGCCGGGCTGCAGCGTCTTCTGGAAGACGTTGCCGTATCCGTGCAGCAGGAGCAGCCCCTGTTCGCCGCCGGTGACGAACCGGTCCATGTACATGCCGCTGCCCCCGTGCAGCACGTTGACCAGGCCCTTGATCCGCACGAACGAGTAGTTGAGCGAGTGCGTTCCAGCCAGGAACGCGTGCTCGCGGACGTCGATCTCGTGCGACGGGTGGATCGGCAGCACCACCACCTCGCCGCTCGCATCTCTGGAGAGCGCCACCCGGCCCGGACCGTGCGCCACGCTCAGGATGTGCGGCATGCCGCCGACCATCCGACGCGCCCCGCCCGCCACGTTCAGTGCCGACAGCGGGACCTGGTGTTCCTTCCACAGCAAGACGTGATGCTCGAAGAACACCGAGTCGCCCTGGGCCAGCGCGAGCTCGGCCACCGGGACGATCTCACCCTCGATCTGACAGGTCGAGTTCGAGAACCGGAACTCTGTCATATCCCGCAGTCGCGGCGCCTCGGTCCAGCCGGAGTCCGACACCACATTGCGCTGGTCAAGCGGCGCGCCGCAGGTCACGCAGCTGGTCCGGTCCGGCGGGTTCTGCGCCTTACACCACTGACATTCGATCCTGTCCATCCGGGCAGGCCTTTCTGCTCGAGGGCTGGTCCGTGCAGCGGGGGGCGTGCCTGCCGACACACCGGGTGAATAGTGGCTCAGATGGTACCGGAACGACGGGCTGGTGCCGCGAGGTTACGTAGACGGTGCCGCGGGCGAGCCGCCGGCCGGTGTTCCACACTCCGCGCAGAACTTGGCCGTCGGGTTCAGTGACGCGTTGCAGTTCGTGCAGTGCTTCTGCGTCGGGGTGCCACACTCGGCGCAGAACTTGGCGCCGACCGGCACCGCAGCGTTGCAGTTGGCGCACGCCAGCGTCGGCGCGGCCGGTGCCGGGGCCGCAGGCTGCGCCGGGGCCGCTGGCTGCGCCGGAGCCGCTGCCTGCTGGGCGTAACCCTGGCCGCCGCCGGCGAAGCCCGGCCCGGGCGGCGGCGGGTTGTAGGGCGCCTGGGTCGGCGCCTGCATCATCTGGCCGGCCATCCCGAGGCCAGCGCCGAGGAACATCGGGGTGACTGCGCCGCCGCCCTGCGCCATGCCCTGGCCCGCGCCCTGGAGCGCCTCGGCTTGGGCGGCCTGCAGGAAGCCGCCAGCCAGCCGACTGTACGCGGTGTCCCCCGCCAGCTTCTTCAGCCGTGCGTTGTCGTCGTCGTCGAGGTTGACGTCGACGTTGCCCAGCCGGGTCAGGCTGATCCCGTAATCGGTGAGCTCGTGGTTGGCGGCGTCCAGCGATTGTGTCTCGATCTCCGGGCTGTGCATGGACAGCCCGAGGATCGGCCAGGCGCCCGACATCAGCTGGGTCGTCACGGTGGTGCGGGCGACCTTCAGCAGCTGCTGGGTTACCCAGCCGGTGACGGCCTGGTTGTCCGTCACGTCCACGGTGCCGACGAGGTTAAGGATCAGCTTCGTCGGATCGGTGACCCGCAGCGAGTACTCGCCGAATGTGCGCAGCGTGACGATCAGGCCGGTCTGGGGGTCCTGCACCTCGTCCAGGCGGCCCCCGAACCTGTTGTTGGGGAACTCGCGCGTCCCCACGAAGTAGATCTCGGCCCGGAAGGCGTTGCCGCCGGTCGCCCAGTCGACGAACATGCCGAGGAACGGCAGCTCACGTGCGTCGAGCGTGTGCTGGCCGGGCAGGAGCACGCCCATGACCTGGCCCTGGCTCATGAACACGGCGGTGGCGTCGGGTTCTACGATCGCCCTGGCGAACTTGCGGATGTTGATATCCGGCCACTTGTAGACGATCTGACCCTTCGCCGAGTCAGGCGCGGCGATGAACTCGCGGCGAGCCTCGTTCAGAAGTCCCATGGAAGGCTGCTCCCCTGTCTACCGAATGTGACGCTCGCTGCCCACCCTCGTCACGCCTACCGGGATCATACGTCCGCGCTGGCGCATCGCGACCCCAACTGCGCTGGGCGCACACGCCACGAGGACGGAGCGGGACGGCAAACGCCGACGCAAATTGGCTGTCTGGCGCCTGCCGGGCCGGGCTGAGCCGGGGTCATACTGGCAATAGCCGGAATTCCAGCGAAACCGGATCCCGGAGTCCTCACCCGGAGGTGAGACGTGGGCATCGGCGGGGCGCTCGCAGAGGCGCGCAGCGAGGCCGGGCTGACCGTAGACCAAGTGAGCGAGCGCACCCGCATAAGAGCGACGATCATCCGCGCTATCGAACGTGACGACTATGACGTGTGCGGCGGTGACTTCTACGCCCGCGGCCACATCCGGGCGATAGCGCGGGTGGTAGGGACAGACCCGGTCCCGCTCATCGAGCAGTACGACAGTGCCCACTCACCGCCGCCACCACCTGACGGGCCGAGCGGGCACCGCGCCGCCGGCCCGTGGTTGCACACGCTGGAGCGTGAGCCGGAGCGAGGCAGCCCAGAGCCCTCCGACGGGGCCGACTCGACCGCCCGCCTGGCCGCAAACGGGCACGGCCGCAGCGGCTGGCTGCCCGGCGGGATCTCTGCGGCCGAGGCGTTCCGGCCAGCGATGCCGCTGCAGCTCCAGGGCACCAGGCGACTGCCGGTGCGGCGCGCCGCGCTGGCGCTGGTTGTGCTGGCCGTCATCGCGGGCGTCGCCTACCTGCTCGCCGCCGGCGGCACCGCGCCGTCCCCGGCCAGGTCGCGCCACCACCCGCAAGCCAGCAGCGCGCACCACAGCACGGCGCCACGCAACTCCCCGACCACCGCGCCGAGCCCGGCGCCCACACCACTGCCGGTCGCGAGCGCCGTGGCGTTCGGCCCGGCGGGCCCGAGTCAGGGCGACAACCCGTCGCTCGCGCCGCTCGCGATCGACGGTAGTGACAGCACCGCGTGGCAGACCGACTGGTACGCCGCGGCCACCCTCAACGGCCAGCAGGGCACGGGCCTGCTGCTGGACATGGGCACGAGTGTCACCCTCTCCTCGATCCAGGTCCTGCTCGGACCGGCGCCGGGAGGTACCGTGCAGCTACGGGCCGGAAATACCCCCGCGCTCGCCAGCATGCCGGTGGTCGCACAGGCGTCGAACCCCGGCGGGACTCTTACCCTGCAGCCAGGCACGCCCGTGACCGCGCGGTACGTGCTGCTCTGGTTCACTGCGCTGCCCCCGGATAACGCGGGTACCTACCAGGCGTATGTCTACAACGTCAGCGTGTCCGGCACCACCTAACGACCGGACGGCACCGGCCGTCCGCCGTCGATAGCGCAGCCCGATGCCCACGTGGGGAACCGCCAGCGCGGCGGCCGGCGTGATCAGCATGGTGCTGCTGACTGCAGTGGTCGTGCTTGGCATCCTGGTGGACCGCCGGACCCGGCTCCCCGGCCTGCCCAGGTTTGCGGGCCTCAGCCTGCACCGATATACGTCGCTGCTGGCGCTCGCCTTCCTCGTGCTGCACATCGCGACCGCCGTCGCTGGACCGTATACGCGCATCGGGATCGCGGGTGCCGTCGTGCCGTTCGCCTCCGGTTACGCGCGCGGCTGGCTGGCCGCCGGCGTCGTGGCCTCGGACCTGACCGTTGCCCTGGTGGCGACGAGCCTGCTGCGACGGCACCTCAGCTTCCGGGTCTGGCGCAGCGTGCACTGGCTCGCCTACGCGTGCTGGCCGGCCGCGCTCGCGCACAGCCTCGGCACCGGGAACGGCATGCGCTCGGGCCGACTGCTCGACCTCGCGGTGGCCTGTGCGGCGGTCGCCGTCGGCGCCGCTGCGTGGCGCGGGACAGCCGCGCTGCGGCTCCGGGGCCGCCGACCCGCACCGCCGC
>JASHQA010000226.1 GCA_030037785.1 Streptosporangiaceae bacterium
GTCGGGCCGCGGTCCACCGGCAGGATCGGCGCGACGTCCGGTGCGTCCGGGCGCGGCCGGAAGACCAGGCCGAACTCGTGCAGTGCGATGTCGCCGAAGCCGCGGCCGACGTTGCGGACCAGGGTCCGCAACAGGCCCGGCAGCAGCGTCGTGCGCAGCAGCGGCTCATCGTCGCTCAGCGGGTTGGCCAGCCGGACCGCTAGCCGGTCCGGGTCGCCGGCGGGCAGCTGCAGAGCGTCAAATTCTGCCGTCGAGGTGAACGGATCACTCATGACCTCGACCGAGCCGGCGTAAGCGAGCGCCCGGTCCAGCGCGCGGCGCAGCAACTGCCGGTCGGTCAGGCCCTGGCCGGCCATGGCCCGCGTCGCCCGCACCGGGATGTGCTGGTATCCCTCGATCCGGATGACCTCCTCGGCTAGGTCGGCGGGGTCGGTCAGGTCTGGCCGCCACGACGGCGGCGTCACCACGAGCAGCAGCTCCGGCCGGTCGTGCCTGCCGTGGTCGGGCTGAGGGAGGTGCCTGCTGGTGAGCTGCCCGGTGGCCAGGCCAGCCGGGCTAGTGTCGGCGCCCTCGGTCGCTACGATGCCGTCCGGTCCGTTGCCGGGGTCCGTCGGCTGCTGGACCATCGTGCAGCCGACCTCCCGCAGCCGGGCCTCCACCCGCTGACGCCCGTAGACCGTCCCCGCCACCCGGTCGGGGTAGTCGGCCGCCATCGCGATCGTCACCGCCGGGACATCGGCGGCGGCCAGCGAGCAACCGGGCACGATGGTGCCGCCCCCGAGCACGGCGAGCATCGTCGCGGCCCGCGCGGACGCGCGCAGCGGCAGCTCGGGATCCACGCCACGCTCGAACCGCGCGGACGCCTCCGAGAACAGCCGGTGCCTGCGGCTCTGCCGGGCGATGCCGCGGGCCGAGAAGTGCGCCGCCTCGATCACCAGGTCGCGAGAGGAGTCGGACACCTCAGTCGCCACGCCGCCCATGGTGCCTGCCAGCGAGATCGGCCCGGAGGAGTCGGTGATGAGGATGTCCTCCGGATCGAGCGCCCGGACCACATGGTCCAGCGTCTCGAGCTTCTCGCCGGGCGCCGCGCGACGCACGACGATGGGACCGGTCAGCCGCGTCCGGTCGAAGGCATGCAGCGGCTGGCCGAGCTCCAGCATCAGGTAGTTGGTGACGTCGACGGCGAGCGATACCGAACGCTGGCCGGCTCGGGCGAGCCTGATCCTGGTGCTGAGCGGAGTCGCCGCTGCCGGGTCAATTCCGCGAACCTCGCGCAGCGCGAACCGGTCGCACGCCGTCGTGTCAGCGATGCTCGCCGGGTACACCTCGGCCGAGACCAGGGCCACGTCTGCGGTCAGTCCGACGTCGGCCGGGTCAGTGAACGGTATCCGGTAGGAGATGGCGAGTTCCCGCGCCACCCCGCGGACCGACAGCGCGAAGCCCTTGTCCGGCGTCACGTTGATGTCGAGGACGACGTCGAGCAGACCGGCGTAGCTGACGAAGTCGGTGCCGAGCGGCGCGTCCGCGGGCAGCACCAGGATGCCGGTGTGATCCTCGCCGATGGCCAGCTCGGCCGCTGAGCAGATCATGCCCTCCGAGACGCGGCCGTAGGTCTTGCGCGCGCCGATCTCGAAGCCGCCGGGCAGCATGGCACCCGGCACCGCCAGCGGCACCCGGTCGCCGATCGCGAAGTTGCTGGCGCCGCAGATCACGTGCCGGTCCAGCCCGTCGCCCGTGGCCACCTGGCAGTACCTGATGGGCTTGGCGAACCCGGTGAGCTCCTCGACGTCCAGCACCTCGGCGACGACGACGCCGGAGACGTCGTGCCCGACGGGCTCGACCGACTCGATCTCGAGTCCGCACGCGGTGAGCCGCCTGGCCAGGTCCGTGACGCCAGCCTCGTCGTCCGGCCGGACACCGACGGCGGCGTATTCCAGCAGCCACGACAGCGGTAGCCGCATCACGCCTCCATTCCGAAGGCGCGGCTGAACCGCACGTCGCCCTCCAGGGTGTCTCTGATGTCGGTCACGCCGTTGCGGATCATGACCGTTCGGTCGATGCCGAGGCCGAACGCGAACCCGCTGTAACGGTCGGGATCGATGCCGCACGCCACGAGCACCCGCGGATTCACCATGCCGCAGCCGGCGATCTCGATCCAGCCCTGCGAGCGGCAGACCCGGCATGGCTCGCCGCCCGGCCGGGTGGATGCGCCGCGGCAGACGTGGCATTCCATGGACACGTCCGCCGACGGCTCGGTGAACGGGAAGAAGTCCGGGCGCAGCCTGGTCTGCAGGCCCGGCCCGAACATGGCCTCGACGAACGCGCTGATCGCACCCCGCAGGTCAGCCATCGTCAGGCCCTCGTCCACGGCCAGGCACTCGATCTGGTGGAAGACCGGGCTGTGCGTCGCGTCCAGGGTGTCGGTGCGGTAGCACGTGCCGGGACTGACGACATACAGCGGCAGCGGCCTGGTGAGTAGCGCCCTGATCTGTACCGGCGACGTGTGCGTGCGCAGCAGCACCCCGGAACGCTGCGCACCGCGGCGGTCGGCGACGAAGATCGTGTCGTACATTTCCCTGGCCGGGTGGTCCGGCGGGAAATTCAGCGCGTCGAAGTTGTACCACTCGGCCTCGACCTCGGGGCCCTCGGCCAGCTCGTAGCCCATGCTGACGAACACGTCGACGAGGCGCTCGCCCGCCACGGTGACCGGGTGCCGTGCGCCCGGTAGCGACCGGTCCCAGGGCAGCGTGACATCCACCGCCTCGTCGATGAGCACCCGCTGATCGCGCTCGGCCTCGAGGTCGGCCTGCCGCTGGCTGAGCGCGTGCCGGACGGCGGCACGCGCCGCGCCGACTCGCTTGCCCGCTTCCGCGCGGGCAGCCGGCGGCAGCGCGCCGATCTCGGCGTTGGCCAGCGCGAGCGGCGACCGGTCGCCGGCGTGCGCGATCCTGGCGGCCTTGAGCTGGTCAAGGTCGACCGCCGTCGCGACGGCGGCCAGCGCATCGTCCAGCATGCGCTGCACCTGGTCCGGGGCGAGCACGGCCACCTCCACCGGGTCATACGTATTGTTCGGTGCGGACATCACCCTGATCTTCCTGACACAGCCGGAGGACGCCCCGACGGGCGAAGTCCCGGCAGTCCGTGAGCGTGCGGGCTCCAACACGAAACTGCGGCGCGGTGAGGGCGCCGGCGCGCGGCGGCGCAGGCCCGCCGGCTAGCCGAAGTCAGGCGTCCCGGCGGGCATGGTAAATCGGAACTCGGCCCCGCCACCG
>JASHQA010000227.1 GCA_030037785.1 Streptosporangiaceae bacterium
GCCGCTGCTGCGCCCCAGGGTTCCGCGCGCGTGGCCGGAACTTCCGGCTCCGCCGGTGCGGCCGCCTCGGGCTCGGCAGGTGCGGCGGCCTCGGGCTCGGCAGGTGCGGCCGCCTCGGGCTCCGGCGCCGATCGGGCGGCGGGCTGCCGCTGCCGCCCGAACTGCGGTCGCTGCGCAGGCGTCGGCTCGGGCTGAGCGGGCAGAGCGTACGGGTCGCCGAATGCGGGCCGCTCGGGCGTGATCCACCGGCTGTCCGGCCCCGTCGGCCCCACGCTGCCCTGCCGGTCGCCGAACTCGGCCGGGTCGACCCGTGGCATGCTCACGGTGTTATCCCGCGAGTCCGGTGGCTGGTCCCACCTCGGCGTCGGCCCCTGCATGACGGCATTCTCCCGGCTTCTGGCAATCTGCACATCGTAATGTCGGTACGACCCGCCAGCGACGGATCGGGCGGGGACCCATTCGTCGGCAGATCGGCGGAACCATGCAGCCAGCCACGCAGAATGCGGCTACCGCGACTCGGCAGGGCAGCATGGCAGTCGGCCCCGGCGCGCTGCACGCCTGGCTCATCGATCTTGACACGCCGGGGCCTGCCCCGCGGGCCGTCCTCGATGCCGCGGAGCGCACCTTGGCCGCAAGCTTCGTGCGACCGCAAGACGGCGCGAGATACGCCGCCAGCCGCGCCGCCCTGCGCCTGGTCCTCGCCCGCTATCTCGGCGTCGAGCCGGGCGGCGTGGAGTTCCGGGTCGGCCCGCACGGCCAGCCCCTGCTCGCAGCCGACCAGGTGCGATTCAGCCTGGCCCGAAGTGGCGGGCTGGCGCTGGTCGCGGTGTCGTGCGAGGCCGTCGGCGCGGACCTCGAGCGAGTCGTGGCCAGACCCGGCATCGCGGACGTGGCGGCGGGCCGGTTCGCGGCGCGGGAGGCGGCGCGCATAGCGGACGGTTGCTGCGGCTCGCCAGTCGTGAGTTTCTACCGGCACTGGACCGCAAAAGAGGCCTACCTCAAGGCGATCGGCCGCGGCCTGGCCGGCCTTCGCGACGCCGAACTGGTGTGCGGCGCGCGGTCGACCATCTGGTCCGCGGGCAGCCCGGTCGGTGGCTGGTCCGTCTCGGCGTCGAGCGTCGCAGCCGGGTATGTCGCCGCGATCGTCGCCCGGCCGTCGGTGATTAGCTGGCGCTGGCTCAGCTCCGGCCGGCCGGAACTTCCCGGACGGCCGGCAGGATCGTGCCGGCCGCTGACCCGAGCCCGATCCTGACGCCGTCGGGGCCAGGTGCCGTAGCCGTGATCGTGACCTCGTCTCCGTCCTGGAGCCATGAGCGCGACGTCCCGTCCGGCAGGGACACCGGCTCGGTCCCGTTCCAGCCCAGTTCCAAGAGGGACCCTCGCTGACCAGGCTCCGGACCGCTGACGGTCCCGGATGCGTACAGGTCGCCGGTGCGCACGGCCGCCCCGTTCACCGTCAGGTGGGCGAGCATCTGCGCCGGGCTCCAGTACATGGTGGCGTACGGCGGCCGCGAGATCACCGAGCCGTTGAGCCGGATCTCCAGGTCGATGTCCAGGCCCCAGTTCGCCGTCTCGGTGAGGTAGCCCTGCAGCCTCGCATCAGCAGACGGGGGCCGGAGGCGCGCGTGCTCGAGCGCGGCCAGTGGGAGCACCCAGGAAGAGATCGTGGTCCCGAAGGACTTGCCGAGAAACGGGCCGAGGGGCACGGTCTCGAAGGACTGGATGTCACGCGCGGACCAGTCGTTGACCAGGCACACGCCGAAGACGTGCTCGGCGAACCGGGAGACCGGGACCGGCTCGCCAAGCTCGCTGTGTGCGCCGACGACGAACCCGAGTTCGGCCTCGAAGTCGAGCCGGGTAGAGGGCCCGAACGTCGGCACGTCGGCGCCTGGTGGGCGGGACTGGCCGCACGGCCGCCGGACAGCGGTGCCGGACACCACCACCGAGCCCGCGCGGCCGTGGTACCCGACCGGCAGGTGCTTCCAGTTCGCCGGCAGCGGCGCGGCGCCCGGCCGGAACATCCGTCCGGCGTTGGCTGCGTGGTTCTCCGAGGTGTAGAAATCGACGAAGTCTGCCACGGTGAACGGCAGTCGCAAGCGGACTGCGGCGGCCGGCACCAGCAGGTCCTCGATGGCGGGGCGGTACTGGTCATCCGACAGCCAGCTAGTCAGGCTGTCCCGCACCTGGGCCCACGCGAGGTCGCCGGCCGCGAGGAAGTCGTCCAGGCTGCCGGACTGGAACAGGTGCGCCCTGGCGGGCAGCAGCCGGCTGGTGGCCGTGGTCAGATCCAGGACGTGGTCGCCGACCGCCACCCCGACCCGGCAGACGTTGGCGTGGCTGGCCGCTGTGTACGAGCCGTACGGGAGCGCCGCCAGGTTGAACGGGTGCTCGGGCGGTAGCCGTAGCCATCGTGCCGCCTGGACCATGGCGTCCCTCGCTCGTGACTGGTACGGACCAGGCCAGCGTAACGACCGGGCTTGCGCGGGCGCGGACCCGTGCCAGCGTGGTTGGGCACCACAGATAGCTTGACGTCGAGATAACCTCCGGACTAGGCTCCGAAGTAGCTTGACATCGAGATACTTGAGCAGTTGCGGGGGCTGTCCGCACGACCGGCGTGCCGCGCGGCAAGATGCATGCAGGGCATGAGAGCAGGGCAGCGTTGCCCGCAGTCGCGGTGGCCGGGGCCACGGGCGGCGGGCCCGGATCCCAGGAGGCCAGATCGTGACCGGGAACAGCTTCGGCAGCGCCGCCGAACTCGGCGTGGGCGGTACCAGCTACCAGATACACCGGCTAGACGCCGTGCCGGGTTCGGCGGACCTGCCGTACAGCCTCAAGATCCTGCTCGAGAACCTGCTGCGGACCGAGGACGGGCTGAACGTCACAACGGACCAGATCACCGCGCTGGCCAGCTGGGACCCGGCCGCCGAGCCCGACATCGAGATCCAGTTCAGCCCGGCGCGGGTGCTGATGCAGGACCTGACCGGAGTTCCCGCCGTGGTCGACCTGGCTGCGATGCGGGAGGCGATGCGCGCGCTGGGCGGCGATCCGGCCAAGATCAACCCGCTGGTGCCTGCCGAGCTGGTGATCGACCACTCGGTGATCGCCGACGTGTTCGGACGCCCCGATGCCTTCGAGCGGAATGTCGAGCTGGAATTCCAGCGCAATCGTGAGCGGTTCGCGTTCCTGCGCTGGGGTCAGGAGGCGCTGCGGCAGTTCAGGGTCGTGCCCCCCGGCACCGGCATCGTGCATCAGGTCAACATCGAGCACCTCGCGCGCGTGGTCATGACCGCGCAGGCCAGCGGCGGCACCGGATCGGCCGCCTACCCCGACACCTGCGTCGGCACCGACTCGCACACCACCATGCAGAACGGCCTCGGAGTGCTCGGCTGGGGCGTCGGCGGCATCGAGGCGGAGGCGGCTATGCTCGGCCAGCCCATCTCGATGCTGATCCCGCGGGTCGTCGGCTTCCGGCTGACCGGCGAGCTGCCGTCCGGTGCGACGGCGACCGACCTGGTGCTCACCGTTACCGAACTGCTACGGCGGCACGGCGTCGTCGGCAAGTTCGTGGAGTTCCACGGCGAGGGCGTGGCCGCAGTGCCGGTCGCGAACCGGGCCACCATCGGGAACATGAGCCCTGAGTTCGGGTCGACTTGCGCAATCTTCCCGATCGACGCCGAGACGCTGGCATATCTACGGCTGACCGGGCGCACGGCCGGCCAGGTAGCACTCGTCGAGGCCTACGCGAAGGAGCAGGGACTGTGGCACGAGCCGGCTGGCCGGGCTCGCTACTCGGAGGAGATTGAGCTCGACCTGAGCACCGTGGTGCCGTCGCTGGCGGGCCCGAAGCGGCCGCAGGACCGGGTCGCGCTGGCCGACGCCAAGACCGCGTTCCGCGAGTCACTCGGCGGCTACGTCAGCCTGGACAAGCTGGATGACGAGATAGCGGGCACGTTCCCCGCTTCTGATCCGTTCGTCGCAAACCGTGAGAATGGCGGCAGCAGCGGCCGGACGCAACCTCCGGGAAGGTCGGCGACGCAGGGTCGGCCGTCGCGGCCGACCGAGGTCACTCTCGACGATGGCACCCGAACCACGGTCGACCACGGGTCGGTCGTGATCGCCGCGATCACCTCCTGCACCAACACGTCCAACCCGTCGGTGATGGTCGGCGCGGCGCTGCTGGCCAAGAAGGCAGTCGAGGCCGGGCTCGAGCGCAAGCCGTGGGTGAAGACCACGCTCGCGCCCGGCTCGAAGGTCGTCATGGACTACTACGAACGGGCAGGCCTGACCACGTACCTGGAGAAGCTCGGCTTCAGCCTCGTCGGCTACGGCTGCACCACGTGCATCGGCAACTCCGGTCCGCTACCAGAGGCGATCAGCGCGGCCGTAGCCGACAACGACCTGGCCGTCGTCTCGGTGCTGTCGGGCAACCGGAACTTCGAGGGCCGGATCAACCCCGACGTCAAGATGAACTACCTGGCCTCACCGCCGCTGGTGGTCGCGTACGCGCTGGCTGGCACCATGGACATCGACCTCATCCACGAGCCCATCGGAACGGGCTCGACCGGGCGGGCTGTCTACCTGCGCGATCTGTGGCCCGCGCCGGCGGAGATCGAGTCCGTCGTGGAATCGGCCGTGGCCGCGGAGATGTTCACCCGCGACTACGCGGATGTGTTCTCCGGCGACGAGCGCTGGCAGAACCTGGACGTCCCGCCCGGTGAGACGTTCGCCTGGGATCCCGACTCCACCTACGTGCGGCATCCACCGTACTTCGAGGGGATGCAACCCGCGCCCAGTCCGGTGACCGACATTCACGGCGCCAGGGTGCTCGCGGTGCTCGGCGACTCGGTGACCACCGATCACATCTCCCCGGCCGGAGCGATCAAGACCGACAGCCCGGCGGGGCAGTACCTGACCTCGCACGGCGTGCAGCGGGCGGATTTCAACAGCTACGGCTCCCGGCGCGGCAATCACGAGGTGATGATCCGGGGTACGTTCGCCAACATCCGGCTCCGCAATCAGCTAGCACCCGGCACCGAGGGCGGCGTTACCGTGAAGCTGCCGGACGGCGAGCAGATGTCGATCTACGACGCGTCCCAGCAGTACCTGGCGGAAGGGACGCCGCTGGTCGTGCTGGCCGGCAAGGAGTACGGCTCGGGCTCGTCCCGGGACTGGGCCGCCAAGGGCACGGCGCTGCTCGGCGTGCGCGCGGTCCTGGTGGAGTCGTTCGAGCGTATTCACCGGTCGAACCTGATCGGCATGGGCGTGCTGCCGCTGCAGTTCAAGCCCGGTGAGAGCGCGAGCTCGCTCGGCCTCAGCGGGCACGAGGTGTTCGACATCATCGGCATCGAGGCGATGAACTCCGGTTCGGCGGGCGGTCCGGGGGGTCCGGGGGGTCCGGGCGGTCCGGGTCGTCCCTCCGGGGAGCCGCAGACGCCGCGCGAGGTGACCGTGCGCGCTGACGGCAAGGAGTTCACCGCGGTCGTGCGGATCGACACGCCGGGGGAGGCAGAGTACTTCCGGCACGGCGGGATCATGCAGTACGTGCTCCGGTCGCTGCGCGGTCGGGCGGCCGGTCCGGGAAGCTGAGCGCGCGCTGGACAAGCGGTATCGGCTCGGTAAAGATCCCGGCATATCCGTCATAAGCCGAGCTACTTCCCGGCGGTCCCGCTAGCGTCGGGTCGTGCGTAGCGGGTGGCCTCTTCGTGGGAGTGACTCTGCTATCCCTGCAGGGATAGTAAATCCACTCCCATCCACACAATTGATCATGCTGGCCGGGCGGCACTGGATGTTCCGAGGCCGTGATGGCAGTTAGCGCGGCCGCGCCGTTCGGCACGGCCGCGCTCTGGCTGACCGGCCTGGAGCGCGGCGTCATGCTCGCAGGCCTGGCGCTCGCGCTCGGCGGGCTGGCCGGCCGCGGGCTGGCGCGCCAGTACAAGGGTGAGCGGCCAGGTCCGCTGCCGACGCCCTGGGCCGTGCGCGGCTCGCTGCTGGGACTCGTCGCTTGTGCGGCCCTGCTGGTGACCGCGCTGGCGGGCCCGGGTCTCGCGGCGGAGCTAGCCCGCCCGCCGGCGGCCGGCCTGCGATCGGGGGGCACGGCCGAGATCGCCGCCATCGAGCTGATCCTGTTCGCGCTCGCCGCCGCTGCGGCCCGGCTGCGCCGAACCGGGCTGGCGACGCTCATGCTGTGCGGCGTGATCATTGCCGAGGGCATCCGGGCGCACCCGGAGGGCATCGTGCCCGTCGGCGGCGCGGCGCTGTCCTACTGCCACATGGCCCCGGCCCTGCTGTGGGCGGGGCTGCTCGCCTACGCGTTGCGGACCGCTGTGGCCTGGCGAGCAGACCCGGATGCCGTGAAGGGCATCGTCCGGCTGTACGCGATCGCCGCCGGGTGGCTGTTCGCCATCGTGCTGGTGACCGGGATCGTGAGCGCGCTGGTGCTCGTGCCGCTGGGGTCGATGCTGACTACGGCCTACGGGCTGTTCCTCATCGCCAAAGCGGTGCTCGTGGGTATCGCAGCGTGTCTGGCCGTCGCCGGGCGCCGGTGGCTGGGGCGCGCGTACCGGCCAGCCTCGGGCCCTGCCCTGGTGACGAGGCTGGAACTCGCGGCGCTGGCCGTGGTCCTGGCCATCACCGGAGTCCTCACCGTCCTGACCCCGCCTGCCAAGCCCATCTCGGCTGCGTCGGCGCCGACCGCTCAGGTCGTGGCGCCGCGCTGAGCTACCGCCCCGCGTCCCGTCGGCCCTCGCCCGCAGGTCGAGGGTGGGCAGCATAGACTCCCGCGGGGCGTCAGCGCCCATCGTGGTGCCTGCAGTGGCATGCCGGGCCGAGCCGGGAGGATGCGCGTGAAGATCAGGGAACGGGCGCCATCCGGCCGGCTGCGGGCCCGGCAGGGAGTGCCGCTCCTGGTCATCGGTGTTCTCGCACTGGCGCTTAACCTGCGCGTCGCGATCACCAGCCTGCCGCCCATCTTCCCCGAGCTGGAAACGGCGCTGCACGTCTCGGCGTCGACGCTGGCGCTGCTCGCTGCGGTGCCGGTGCTGTGCTTCGGGGTGTTCTCCGGTGCCGGCGCGCCGCTCAGCCGCTGGCTCGGCGAGGAGCGGGTGCTCGGCCTGGCGCTCGCGCTGCTCGTGGTCGGCCTGCTGCTCCGCAGCCTCAGCCCCACCGTGCTGCTGTTCCCCGGCACGATCGTCGCCGGAGCGGCCATCGCCCTCATGAATGTGCTGCTGCCTAGCCTGGTCAAGCGGCGGATGCCAGAGCGGGCCGGGCTTGTCATCGGGCTGTACCTGCTCATGCTGTCGGGCGGGGCCATCATCGCCTCGCTGATCGCGGTGCCGGTCTTCACCGCGGCCGGCGCCGGTCAGTCCAGCGGCAGCGCCGCCGTGCGGATCTCGCTGGGCCTGTGGGCCGCGCCGGCGCTGCTGGCGGCGGTGCTCTGGCTGCCGCAGCTGCGGTACCGGACGCTCCCGGAGGGGCCGCGGCCACCCTCAGAGCCGCGGACCAGGCAGGCCGGTCTGCTCGCGATGAGCCGCCACCCGCTCGCGTGGCAGGTGACGCTGTTCATGGGGCTGCAGAGCCTGATCTACTACGCCAGCCTGTCCTGGTTCCCGACCATGTTCCGCGACCACGGCGTCAGTGCCGCTCACGCGGGCGACCTGCTCGCGCTCATGAACCTGGGCAACGCGGTGACCGCGCTGCTGACCCCGATGCTCGCGCACCGCGCGGCCGACCAGCGCGCCCATGTCGCCGTGGCGATGTTCGCCACGGCGGCTGGTCTTGCGGGCGCGGTCTTCGGCCCGACGGTCGCGGCGGCCCCGTTCATCCTGCTGCTCGGCCTGGGCCAGGGCGCCACCCTGGGTCTCGGCATCTTCTACACGATGGCCCGGGCACCCGATCCGGTGACAGCCGCGTCGCTGTCGGCATTCTCGCAGGGGATCGGCTACCTGATCGCGAGCGCCGGCCCGCTGGTCATCGGTTTCCTGCACGACGTGACCGGTGCCTGGACCGTACCCGGCCTTATCCTGCTTGCGGTCAGCGCTGTCACCGTTGTCGTCGGCTGGCAGGCCGGCCGGGCACGGACCGTCCCCGCGGCGGACGCCGCGGGCGGGTGAACGGCCGGGGGCAAGTCGGCTGTCATGGAGGCAGGCTAGGTGTAGGCGGGTGGTCGGCGGAGCAGCCAGGCCAGGAACGTCCGGCGCGGTGGCCGGGCCTTGAAGCTGCCCGACCCGACCTGGCCAATGACCCGGACCCGCAGGATCACCGGCGTGGCCTGGCCGCGGTGCTGCCGAACGGTCACGGTGCCGCTGCGGACCGCGACGTCGTCCGCTTCCACCTCAATGCCGGGCCTCGTCACTACCGTGACGCTGCCACTCCTGACGCTGACGTCAACTTCTAGTTCGGGCGCAACGATGACCGCGTGGGTCAGGTCGAGCTTGATACTGCCGCTCGTCACCCTGGCCTCGATCCGCCGTGGCAGGACCCACTGACCGTCACGCCTGGCGCTGCCGCTGCGGCAGTCGATCCGGACCACGTCCTTAGCGGGCGCCTTCGCGGTGGTCGGCTGCTGGCCGGCGGCGGCTAGGTCGGCAGTGAGAATGGCCAGGTCAGCGAAGGTCTTAGCGGTGAGCGCCGCCTCCAGCCGGTCATCAAGCTCGGTCGGCGTCAGCCGACCATCCCCGGCTGCCACCCGCAGCGCCTCGACGACGGCGTCCCGGTCGACGTAGCCCACTCGGAGCTGCTGCTCCGGACCCGGTTCCGGGGCACGGGCGGGGGAGCCCTCGACTGTCATGAACCTACTGTAGGGGCCGCGAGCGGAGGTATCGCGTGTCGAGCAGATCGAGCGAAATACACTCAGCTTGTATGCTCGCGCAATACCGCTGAAGGCTGGGCCGAGTCCGGCAGCCGTGGCGATGACACGAGGAGCAGGTCAGGTGACGTTGCTGGAGCGAATCCGCGGCCCGCGCGATCTCAAGGACCTCAGCGCCGAGGACCTGCCCCAGCTAGCCGCGGAGATCCGCGACAGCCTCATCGACGTCGTCACAACCACCGGCGGGCACCTCGGACCGAATCTCGGCGTGGTGGAGCTCACCATTGCCCTGCACCGGGTCTTCGACTCGCCGGTGGACCGGATCCTGTTCGATACCGGCCACCAGTCCTACGTCCACAAGCTGCTGACCGGCAGGTACCCGCAGTTCGGGACGCTCCGCCAGCGCGGCGGGCTGACGGGCTACCCGAACCGGGCCGAGTCCGAGCACGACCTCGTCGAGAACTCGCACGCGTCGACCAGCCTGTCCTACGCTGACGGGCTCGCCAAGGCCTACCAGCTGCGTGGCGAGCGGCACCGGAGCGTGGTAGCGGTCATCGGCGACGGCGCCCTGACCGGTGGCATGGCCTGGGAGGCGCTCAACAACATCGCGGCTGCGAAAGACCGGCGGCTCGTCATCGTCGTCAACGACAACGGCCGGTCCTACCAGCCGACCATCGGCGGGATCGCGAACCACCTGGCGTCGGTCCGGGTATCCCAGCGGTACGAGCAGGTACTGGACTACATCAAGTTCTCGCTCTCGCGCACGCCGCTGGTCGGCGGCCCGCTGTTCGAGACGCTGCACGGGATCAAGAAGGGCATCAAGGACGTCCTGCAACCGCAGGTCCTGTTCGAAGATCTCGGCCTGAAGTACCTCGGGCCGGTCGACGGCCACGACGAGCACGCCGTCGAGCAGGCGCTGCGCCTCGCGCGCGACTTCGGCGGCCCGGTGCTCGTGCACGTGATCACGCGCAAGGGCTTTGGCTATCAGCTGGCGGAGGAGAACGAGGAGGACTGCCTGCACCAGGTGTCGCCTGCGCCGGCCGCGGTTGCGGCCGCGGCCGGGGTTGGCGCGCCGCCCCCGGCCAGGCCGCGCCAGTGGACGCACGTCTTCGGTGACGAGCTGCTGGCGATCGGCGCCGAGCGCCCGGACGTGGTCGCGATCACGGCCGCCATGCTGCACCCGACCGGGCTGGCCAAGTTCGCGGCGGCCTATCCCGACCGGGTCTTCGACGTCGGCATCGCCGAGCAGCACGCGGTCACCAGCGCGGCCGGCCTCGCCCTGGGCGGCATGCACCCGGTCGCGGCGATCTACGCGACGTTCCTCAACCGGGCGTTCGACCAGGTGCTGATGGACGTGGGCCTGCACCGGCTGCCGGTGACGTTCGTGCTCGACCGGGCAGGCGTCACCGGGCCCGACGGAGCCAGTCACCACGGCATGTGGGACGGCTCGATCCTGCAGCTCGTGCCGGGCCTGCGCATCGCCGTACC
>JASHQA010000228.1 GCA_030037785.1 Streptosporangiaceae bacterium
CGGCGCGCCCGTTGCCGGGCCGTCAGGCCGCGCTGCCGGGGTAGCGGCGCGCCCGTTGCCGGGCCGTCAGGCCGCGCTGCCGGGGTAGCGGCGCGCCATATGGATCTTGGTGATGTGCTCGGCCAGCGCGGCGGCCTGGCTGCGTATCTCGGGGATCGCGGTTGTCTCATACCAGAGCCCGCGCAGCGGCGGGCCGAGCGCGTGCAGGAACCTGCTCGGTCGGCCGTCTGCGCCGAGCACGGTGCCGGCGGGATCGGTGTCGATGCCGAGCCGCAGCGGGTCGGGTCGGGCCATGCCGGTGCTGAACAGGTCTTGCAGCAGGGGACTGGCCGCCGCGGTGATGTCGGTTGTGCCGCCGCTGCCGTTGATGAGCCAGTCAGCGTCCAGTTCGGCTGGGTGGCCTGCGGTGTCGGCGAGTATCGTCAGGCGACCTGTGCGGGAGCATGCGGCGAGCACGTTGCCCTGGTGCACCACGAGTTGACCGGTCTGCCGCAGCGCGCTGATCCGTGCGGCCGTGGCGGGCGGCATGAGGTGCCGGTGCACTTCCCAGTAGCGGGCGATGTGGCGCAGGAAGGCCCGCCGGTCGGCATCGGGCAGCTGGGACCACAGCCTGGGTACATACGGGCGCAGCCCCTCGATCACCTCGTGCCAGCTGTCCGGGCGGGCCGAGATCTCCTGGCGGACCTGCCAGAGCAAGTCGGTCAGCCGCACCGGCGCGGCGCCCTGGGAGACCGCCGGCAGCCAGAACGCCTTCCCCCGGCCCTCGGCGTCACCAGGGTGGACGCGCGGCAGCAGGCCGTGCCGGGACACGGCGTGCACGATGCTGCCGGGTCGCGCGCGGGTGATGGCGGTGGCCAGATCGACCATGGTCAGGCCCGTTCCGACAATCACCACGCGGCAGGCACCGCTGCCACGCGTTACCTGATCGAGAGCTTCTGGACGCCACGGGTCGGTGACGACCGCGTCGATGTCGGGAGCGTCGAACGGCAGCGCGGCTGGCACGTTTCCGGTTGCCAGCACGACCACGTCTGCATCCAGCGATCCGTAATCGGTGTGCAGCCGCGCGCTCCGGCGGCGGGACCGTGGGCGGACCGCGGTGACCGCCGAGGTCATCAGGGTGAGCCGGGCGTCCGGGAGCGCCGCGCGCTGGGCGGCCGCCAGCGTCTCGAGCAGATACCTGCCGTAGACCTGGCGGGGCAGGAACGTCGCGCGACTCACCCCACCCGGCACTGCTTCGGAGGTGCTCGCCCAGGCGACCAGGTGCTGTGGCTCGTTCGGCAGCGCACTCATTCGGCCCGCGGTGGCGTTCATCAGGTGCTCCGGGTACAGCGTGGCGTACGCCAGACCCCGGCCATGCCTGCCGTGCTCGTCTATCAGCCAGACGCGCAGCGGAAGCTGGTTGCGCGCTGACTGGCCCAGCAGGCTGACCGCGAGCAGCGTGCCGCTGGCGCCGCCGCCGACGATCGCGACGGTTAGCTCCCGGTCCTCCTGGGGGTCTTGACGGCCCATGCGGTCAGTATAGTCTAGTATCTCAATAGGATTAATAGATATATTGCCAGCGATTGCCGCAAACCTCAGGTATGAGCCCGGCAGAAACGCAAGCCCAGGCACGGCAGTGCCGGCGAGGCCAGCAGTGCCCGCGAGGCCAGCGGTACCCGCGAACCCGGCCGCCACGGTCGGCCGGGTCGCGAGGTTCTGCGAGGAGCTACTGGACCTCGCTTAGCTTGCCGGTCGCGACGTCGAAGACGAAGCCGCGGACCGCGTCCTTGTGCGGGATGAACGGGCTGGCCTGGATCCGGGCGATGGACTGTCGGACGTCCTCGTCCAGGTCCGGGAACGCCTCCGCGGACCACGGCGGCTTGATCCCCGTGTCGTCCTGGATCGAGCGCTTGAACTCGTCGTCTCGGAACGTCAGCATGCCGCAGTCGGTGTGATGGATCAGGATGATCTCCGTGGTGCCGAGCAGCCGCTGGCTGATGGCGAGCGACCGGATCTGGTCGTCGGTAATGACACCGCCCGCGTTGCGGATCACGTGCGCCTCACCGTCGTGGAGCCCAAGGATGGCGTAGATGTTGAGCCGTGCGTCCATGCACGCCACTACGGCCACGTGACGAGATGGCGGCATCGGCAGCGGTCCGGAGAACGTCTGCGCGTAGCGAGCATTCGTCGCGAGATACTCATCGGTTGCTGACATGTGCGCGTCCTTTCATCTCATAGCGAGTACGGCTCGCTGCGCCTGCTGGGGTCGGCGCCAGGCCGGTCAGCAGCCGGGTGGACCGCGCGCGCCGTCGGGCGTGGCGGCGCGCGCGCAGGTCGCCGCGCCCGACGAGGTCTTCACCGGGCGGTGCGTCCGACGCGTGTTCGTCCTCACCTACGAGGACCGCGAGCGGTCCGGGCTGCCAGCTTGTCATGCGTCGCTCCTTCGAGGGCCGCGCGGGACGGCGTGCCGGGCGGGGGGTTGCGGGCGGGGGGGTTGCGGGTCGGCCAGAGCGGCGCGGATCTGCCGCCTGGCGGCGACGAAATCCTTCGCGTCGACGTCGTCGGAGTGTCGGGACGGCTGGGAGTGTCGGGGACGGCTGGGCGGGACGGGGATCACCTCGGTTATGCCAGGCGGCAGCCCGCCCGTGACGCCCTCAGCGTGACACGGCGTCGTTCCCTAGTCAATTATCTCTATCGAATTAATAGATAATTGCGTGTGCGTGCTGGCACAACGCCGGCGCCGAAGTTCGTCGGCGGCGTCCCGGTTCCACGGTCGGCGGTCCGGACAGCCGGACCACCACGTCGAGTACGCATCGCCGAGTACGCAGATCACCGCATCGGTGCGCAACCGGGCAGTGTCGCCCGAGATCGACGGCACCGGCAGAAGCCGGCCACCTTGATCGTAGTTAATTTTGTATGGCTGCACCCATAGCAGATCCACTCCCACGGCTACGGGTAGCGAGTGGACCGGGTTGGTCGGCAGGCATGGCCGCTCTGCGCGGTGACGTGGCGCTGGCTACCAGATACGCACCCGAGCTGCCGGCTCCAGCCACAGTTCGTCGGTGGCGTCGACGTCAAACGCCTCGTAGAACTCGTCGAGGTTCCGCACGATCTGGTTGCAGCGGAACTCGCCGGGGGAGTGGGGGTCGGTGGCGAGCCGCCGGATGACCTCCTCGTCACGGTTCTTTTGCTGCCAGGCACGAGCCCACGACAGGAAGAAGCGCTGGGCGCCCGTCATGCCGTCGATGACCGGCGCCGGCTCGCCCTGCAGCGACACCAGGTAGGCCTTCCACGCGATGCCGAGGCCGCCGAGGTCCCCGATGTTCTCCCCGATCGTCAGCGCGCCGTTCACGTGCTCGTCTGGGGTCTGCCTGGGCGCCAGCGCGCTGTATTGCTCGATCAGCGACCGGGTCCGGGCTTCGAACGCTTGCCGGTCGGTTGCTGTCCACCAGTCGGTGAGCTTGCCGTCACCGTCGAACTTCGAACCCTGGTCGTCGAAGCCGTGGCCGATCTCGTGACCGATGACCGCGCCGATCGCCCCGTAGTTGGCCGCGTCGTCGCGGTCCGGGTCGAAGAACGGATCCTGCAAGATCGCTGCCGGGAACACGATCTCGTTCATGCCAGGGTTGTAGTAGGCGTTGACGGTCTGGGGCGTCATGAACCATTCGTCGCGGTCGACCGGCCGGCCGATCTTGTTCAACTCGCGGCGGAACTCGAACACGCGAGCGGCCCGCACGTTGGCCATCAGATCCGCCGGGTCGATGCTCAGGCTGGAGTAGTCCCGCCACCGGGCCGGGTAGCCGATCTTCGGCGTGAACTTCTCCAGCTTGTCCAGGGCCCGTCGGCGGGTGTCTGCCCCCATCCATTCCAGCTCCCCGATGCTCTGCCGGTAGGCCTCGCGCAGGTTGGCCACCAGCACATCCATCCGCTCCTTGGCCCCGGGCGGGAAGTGCCGGCCCACGTACGCCCGGCCGACAGCTTCCCCCATCGCCTCCTCGACCAGCGAGACACCCCGCTTCCAGCGCTCACGCAATTCCGGGGTGCCGCTCAAGGTCCGGCCGTAGAAGTCGAAGTCCTCCTGGACGAACGCGTCAGAAAGGTACCCGGCGGCGTTGTGGATGATCTGCCAGCACAGCCAGTCCCGCCACGCCTGCAGGTGTTCGTCGGTGAGCAGCCAGGCCAGCCCCGTGCTGAAGCTCGGCTGGCGCAGCACGATCTCCTCGAAAGCCCCGGCGGGCGGGTCCAGGGCCGCCAGCCACCCGCGCAGGTCCGGCCCGTCTGACAACGCGCCGGTCCAGGTGAACAGGTTGTATGTCTTCTCCCTGTCGCGGCTGGTGACGTTGTCCCAGTGGTGCCCTGCTACCGCCGTCTCCAGCGCGAACACTCGCTTGGCGGCAACCTCGGCGTCC
>JASHQA010000229.1 GCA_030037785.1 Streptosporangiaceae bacterium
AGGCCGGCGCCTGGGAGCCAGTGCCGTCCGGCACGCTGGTCGTCATCGACGGCCCGCGGTTCTCCACCAGGGCCGAGTCCCGCTGGTACGCGGCGCAGGGCTGGACGCTGATCGGCATGACGGGGCATCCCGAGGCGATCCTGGCCCGCGAGCTGGCACTGTGTTACACGACGATTGCACTGGTCACCGACACCGACGCCGGTGTCGAAGAGGGCGATGGCGTGACGCATGCCGAGGTGTTCCGGGTGTTCGCGGCCAACGTGACCAGGCTGCGTGAGCTGGTAGCCCAGGTCATCCCGAAGATGCCGGTCGAGCGGACGTGCTCGTGCCCGCACGCGCTGGACGGGCTCAAGCTCCCGTTCGAACTGCCTAGCTGATAGCGCTCGACGTCATCAGCCGGCTTCGTCGCCCGACCTGGCATCGTTAGCACGGGCGTCGTCGGTGAGGAGCTCGTCAGGTGGCGGAGCTGTGGCTGCAGCAGGCGATGTCCGGGTTGACGCGAGGCCGTCGGGCGTGCCCTGTCAGGGCGGTCAGCGGTTAGGCTTAGTGCGGCCCTGGGGAGCAGCCCCGCCTGCGGAGCGGTGTGGCCTCAGGACAGCACGGCCCCGATAGCTCAGGCGGATAGAGCGACTGCCTCCTAAGCAGTAGGCCGCAGGTTCGAGTCCTGCTCGGGGCGCAGGTCAGCCTATACTTTTGCTAAGAAGATTTCGAACGAAGGAGTTACTGCTCGCAGGCTGCCACTCCTTTTTAGTTTCCGCAGGCGAGGCGGCGAGAATCGAACATCGCCCCATGTGGCCCGGTGCCGCTGGGCGTCGGCCTGCGTCGCCGCAACCGTAAGTACGTACGCTCGAGCACCTGGGCGTGCGGTCCTGCCGGACGGTACGTCAAGCCCAGTCAGATGCCTGGGCAGACGGTGGCGTCGGCTTCGGTTCAGCGCGCGCCGTAGTAGCCGCGGTGGATGTTTGCCTTGATGAACTGCATCAACGACTCGCGTGAGATGTACTTGCGTGACCCGATCATCACCCATTCGATGTCACCTTGGGCCGTCATCTGGTACAGCGTCGAGTAGCTGATGCCCAGCGCCTTGGCGGCGTCCTTGATGCTCAGCAGCAGCGGCCCGGTGTCTGACAGGTTTACGGGCCCGATTACGGTCGTGTCCTGAGCCTCGATGACATCAACCTCGGAGGTTGTCGTCTTCCACGACCCGAAGTAGCCATACGGCCGGTCGAACTCGGCCCGCAGCTTTGCGGCCGCGTCTTCCTCGCTGGTTGCCCTGACGAAGCGCTCGGCCACCTGAACCTGGGTGACCACGACCTTGTAGCGCACGTACCTCTCCCTTATTTCGCGCTTGGTCCGCTTGACCTCCGCGTGCCTGGGCCGTGCGGTGACCCGCCGCATGGCTCGGGCCGTGGAGTCTGGGCGCGGCATGCCCGGCCCGTCCGGCGCCGGTAGTGGCCGCTCGCGCCGCGCAGGCCGGGCCACGAGCTCGAAGTTCAGTTCCTGCCGACGCGGTGGGTCGTAGTCGATCACAACGGCCGTGCGTTTCGCCATCACTAACAAACGGTCGCCCTAGTCCCGTTCTGCCATTGCCAGGCGGGCTGCTGAGCAGATGTGGCCGATCGGAGGCCCGCCGTTGAGCCGGCAGGCGGACGCCTGGTCATCGAGGAAGCTGCCGAATGCCCGCGTGTTCGCTCGGGTGAGGCTTGCGATCTGCTGGCTGGCGCGCTAAGTGACGAGTGCCTCGGCGGGCAGCCCGCGCTCTGCAGGCAAAGCCAAGTGATACAGGAGTACCAGAGCCGATACTTGAATATCGCAGACGATACCGTAGTATCAAGGCTGTGGATGTGTCCGATCCAGCGACCGCTCTTGCCGGAGGCCTGACGATGCCCCTGCTGCGCGCGCTTTCCCATCGCGCCTCGCCGGCAACTGCGGCTCAGCTGCGCAGGGCAGCCGCAGCTGGCACGGAAGCAGGCGTCAGGCGCGCGCTGGATCGGATGGCGCAGCACGGGCTGGTGACTGCCGAGGAGATCGGGGACCGCGTCGTCTATTCGCTGAACCGTGACCATGTTCTGTACCCGGCAGTCACAGCGCTGCTGCGCGCGGACGGGGAGCTTGTCCGCCGGCTGCGCGCGGAGATCTCGGCCTGGCCGGTCCAGCCCGCCGCCGCGGCCCTGTACGGATCCGCGGCACGCCACGACGGCGACACGGGCAGCGACATCGACATCCTGCTCGTCAGGCCCGCGGGCCTGACAGCGCGTGAGCGTGAGTCGTGGGCCGAGCACGTCCACCGTCTGCGCGAGCTGGCACAGCGCTGGACCGGCAACCGCTGCCAGGTCACGGACAGGTCCGAGGCGTCGCTGCGCCGCCTGGCCCGCGCTGGCGAGGCTATCGTCGATGCGTGGCGCGAGGATGCGGTCAGCCTGGCGGGCGCTGACGTCAGGCAGCTTGCGGGGCAGCTGTGACCGGCCGCGCGCGCAGCCGCTCCTGCACCGCCGAGGACGCCCGGGTGCGCGCCGCACATGCCCGTACCTACCTGGAAGTCGCGAGGCTGATCCGCAGTGATCCCGACAAGCCCGAGGACCTGAATTTCAACCACGTGGCTGCGGGCAACGCCGTGCTGGCCGCGATCGCGGCCAGCGACGCCCTGTGCTGCTGGCTGCTGGGAGAGCGATCACGGGGACAAGACCACCGGCAGGCTGTCGGCCTCCTGGAGCAGGTGCGCTTCGGAGATGGCGGCGACGAGGATCAGGCACGCCGCGCCCGCGAGCTCGCCCGGGCGCTGTCTACCGCCCTGGATCTGAAGGACGACTCGCACTACGGCATTCTCATGATCGGAGCGCCGGAACTGCGACGGGTCATCCGTGCTGCCGAGACCTTGGTTTCAGCTGCGACGGAAGTGACCTGACTGCCCGGGCCACGTCCTTGTCTGTGTCTCGAAGGCGACAATTCTCAGCGGCCAGGTGCGAGCAGCCGGTCAGCACGAACTGGCCGGGGACGGGGTCGTGGTCGACGGAAAGCTTGATCGCGCGTACCAGCGGCTCGCCGGACCTCATCAATGACGAGGGGCCTCTGGCCGAGTGCCAGGAAGCCGATGGGATCGGAGAGTGCGGAGTCCAGGGTTCCCTGGTCATCCAGGCTCCGTAGCGTCCCTCCGCCAAGCTGGCTCTGGACTAGAACGCTGACATCGGATCATACAGAACGCCAGACTCGAACCATACACAACGCCGCTCGCAGGTCATACGGTTCGCAGCCTTGAGTCGGGCGATTCCGGCGGAGACAGTTGTGAGGATGCTCGTACGATGACAAGACGTGTGAGAGCCAAACTGGGAGCCAGGGTCAGCCGGAGCCGAGCGTCGTCAGGCGGCGTAGGGCGAATGTCGCTGCAGGTCAGGGCCACATGGGGCGGCGGTGGGCGTCGCCTGGCCTGGTTCGGGTGGCGGGGGACCGCGGCTGAACGCGTCGATCCCAATACACTGACGTCGGCAAATCCCAGAAGTGCGCAAATCCACGGCGTCGGAGGTATTCGTGCTTATCGTTGCCGGCTACTTCAGAGTTGCCCCAGGCGATCGTGCAGCTTTTCTTGAGAACCGAAGGGCGTCGGTCGTGCGGTCTCGTGGCGAGCAGGGCTGTCATGCGTACACGATCAGCGCGGACCTGGTTGACCCTGGGCTGGTCCACCTCTACGAGCGGTGGGAGAGCAGGGAGGCCTTGGCTGCCCATGCCGCTGCGAACCGGGCTGACCCCCGCCCTCCCGATGGCTTCGATGTTCTCGAGTCGGAGGTGCTGCAGTACGAAATCGCCCGTGTCGGCACGCTCGGCAGCTGATTGGTGCAAAGCCGTTCGTCTCGGTGAATACGGGTTAACTCAACCCAGCCCAGCCGCGCCCGCAACAATTTCGAGTACCCCAGCACCCCATGAGCCCGGCCCCGCACCAGATGACGTCCGGGCAGGTAAGGCTTGCAGCGGAACGGCGGTCCGGCTGGGCTCGGCCGGACTGACTGCGGGATCCGCCGGCTGGCACCGCTAGCTGGCGGCTACGGTCTCCCAGAGCGCGCTGATCGGCATCGCGCGGAACTTCGGACCGAACGGCAGAGTCTGCTGGCCCGTGTACAGCACGATGCCGACGATGAGATCGTCGCCGAGTCGGCGAGCGAGATGGCGGAGTCCGCGGAAGTCGTCGCCGCGGACGGTTGATGCAGCCTTGACCTCAATCGCGACCACGCGGCCCCGCCGATCCTCCAGGAGGAGGTCGACCTCCACCTTGTCCTTGGTGCGGTAGTGATACAACTCCGCGCGCTGCCGCGACCAGCTGAACTGGCGCGCGACTTCCATCGCGACGAAGCCTTCCAGCAGTGCCCCGAGTGGGCCCGCGGGTTGTGCCTGC
>JASHQA010000230.1 GCA_030037785.1 Streptosporangiaceae bacterium
CTCTACGTGGAGTCGTTCGGCAATCCGCGCGCATTCGCACGCACGGCTCGGCGAGTCGGCCCCATGCTGCCGGTGCTGACCGTCGTGGGTGGCCGGTCTGCGGCCGGGCAGCGCGCGGCGGCGTCGCACACGGCGGCATCCGCGACGCCGCTCGTCACCCAGGACGCGCTGTTCAGGCAGGCGGGCATCATCGCCTGTCACAGCCTGGGCGAGCTGGTGGACGCCGCCGCGTTCCTGGCCTGCCAGCCGCGCCCTGCCGGGCGCCGGGTCGCGATCGTGTCCAACGCCGGCGGGGCAGGCGTGCTCGCAGCCGACGCGTGCGGCGACTGCGGGCTGCGAGTCGCAGCGCTCGGCAGCGGTACCCAGCGCCGGCTGGCCAGGCTGCTGCCACCTGGCGCTGCGATAGCGGGTCCCGTCGACACCGGCGCCGCGGTGCCGGCCGCGACGTTCCGGGCGTGCCTGGAAGTGGTCGCGGCCGACGACGGCGTGGACGCCGTGCTGGCGCTGGAGGTGCCGACCGCCGTGGCCGACCTGACATCGGCTATCACCGCGGCGCAGGTGGCCAAGCCGATGGCCGCGGTGCTGCTGAGTCAGCCCGAGTCCGTCCGGCTGCGGCCCGCAGCCGCCGCCGGCCAGCAGGACGGCTGCGTCGGCCCGCCGGGGGAGTCCCCGCCGGGCGGGTCGTCTGGTCCGGACGGCTCGGCCCGGCGCATCCCCGCGTACAGCTACCCGGAGAGCGCGGCCAGGGCCCTCGCACACGCGATCGGCTACGAGGAATGGCGCAACGCCCAGCACGGGCAGGTGCCCGAGTTCGGCGACGCGGACCCCGCAGCGGCCCGCGCGATCGCCAGCGCGTTCCTGGCAGCGAACCCTGATGGCGGCTGGCTGGCCGCACCCGACGCGGCCGCGCTGGTGGCGTGCTACGGCATCGGCGTGGTCGCGACCGAGCCGGTCACGTCCGCGGCAGCCGCGGTCGCCGCGGCCCAGAAGCTCGGCGGCCGGGTGGTGCTCAAGGCCGAGGCTGCTGGCGTGCTGCACAAGACACAAGCGGGCGCGGTGCGCCTCGACCTGCGGACTGACCAGGAGGTCACGGCGGCGTACGCCGAGCTCGCTGGCACGTTCGGCGACCGGCTGCGGCGGGTGCTGGTGCAGCCGATGCTGTCCGGTGGCGTCGAGACGATCGTGGGCGTGGTGCAGGAGCCGGTGTTCGGCCCGCTCGTGGTCTTCGGCCTCGGCGGGGTGGCCACCGACGTGCTGGCAGACCGGTCGGCGCGGCTGACGCCGCTGACCGACGTGGCGGCCGCCGCCATGATCGCGCAGGTGCGCGCGGCGCCGTTGCTGACCGGCCGGGCCGGAACACCAGCCGTGGACACGGCGGGTCTCGCGGGGCTGCTGCTGCGCGTGTCGAGGCTGGCCGATGACCTTCCGGCGGTCGCCGAGCTCGACCTGAACCCGGTGATCGCACGGCCCGACGGGGTCTACCCGGTGGATGTGCGGGTGCGCCTCGCGCCGGTGCCGGCGCGCGACCCGTTCCTGCGCCAGCTCCGCTGAGACGCCCCGAGCACGTGGCCCGGCGGGCGCGGTGTGACCACGGCGGCGCGCCGCGGTGCGCTGCGGTGCGGCGGCCGCGGACCGGCGAGCCAGACCGGGACCAACGTCCGCGTTCCCGGAATCCTTTGGCCCTGCCCTCACCCGCGGTTATCGGGCGAGGGTGGAGGTGAAGCCTGGAAAGGGGGCGGCAAAGTGAGCGAGCAGCAGCCCGAGCAAGGTCGGCGGATCGTCGTCGGCGTCGACGGATCACCGTCATCCAAGGCCGCGCTGGCCTGGGCGGTGCGGCAGGCCGAGCTGACGGGCGCCAGCGTGGAGGCGGTCATCGCCTGGCACTACCCCGCCATGGTTGGCGGCGCGCCATTCGCGCCCATCGGACCGCTGTACACGGCCGATTTCGCCGAGTTTGCCACGATGGTGCTGACCGGCGCGGTCTGCGAAACGGTGGCTCCGGACGGCCCGGTCAAGGTCAGCACGACCGTGCGCGAGGGAAACGCGGCGCAGGTCCTGCTGGATGCTTCCGACGGTGCCGACCTGCTCGTCGTCGGCAGCCGGGGGCACGGCGGCTTCACCGAGGCGCTGCTGGGCTCCGTCAGCCAGGCGTGTGTGCACCACGCGCGCTGCCCGGTGGCCATCATCCGGGAGCCTGCGCACGCAGCCAGGCCGGCCGCCGGGCCGGCTGCCGAGCAGAGCAGCTGAAGACGGGCTGGCCTCGCCGGCCCGGTTGGGGGAGGAGAGTCCGATGGGCACGACCATCGCGGACGTGATGACCACCAAGGTCATCGCGGTCAAGAGAAACGCGGACTTCAAGGAGATCGCCAGGGTCCTGCGGGACTACCGGGTGAGCGCCTGCCCCGTCATCAACAGCTCGGGCCGGGTCATCGGCGTCGTCTCGGAGGCTGACCTGATGTACAAGGTGGCCGACTGTGACCTGCCGACGGGCCTGATCCGGCTGCGCTGGAAGCTCGGCGAGGAATCCAAGATGACCGCGGTGACCGCTGGCGAGCTCATGACCGCCCCGGCCGTGACCATTCGCGCCGACGCGCCGATACAGCGCGCCGCGAGAGTGATGCGGGACCGGCGGCTGAAGCGGCTGCCAGTCGTCGGCTCGCGGGGCGAGCTGATCGGGATCGTCAGCCGGGTGGACTTGCTCGCCGTGTACGACCGGCCGGACGCCGACATCTTCGCCGAGGTCATCGCCGTGGCCGCGGGTGAATTCGACGTGCGGCCGATGGACCTCGATGTCACCGTGTCGGCTGGCGTCGTGACGCTCGCGGGCGCGGTCGCATCGCAGCGGACGGCGCTCGAGCTGGTGGCCCGGCTGCGGCACGTCGAGGGCGTGGTGGCTGTGCGCGACCGGCTGACCGTCGGCCAGCCGGTCGGCTGAGTCAGACCAGGAGGACACATGACAGCGAGCATCGCATCCGGCGGGACCGACATCGGTCGGCGCGTCAGCGAGCAGCGTACGCGACTGAGCCTCAGCCGAGCCGAAGTCGCGGAGCGAGCCGGCCTGGCGCCGGAGTATCTCGGCTACCTGGAGACCAGCCCTGACTGCGCGCCGACCCGGGCGACGCTCATCCGGCTGGCCGCGGCGCTGCACACGTCGGTCGGCGCACTGTCTGGCGCCGGGCTCAGCGTGCCGCCAGGTCAGCGCCGCGCCGCGGTGAGTCCCGTGCTGACGAGCCTGACCGCGAGCGAGTGCCGGGCGCTCATCGCACCGGGTGGCGTCGGACGGGTGCTGTTCGCCGAGCCGGGCCGCGGTCCGGTCGCCATTCCCGTCAACTACCGGATGGACGCAGACGACGTGGTCTTCCGCACCGGCGGCGGCACGTCAGTCGCGGACAGCCTGAGTCAGGGCAGCGTGTCCTTCGACGTCGACCACCTGGATGAGGATCTCGCCGAGGGCTGGAGCGTGCTGCTCACCGGGACGGCCAGCGTGATCACCGAGCCGCGCGAGCTCGACCGCGTCCGCTCGCTCGGAATCGAGCCCTGGGCGGGCGGCGACCGGCAGGCGTACGTGCGGCTGCGGGTGCGCCAGGTCACCGGCCGGGCTATCCGGGGAACGGGCTAGGGCTTGGGACGCGGCCGAGGGGATGACGATGACGTCGACCACAGATCAGGGAGCTGGTCCGCAGTGTGACTGGCTGCGGGGCCGGACCGAGTCCGCGCTGGACTGCGGTGGCTTGCTCGTACCGTGGGGGACCGCCGCCCCGCCGCCGGACCGGGGCGCGACCGATCCGGCGACGCAGTCAGGGACCGCGCAGACCGCACTGCCGCCGCTAACGCCCGACGAGGTCGCCACCGTGCTGTCGGTGGCCGCCAGGGCGCCTTCGCTGCACAACACTCAGCCATGGCGGTTCCGTGTCCAGGACGGTCGCATCGACCTGCTCGCCGACCCAGACCGGATGCTGCGAGCGGTGGACCCAGACGGTCGCGAGCTCGTCATCAGCTGCGGCGCGGCCCTGTTTGGCCTGCGGCTCGGGCTGCGCCGGGTAGGCCGCCTGCCCGCGGTGGAGCTGCTGCCGGACCCCGCCCAGCCGTGGCTGGTCGCGCGGGTCTGGGCGGCCGGCCACGCGGCGCCGACCCGCGTCGAGGCCGATCTGATCGCCGCGGTGCCGCACCGGCACACCCATCGCGGGCCATTCTCGCCCGGCGCGGTACCCGGCCGCCTGCTGGCTGCCATGGCGACCGACGCGGCGGCGGAAGGCTGTGAGCTGGTGCTGGTCGACGACGTGACGGTGGTCGGCAGGCTGGACCGCCTCGTGCAGGCGGCGGCGGCGGCGCAGCGAGCCGACCAGCAGATAGCGGCCGAGCTAGCGCGCTGGGTGCGGGCCCCGCACAGCCAGGCTCGTGACGGCGTGCCCGCGACGGCGAGGCTCGCCGCGGATGCCGGCGGAACCCGGCTCGCCGGGCGGGACTTCGGACTGCCAGGCACCGAGGACGCGGGCGGGGAGCCGCCGTCCGCGACCGCCGTGCTGCGCACCGCTGGAGACGCTCCCGTGGACTGGCTCCGGGCCGGCCAGGCGCTGGATCGGGTGCTGCTTCGCGCCGCGGCGCGGTGGGTGTTCGCCAGCCTGCAGTCACAGCCGCTGGAGTCGCCGCGGCACCGGAGCGCGGTCCGCGCCCTGCTCGGCGGCCGCGGGTACCCGCACATGCTGCTGCAGTTCGGCCGCGCCAACACGGCCGTGGCGACGCCGCGGCGGCCGCACGCCGAGATACTCGCGAGGACGCAGGCGGACTGGTAGGGCGGTCTGGCGGACTGGTAGGGCGGTCTGGCCGGCTCGGCTCTGCTGTCTCAGAGCCGCGCGGCCACCAGCGCAGCGAGGTCAGCCAGCCTGCAGGTGTAGCCCCATTCGTTGTCGTACCAGCCGAACACCTTGACCAGCCGGCCAGCCGCCTGGGTGAGGCCGGCGTCGAAGACGCACGAAGCGGGATCGCCGACGATGTCACGCGACACCAGCGGGTCGGTGCTGCAGCGGAGCACGCCGCCCAGCGCGCCGTCAGCCGCCTGCCGGAACGCGTCGTTGACCTGCTCGACGGTGACATCCTGGCGAAGGACGGCGGTCAGGTCGGTGAGCGACCCGTCCGCGACCGGAACCCGGACCGCGACGCCGTCGAGGCGGCCGGCCAGTTCGGGGATGACGATGCCGGTGGTACGCGCCGCGCCGGTGGATGTCGGCACGATGCTGACGGCAGCGCTGCGGGCGCGCCGCAGGTCCTTGTGCGGGCCGTCGAGCAGCAGTTGATCGCCCGTGTAGGCGTGCACGGTCGTCATGAGCCCCTGCTCGAGTCCGAAGGCGTCATCGAGCACCTTGGCCATCGGTGCGACGCAGTTCGTCGTGCACGAGGCGCACGAGATGACGTCGTGCAGCTCCGGGTTGTAGGCGGCGTCGTTGACGCCGATCACGATCGTCGCGTCCGCGTCCTTGCCGGGCGCGGAGATCAGCACCTTGCGCGCTCCGCCCTTGAGGTGCAGCGCCGCATCCTTTCGGGCGCGGAACTTCCCGGTGGACTCGATCACGAGGTCGACTCCGAGGCTGCGCCAGTCGATCGCGGCCGGGTCACGGCTGCTGAGTACCGCGATCGGTGTGCCGTCGACGACGATGGCGTTGTCGGTGTGGCCGACTGGCGCTCCCAGCCTGCCAAACGTCGAGTCGAACGCCAGCAGGTGCGCGAGCGTGCGCGCGTCGGTTATGTCGTTGATGGCGACCACGACGAGGCCGTCCGCGGCGGTCTGGTCCAGGCAGCGCCGGACGAACGCCCGGCCGATCCGGCCGAAGCCGTTGATGCCGATGCAGGTGGTCATCGACTTCGTTCCTCCTTCATGGTGCGGGCTCGGCCTGCCACTGTCCGGCCGAGCCCGCGGTAAGGCAGCGCCTCGCTGGTCATCGACCGATGGGGATGACGACGACGGGGCACTTCGCGTGGTGGACGACCTGGCTGCAGACCGAGCCGAGGAACAGCTCGCCGAACCCGCCGCCGCCGCGACTGCCGACCACCATCAGGTCGGCGCTCGCGGAGCAGTCGATGAGCGCCTTGGCGGGGAAGCCGTTGACGGCGACCACCGTGACTGACTTCGGCTGCTTGTCGCCCAGGGCGGCCGCTGCCTTGCTGACCGCGTCCTGCGCGGACTTGCGCAGCTCCTCGACCTTCTCCTCGTCACCGGGGTAGGTAAGGGGCTGTCCGGTCCACTGGCTCGCCGGGACGGAGTTGACGGTGACGACGGTCAGGTCCGCGTCGTGCAGCGCGGCCTCCTTCATCGCCCAGTCCAGCGCCTGGCTGGAGTTGTGCGACCCGTCGGTGCCAACGATTACGCCTGACATCTGACCCTCACTTTCTGGGCCGCAGTCGGCCCGCTGGTGCTGGCTACAGCGTCTGTCCCGGGGTCAGGCCGACCTAGGGCCTGAAGACCCTCGTGCGGGCGAATTGGTCCCGAAGCCGGGGTCGGCAGTCGTTGCGGCTGGCGAGCGGTACCAGGACCGCCAGATGAGCCGGTAGACCGGGATGGCGCGGGGGATGTCACGCAAGCCGGGGATGAAGGGCACGAGCAGGAGCAGCAGGGTGCAGACGCCGGTGAGGTAGATGGCCCACACGTCGGCGCTGACCGAGTACTGGAACGGGGACACGTGGTACCACATCTGGTACAGCCACAGCCAGGGCTGTCCGGGGTAGCCGCCGGTCTCGTTCATGACGCCCCACTGGTCACCGGTGAGGTGCATATTCGACGCCAGCGTGTTGTAGTAGCCGCCGTCGGCGATGAACAGCAGCGGCTTGGTGTAGTCGGTGCCGTAGAACTGCCGCTGCGCCAGCAGGTCGGAGTCCAGGGCGCCGCTGCGGGCCATGGCCAGTTCTCCGGCCATCATGGCGGGTACCGGACCGGCGGCAGGGAGGCTGAGGTCACCGCCGTTGAAGGCGACCTTCTTGGCGCCCGGTGCGGTGGCCTTGTCGTAGGCGGTCGCCCACTTCAGCTGCTGCGCCGAGGGTGCGCTGGTGTAGCTCGTCAGCGCCGCGGCCAGGGCCGGGTCGGTCCTCGCCTGGACCGCGAGCGGATCGAGCACGAACAGCTTGGCGGAGTCGATCGGCTGGGTGATGCCGAATAGCTTCTGCCAGCTGACGGGGCCGACCTGCTGCAGCGATCCGGTGCCGTTGTTGTACGGCGGCCCGTAGTTCGCGGACACACTGGTGCCGTCGAGCTCGGTCGCCGCGGTATTCACGAACCCGACCGGATCGACGCTGCCCCACGTCTTGATGGACAGCGACGGCACGTCCGGCGACGACAGCACGCCCGCCATCACCAGCGTGATCGCGCCGACGATCACCGCGGCGACCGTGCCTTCCTTGAGGATGTCGTAGCGCCGGACCGGGCCGCGCCAGGGCCCGGCGTCGGCCGCGGCCGCAGCCGTGCGGGCGGTCCGGCCACGGGCCCGCCTGACTGGCAGCGGGTGGCTGACGCCGCGCACGCGCACCATCAGGATGTGCGCGCCGACGACGGCCACCAGGGCCAGTGGCATCAGCACGATGTGCCACATGAACATCTGGCCGAAGTTCATGACGTTCCAGAACGAGCCGACGCCGACGGCGTTGAATGCGTCCTTGCCGTTGGTCGCGATCCACTGCGAGTCGAAGTTCTGCTGGGACAGGTAGCCGGTAAAGCACGCCACCACCGAGGCCAGGAACGCCAGCACGCCGGTGATCCAGGTCATCGCCCGGCGGCCGCGCCAGGCCGCCATCCAGAACTTGCCCCACAGGTGGATGACCATGAACGCCATGAATAGCTCGACCGACCACAGGTGCACGCTGTTGAAGAAGTGCCCGACCGGATTGGTGTGCCACCAGTCCGAGCCGCCCAGCGCCAGCCCAATGCCGGAGGCGATCACGATGCCGAGCGTTACCAGCGCGGCCACGCCGAAGACGTAGATCCACGACGACACGTACGCGGGCTGGCGGTCGGGAAGCAGCTTGCCCGGCGGCAGCAGCCGGGCCAGCCGGGTCCGTACCCTGGCCGACCACATCCGCTCATCGCCTGCCAGGGGCGCCGCCGCCGCGACCGCCGGGTCGGTTTCCGGCTGCGCAGACGGCAGGTCCTGCGCCCCCTTGTGCGGGAACCGGATCAGTAGCGCGGCGCCGAACAGCACCACCATCACCGCGATCACGATCAGGTTCGCCAGCGAGATCTCGATGAACGACCAGTGCAGGTAGGTGCCCGGGCCGTTCAGGTCCAGCGAGCTGAGAGCTGAGGAGTGCATGTCAGGGCTCCAGGAATTCGTCATCCGGCTGCGCCGCGGTGGCAACCGCCGAGTCACCTCACTTTCCGCGACACCGCGGCGACCGGATCAGTGCTCTCCGTCACGGCCGGGACGGGACCTTCGTCCCGTTGCGCCAGCGCGGTGCTGCCGACAGCGGCGGCCGCGAGGCCCTGTCTCGCGGCCTGGTCGAGGCCACGCCACCGCGGCCCGAACGTCCGGATAGGAAAGGACGGGCACGACGGTCGGTGGCGGGACCGACCTGTTGGGCTTCACGCACCCGACCTTGGGTGGTGCCCTTCGGGGAAGACGCGGTCGGCGCCTACCTCGACCGGGTCGGGCAGGTCATTGTCGTCTGGCAGGACGAACATGATGGGGCCGCTCTCGCCGGCATAGCAACCGTGGCACTCGACTTCGTCGCTATCCAGCCGCAGCACGACCACGCGATCTCCGTGCTTGAAATCGCTCATTCCGGTCAGCTCCATAATTTACGCATAATACGGATAATGAGAGCCCGCGCCGTTGCCATTGGCGGCAACCATCCACACGGTACCCAGCGCGGACCGCTCGGCCCGGCAACTGGTTCCGGCGATCGACTAACCCGCGGGCCGCCCGGCCGCACTATGAGGTGTGGGACCCGCGAAGCTCGCCAAGACGGATGCTGACCTGGTCCGGGAAGCTCTTGCTGGCGCACGCGAGCCGATGGGTGAGTTGCTGCGTCGGCACTGGGACACCGCGGTGTTTCTCGCTGCCAGGGTTCTCGGGTCTGCCGACTTGGCACGGGACGCGGCCCAGGAGGCGGCTATCGCGGCGGTCACCGAGCTGGCGAGGCTGCGCTCTCCGGAGCGGTTCGGCAGCTGGTTCTGCGGCATCGCCCTCAACGTGTCGCGCGGGTGGCGCCGCCAGCTCCGCGCGGAGGTCACGGGCACGGCTCCGGACCTGGTCGCGAGCGAGCCGGGCCCGGCGGACGCAGCAGAGGCCGCCGATCTTGCGGCCCGGGTCCGCCGCGCCGTCGAGGTGCTGCCGCCTGGTCAGCGGGATGCAGTCTGGCTGTTCTACCTGCAAGGGCTGTCCCACCGGGAGGTGTCAGCCGAACTCGGAGTATCCGTCGGCGCGGTGAAGGCCAGGCTCCATCAGGCTCGCGCGGCGCTGGCGCCCAAGCTGACAGGGATGCTCGACAGCACGGAAGGAACGATGATGGCCACCGACGATGGCACCGTCTGGACCGAGGTAGCGGTCACCGAGATCCGCCGGAGCGAGGGTGCAGACGCCAGGCACGTGATGGTGTTGCGCGAGCGCGGCGGCGACCGCGGTCTGCCGATCTGGATAGCGCCAGCAGAAGCGGCTTCGCTCGCGCTCGCGATGGAGTCCGTCGAAACCCCCCGGCCGTTTACCGCCCGGCTGGCGGCCAGCCTGGTCACGGCCGCAGGTTCGCGCATCGAGGAAGTCAGGGTGACGCGGCTCATGGGTCAGGTGTTTTACGCGACCGTGGTCGTGCGCGGCCCTGGCGGGCCAACGGAGGTCGACGCCCGGCCGAGCGACGCGGTGAACCTGGCGCTTACTGCGCACGCGCCCATCCGGGTCGACGACACGCTGTTCGCCGCGCTGCAGCCGGAGCACGGCGTGCGCGCGGTCGCCGCCATTCCGGTCGCCACCGCGGATCTGGCCGCAGAAACCCGCCAGCTCCTGCAGCAGCAGACCGGCGGTCGGTGACCACTTCCCGGCACCGGACCAGCCACGCGTACCGCATTCCCAGCGCTTTCTCACGCGGGCGACGGCGCAACGGGTCTGCGAATTGTCCGGCACACCATCGCCGCCTGGTGACGTGGTAGTCCGCTTAGCGCGGCGAAAACCCGGCGCGTTGGCGGCTGCGCTAGTCGGATGCGTGGCGACAGCGTCCATGGCCGCCACGCTCGGGCCGCAACTACAACGGAGACTGGGGCTTTGCAGAGGCCGGACTAATGCGATCGTCTGCTGGCACTGCTCCTGCTCTTGGCGTGGCCTCGCCGTGTTTGGCGCGGTGCCGACTGCTTTCCGTTGCGAGCCGTCTCGTATTCGTGAACGACGCTGCCGGGCAGGCGTCCGTATTCGGCAACCTCGAGACCCTGCTGCTCGGCCCAGGCGCGTATCTGGCGACTACGCTCGCGGCTGGCAGCCGTCCGGACCGTGCCGCGCGTCCGGGACCGAACCGGCCTCGCGTGTTCGACGAAGCGTGACAGTTGCCGCCGAAATTCGGCGGCGTGCCTGGCGTTGAGATCGACGACGTAGCTCCTGCCGTCTATGCCGAACTCCACGGTCTCATCGGCTGGCCCGCCCGTCAGATCGTCTTCCAGCTGTACTTCGACCCTCTGCATTGCGTTCCCCCGAGTTGCGGATTACCTTGGCTCGCCCACGTTCGAGATTGAGTGGTCGGATCTCGGTCATTCCCATCTCGAGGGCTGTCTAATGCTGTGTCCGTCCGCCAGTCGTTCGTGCAGTCAGAAAGCGGCGTGCCATTTTTTGACAGCGACCGGAATTGCCAGGATTATGAGGGGCATGGCTAGGACTGTTGCCGTGGTAATGACCGACGATCTGGACGGATCGCCGGCTGCCGAGACCGTAATGTTCGGCTTTGATGGCGTGACGTACGAGATTGACCTGAGCGAGCGAAACCGCGCCAGGCTCCAGCAAGATCTTGCGCCCTATGTCGCGGCCGGACGGCTGGTAAGCCGCAGCCGACGCCGCAGTGGCTCGGGCCGCCAGCCTGCTCCGCGGACTGACCGCGCGGCGGTGCGCGCCTGGGCCAAAGACAACGGCATGAAGGTCTCCGAACGCGGTCGCATCAGCGCGGAGATACTCAGCCAGTACGAGGCCGTGCACTAGGCGCCGCGGGTCGGATACCGCCGCTACTGGACGAGCGCGGTCACCGGGTTGCAGCTCGGGTGGCTCGGTACCACCGTGGCGTGCGTGGGCTCGGGTCCGCCGACGACGACCACGTAGATCCGCTCGGGCCCCGCGACCGGGTACACGCGGCCGTCGCGGACGACGAACTGGTATGGCGGGTCCGGGTGCGCTGAGGCGGGGAACCGCTCGATCGGGATCGACGAGCGAGCCCAGATCTCGGCTGCGACGGCGGCCTTGGAGAGTCCGGCACGAGCCATGGCTGCGGCGTGCCCGGGCGTGACGAGGACGCCGACGGTGCCCCGGCCCATGACCACGTTGGGGTTGCCCAGGTAGGCCAGCGAGTCGGCCAGGATGGTCAGCATCGCGTCGACGTCACTGCGCGGCGTCAGCACGTTCATGGTGCCGGTGGCAGAAAGGACGGTGACGGCGGTTAGGCCGCCGTCCAGCCCGAGCGTCACGCGCAGCGGCTCCCAGGGGGAACGCGCCTCGTTCTCGGCTATGCACATCGTGTACCGGCCCGGCTGTCCCATGATCGACTTCGACACGTCGCCCGGACGCGCGCCACCGACGTTCCCCATCAGCAGCCGCAGCGCGCGGCCGATGCTGGCGTTTGCCCGCCAGCCAGGGCCGAGCACTCCCCGGTCGGCATTGAGGCCGGCCTGGCCGGCGGCCGGCCCGCTGACGATCGCGAACGGCGTGGACGGTCCGGTGGTCGTGGCGATGCCGTTCAGGTTGAACTCCGGAACGCACACCGCGCGGACGATGGCTGACAGCACCCGAAGGTGGCCGGGCAGGCATCCGGCCATGACGGCGTTCGCCGCCAGCGCGCGGTTGGTGACCGGAGCGCCGCTCGGCGGCATGCGGGCCACCACGTCGTCCGGGTCGCCGAGGACGGCGAGCATGGCGTCGACCCGCGGCACGGTGGG
>JASHQA010000231.1 GCA_030037785.1 Streptosporangiaceae bacterium
CAGCCGCTTTCCACTGCTGACACAGCCTGAGCACGTTCGCGATCACCTGGTGGCCAGCCCGGGCCTGGCTGCTGAGGATCGACTCGGGGTGGAACTGCACGGCCCAGCGACCGCACGCGGCGTCCTCGATCGCCATCACCACGCCATCCGGTGTCACCGCGGTGACGTCGAAGCCGCCGGTGACCTGCTCGGGCCGGGCGTGCAGCGAGTGGTACCGCGCCGCGGTGAACTCGGCCGGCAGCCCCGCCAGCAGTTCGCCGCCGAGTACGTGCACCCGGCCGGGCTTGCCGTGCACCGGCGTGGCCAGCAGCCCGAGCGAGCCGCCCGCGTGCTCCACCATCGCCTGCAGGCCGAGGCAGACACCGAACGCCGGCAGCCCGCGCTCGTCGAGCGCGGACAGCAGCTTGTCGCAGTCGAAGTCGGCCGGCCGGCCGGGTCCGGGCGACAGCACGACCAGGTCGGGCGCGAACCTGTCGAGCAACGCCGGGTCGAAGCCCGCGCGCAGCGTGCTGACCTGAGCGCCAGCCTCGGCGAAGTAGCCGGCGAGCGTGTGCACGAACGAGTCCTGGTGATCGACCA
The DNA here is from genome assembly GCA_030037785.1 of Streptosporangiaceae bacterium. Taxonomy (GTDB): domain Bacteria; phylum Actinomycetota; class Actinomycetes; order Streptosporangiales; family Streptosporangiaceae; genus JAJYUU01. Next base: position 580 of record JASHQA010000231.1, read on the forward strand.
GCAGCACGCTCAGCCCGGCGCCAGCCAGCTGGGGGTGCGGAGCCCGTTCCCCCGCAGCGCGCCCGCCGTCACCGAGGGCAGTCGGCCCAGCCTCCGCCGCGGCAGCCCCCGCCGCCCCCGCCGCAGCCGACCCAGCGCCCGCCGCAGCAGCCACAGCCTCCGCAGCCTCCGCCAGCGTCTCCAGCAGCGCGCGGGCCTTCAGCCGCGTCTCTCGCTCCTCCGCGTCCGGGTCGGAGTCGAACAGCAGGGTGGCCCCGGCGCGGACGGCCGCCACGGCGCCGGTGATGTGCGCTGTCCGCAGCGTCAGGCCGGTGTTCATGCCGCCGTCGAAGCCGATCACGCCGACCGCTCCCCCGTACCAGCGGCGCGGCGACGACTCGTGGTCCTCGATGAACTGCATCGCCCAGTTCTTCGGCGCCCCGGTCACGGTGACCGCCCACATGTGGGTGAGGAACGCGTCGAGCGCGTCGAAGCCCGGCCGTAGCGTGCCCTCGACGTGGTCGACGGTATGGATGACCCGGCTGTACATCTCGATCTGCCGCCGGCCGATGACGCGCACGCTGCCCGGCACGCAGATCCGCGACTTGTCGTTGCGGTCCACATCGGTGCACATGGTCAGCTCGGACTCCTCCTTCGGCGAGTTCAGCAGCGCCCGGATCTGCGCCGCGTCGCCGAGCGCGTCCTCGCCGCGGGCGACCGTGCCGGAGATCGGGCACGTCTCGACCCGGTCGCCCGTGACGCGCACGTACATCTCCGGCGAGGCCCCGACGAGGTATTCGCCCGCGCCGAGGTTCAGGAAGAACTCGTACGGCGCCGGGTTGCGGGCGCACAGCCGCTCGAAGAACGCGGCCGGCGACGGGCACGGCGCGTGGAACGTGTGCCCGGGCACCACCTCGAAGAGATCACCGCGGGCGAAGCGCTGCCGGGCCTGTTCCACCACCCTGGCGTAGCTGCCTGGCTGCGGGTCTTCCGGCAGCTCCGACCGGAGGGGAACGGGCTCGGCCGGGCCGGCGCCGTCCGCCGGATCCCGGCGGGGCGGGTTCCCGCCCGAGCCAGCACGGGACAGTCCTGCGGTCGACCCGGCCGGCGTCTCGAACTCGTAGCTGAACCGGGTGGCGGACTCTCGCTTGCGGTCGACCACCCAGATCTGGTCGGGCAGGTGCAGCACGAGGTCGCGGGCGGAGGCGTCCCGCGGCAGCCGCAGCCGCACCGGCTCGAACTGGAACGCCAGGTCGTAGCCGACGGCGCCGTACAGCCCTAGGTGCGGGTCGGGCCCGGCGAACGCGGCGATGACCTCCCGCAGCGCGGAAAACACGGTCGGCTGCCGGCTGCGCTGCTCCTCGGTGAATACCTCGTCACCTTCCGGAATCACCACCTCGGCGTGACTGGCCACCGGGGAGGCACCAGGCCCCGCGGCGTCGCCGCCTTCGGTGCCGCTGCCGCCAGGGACCGCGCCCGCGACCCGGCTCATGGCGGCCGCGATGACCGGCAGCAGGATGGTGCCACGCTCGTTCAGCGCGCTCGCGCGGATCCGCCGACCGCGCGCGGCGATCTGGACCGGCGGGTCGACGTAGGCCAGATGCCACCGGCTGTAGCGGCCTGGGTACTCCATGCCGGAGCTCAGCACGCCGCCAGTCCGGTCCTCCACCCTGCGGGTGAGGTGCGCCAGGTCGGCGGGATCGAACGCCTCGGCGCGCCGGGTCACCCGGACGCCACCTGCGGTCAGGTAACTGGTCTCATCCATTCTCGGCCTCACGGTCTGCAAGCCCAGGGCCGGAACGCGCAAAGGCGACCGCCCCGTCGGGCGGTCGCCTCCTGGTCAGCTCTGCGCGCGAACCTGGCACCGCCTACTGGCGGCGCCACCAGCCCGTTGCCGGAAGGTCTGCGTGCATGCGCCGCAGCATAGCCGGGACGGCGGCGGCGCGCCACCGGGCGGCGGCCCGACGGTCAGAAGCTGATCCAGCTGCCAACGGCAGCTCCGGCGTTGCTGGCCTCCGCCGCGCGGCGGTAGGCGAGGTCGGCTGCAGCCAGATCCTCCACCGCCAGCCCGAGTGACTCGAAGATGGTGATCTCGTCCGCGGCCGACCGGCCGACCTCGGTGCCGAGCAGGACCTCGCCGAGCTCGGCGCGGATGTGGTCGGGACCCACCGCGCCGTCGGCGGCGGCCAGCAGGTAGTCGCCGGACTCGGCCAGCGCTGACTCCCGGCGATCGACCACCGGGACGCCGGCGGCGACCGTCGCGGTGTCTAGCTCGCGCGCGTGCGGCAGGCACGCGCCGACCGCGTTGATGTGGGTACCCGGCACGAGCCAGTCGCGCTGCAGCACCGGTGCGGCGGCGCTCGTCGCCGTCACCACGATGTCCGCGCCGCCGACCGCGGCGCGCGCCGACTCGCAGGCTCGGATCGGCGCCCTGGTCTGTCCGCGCAGCCCGGCGGCGAGCCGGCCGGCGCTGGCGCTGTCCCGGCTGGCGACCCTGATCTCGGCTAGCGAGCGGACCTGGTCGAGCGCGAGGATGTGCGCCCTGGCCTGCACGCCGGCCCCGATGACCGCGAGCGTCCTGGCCTCCGGCCTGGCGAGCAGTTCGGTCGCTACTACCGATACGGCTGCGGTTCGTATTTCGGTCACCGCTGAGGCGTTGAGTACAGCGACCGGGGCGCCGGACGTGCCGTCCGACAGCAGCACCAGGCCCTGGTGCGTGTCGAGCCCGGCGGCCGGGTTGCCAGGCGTGATGCAGAGGGCCTTCAGCCCGTAGCTGCCGGCGCCGCCGTCGTCGCCTGCCAGGTAGGACGGCATCAGCGCCACGAGTCCGGCCGCGCCCTCCGGCCTGATAACCGTGCGCAACGGCTGCTGCGCCCGGCCCGAGGCGAGCGCGGTCAGCACCCGGCGCATGGCCGTCGCGCAGTCCGCGTAGCCGAGCACGGCGTGCACGTCGGCGGCGGACAACACCAGCAACGGCACGGTCAGGCCGGGGTGGGCTTGCTGCTGACTTCGGCCAGGATCTGGTCGATGCACTGCTGCATCGCCTGCTGGCGACCGGGCATGTCCGTGCTCGCGAACTTATTGAGGAGCGCCAGCACCGTGTCCTGGCCCTGCAGGATGTCAATCTGCTGCTTGGCCATCTCGTGCAGGGCGATCAGCGTCTCGTGGTCAGCAATCGCCCGCTTGTCGCTGGCGGCCTGCGCCCGGTTGGCGCTGACCTGCAGCGAGATCATGATCGACAACTGCGGCAGGTTCAAGATCACGAGCAACAGCGGCCACGGTGTCTTGTCGAAGCCGATGACATTGCCGAGGAAGAGCCACGCGATGATGCCAATGGTGATGCCGAGGAACACCCACATCGAGCCACAGATCCGGTTCACGCCGTCGGCGATCTTGTCTAGCGGGCTGCTTCCCCGGACGTGGTCGGATAGCACCAGCCGCGGATGGAACTCCGCTGGGGCCCGCTTGATCTCCTCGGCCTTCTCGTGGAGGTGATGCAGCTCGTGCGAGATGTCGCGACGCGCCGCCGCGTCCGACGGTGGCTTGGGGAAATGGAAGCCCGCCGTCGGCTTCCCGGTAACGACGTGCTCCTGCGTGGCTGTCACAGCTGCCTCCTGGCGAGCAGATAATCAGGTCTTGCGCTAGATCCTCGTCATAGTGTGCGCACGAACCCGAGCAGTCCGTACCGCTTCACCACCGGGCGGGCCCCGCGTCTGCCGGGTGAGCGACAGCCGGTCGCTGGCCACCGACGGCTAAAGTGCCATTCATGGCGGTCACCTTCGTCGTCAACGGCCGCGACCACGAGGTGGCGGGCGACGGGACCCAGACGCTGCTCGACGCGCTGCGCGACGACCTTGGCATCACCGGGCCCAAGCTCGGCTGCGGGGAGGGCGCCTGCGGCGCCTGCACCGTGCTGGTGGGCAGCCGGGCCGTGCAGGCCTGTCAGGTCGACGCCGCGAGCGTGGCCGGCCAGCGGGTCATCACCGTCGAGGGGCTGGCCGAGGACGGCATCCTGCATCCGGTGCAGCAGGCCTGGCTGGAGCTGGGCGCCATGCAGTGCGGGTACTGCACGCCAGGCTGGCTGACCGGCGCCGCGGCGCTGCTCGCCACGGCGCCGCACCCGAGCGACGAGCGGATCGACGCCGAGCTCGCCGGGCACGCCTGCCGCTGCTGCACCTATCCGCGGATTCGGCGGGCGGTGCACCGGGCCGCCAAGCTGATGGAGAGCCCCGAGCTGCTCGAGCCCGTGCCGCCGCCGGCGCTGGCGGCGGGCAGCCCGCCGGATAGCCCGGCGCAGCCCGCGAGCCCGCTCGACCTGAGCCGGGACCAGCCTGACTCGTTCGCCGCCGCCATGCCCGAGGGCCTGCTCACCGTCGTGGCCGACCCGGGCGAGCCCGGCTTCAACGGGCCGGACGACGCCTGGGTGCACGTCGCAGCCGACGGCGAGATCACCGCGTTCACCGGCAAGGCGGAGGCCGGTCAGGGCACCCGCACCGCGCTGTCGCTGCTCGTCGCGGAAGAACTCGCCGTGCCTGCCGATGCAGTCCGGCTCGTGATGGCCGACACCGATGTCTCGCCGTTCGACCTGGGCACGTTCGGCAGCCGATCGATGCCGCACGCCGGGCCGCCGATTCAGGCCGCAGCCGCGGCGGCGCTGCGCGTGCTGCGACAGGCGGCAGCGGACCGGTTCGGGCTGCCGCCCGAGCAGCTAACCGCGGCCGACGGCTGGATCGCCGGGCCGGACGGAGCCCCGGCCGTCAGCTACGGCGACCTCGTCGCCGGGCAGCACCGGGTCGAGCGGGTGCCGGC
>JASHQA010000232.1 GCA_030037785.1 Streptosporangiaceae bacterium
ATGTGGATCATGGGCCTCGTGCTGTCCGGCCTGGGCACGATCCTCGGCGGCGTGAACTTCGTGACCACGATCCTGTGCATGCGGGCGCCCGGCATGACGATGTTCCGGATGCCGATCTTCACCTGGAACATCCTGCTGACCTCGATGCTCGTGCTGCTCGCCTTCCCGGTGCTCGCCGCAGCCCTGCTGGTGCTCGAGATCGACCGAAAACTCGGCGCCCAGGTGTTCAACGCCAACAGCGGCGGCGCGATCTTGTGGCAGCACCTGTTCTGGTTCTTTGGCCATCCCGAGGTCTATATCGTGGCGTTGCCGTTCTTCGGCATCGCCACCGAAATCCTGCCGGTCTTCTCCCGCAAGCCGCTGTTCGGCTACAAGGGCCTGGTAGCCGCCACGATCTCGATCGCCGGCCTGTCGCTGACGGTGTGGGCGCACCACATGTTCACCACCGGCGCGGTCCTGCTGCCGTTCTTCTCGTTCATGACGTACCTGATCGCGGTGCCGACGGGGGTGAAGTTCTTCAACTGGCTCGGCACGATCTGGCGCGGCCAGATCACGTTCGAGCCTGCCATGCTGTTCATCCTCGGGTTCATGATCGTGTTCCTGTTCGGCGGCCTGACCGGGGTCATCCTGGCCTCGCCACCGCTGGACTTCGCGGTGAGCGACTCCTACTTCGTGGTCGCGCACTTCCACTACGTGCTGTTCGGCACCGTGGTGTTCTGCATGTTCGGCGGGATCTACTTCTGGTGGCCGAAGTGGACCGGCAAGATGCTGGACTACCGGCTCGGCCAGTGGCACTTCTGGAGCGTGTTCATCGGCTTCAACATGACGTTCCTGGTCCAGCACTGGCTGGGCGTCATGGGCATGCCACGCCGCATCGCGAACTACCCGTTCCTGCCGCACCTCGCGACGACGCTGAACGACGTCTCCTCGATCGGGGCGTTCATCCTCGGCGCGTCGAACTTCATCTTCTTCTACAACATCTACATCACCTGGAAGCGCGGTGAGCAGGTCACCGCCGACGACCCGTGGGGATTCGCCAACTCGCTCGAGTGGGCGACGTCCTGCCCGCCGCCGCGGCACAACTTCACCTCGATTCCGCGCATCAGGTCCGAACGGCCGGCCTTCGACCTGCACTACCCGCACATCAGGTCGGGCCGGGACCGGGCGGCCGAGCTGGCGCGGCAGCACTCGATCGGAGCGGGCTCGTGAAAGTAGAGGCTTACCTGTTCCTGGGCTGCGCTGTGTTCTTCGGCGGGTCCGACATCGTCTACTGGTACTTCTCCCACGACCCCACGGGCACCACGGCGCTCGCGCTCGCCGTCGCGCTCGCCTTCCTGGTGGGCTTCTACCTGCTGTTCACTGGCCGACGGCTGCCGGAGCGCCCGGAAGACAGCCCGGACGGCGAGATCGACGAGGGCGTCGGCGAGCTGGGCTTCTTCAGCCCGCACAGCTGGTGGCCGCTGTTCGTCGGCCTGGCCGGGGCGACCGCGGCGATCGGCGTGGCGATCGGCTGGTGGCTGTTCCTCATCGGGGCTCTGGCGCTGGTCCTGGCCATCATCGGCTTCGTCTTCGAGTACTACCGCGGCCACTACGCGCACTGAAGGACTCAGGGCTGCGGCTCACTCGTGCTCCCTGGGCAGCTGGCTCGTGGTCAACGGTAGGCCTGTGCCTGAATCCGGTAGAGCTCACAGTACCGGCCGCCCGCCGCGATCAGCTCGTCGTGGGAGCCCGTCTCAGCAACGCCCGAGCCGTCGAGCACGACGATGAGGTCGGCCATCCGGACGGTGCTGAACCGGTGCGATACCAGGATCGTGACGCCCGCGCCCTGCCGGTGCTCGCGCACCCGGTCGGCGTAGCGCTCGAATAGCTGGTGCTCGGTCTCGGCGTCGAGTGCTGCCGTGGGCTCGTCCAGCATCGTCAGCAGCGGCTCGTCACGCATGAAGCCTCGGGCCAGGGCGAGCTTCTGCCACTGCCCGTACGACACGTCCACGCCCTCCGGCCAGGTCGGCCCGAGCTGGGTGCACAGGCCAGCCGGCAGCGTGTCGACCACCTCCCGCGCACCCGCCCTGTCCATCGCGGTCACGAGCGCCGACTCGACGCTCAGCCGCGGCAGGTCGCCGAGGCCGATAGTCTGCCCGGCCTGCAACTCGAAGCGGAAGAAGTCCTGGAAGGCGCCCGCCACGCGGTCCCGCCAGCGGGCGGGGTCGATGCGGGCGAGGTCGGTGCCGTCGACCAGGATGCGCCCAGCCGTCGGGGCGTAGAGCTTGGCCAGCAACTTGACCAGCGTCGTCTTGCCAGCTCCGTTTTCGCCGACCACTGCGATGACCGCGCCGGCGGGCAGGAACAGGTCGACGTCGCGCAGGGCCGGCCGGTCCGAGCCGGGATAGGCGAAGGTGACGTGCTCGAATCGGATCCCCTCGGCGAGGTGTTCCGGCGCAGGCAGGTCGGAGTGCTGGGCGGTCGCGCTGGCGTAGTCCTCCAGCCACGCCAGCCGCCGCGAGCCATCCATCCACATGCCGCGGAGGAAGCCGACCTCGCTGACCGTCCCGCTGAGATAGGACGAGAGCCTGGCCCCGGCCGTCAGCACGAGGATCGCAGCGGCCGGGTTGGCGTGCGGACCGGCGGCCACCAGGACGATCGCGCCGACGTAGCCGAGCGCGAAGAGCGCCCACCCGGCTGCGTACCAGGTCGATGACGCCGTGCGCGCCGCGGCTACGGGTGCGTACCAGTGCTCCCAGGAGGCGCGCCGCTGGCGGGCGAGCTCCGGGCCGATGCCGAGTACCCGCAACTCCTTGCCGGACGACGCCGTGGTCGACAGCGTGAACAGGTGCCGGGCGAGGCGGTCGGCCTGGGCGCCGCGCTCTTGCGCCACCCGCTCGACGACCGGGCGCCACGAGGTGGCGGCGACGGTCGGAACGGCGAAGACGACGAGCACGATCAGCACCGGGTTCACGGTGGCGAGCAGTGCCACCGTCACGGCCAGCCGCAGGATCCAGCCCGCGGTGGAGAACACCGACATGTACATGTGGTCGAGAGTGAAGACCTGCTCGCGCAGCACGGAGAGCCGGTCCAGGTATTCCGGGCGCTCCTGGTGGGCAATCGTCGAGATGCTGGCCTGCAGGCGCGCCACGTGTGACTCCAGCGCGATCGTGACCTTGTCGCGGAATCGCCGCTGCAGCCTCGTTGACACGGTCTGCAGCAGCCAGGTCAAGGCCGCCGACACCGCGAGTGCGATCACCGCGAACCTGAGCAGCCCGGGCCGGTGCTCGATCAGGCCCTGACCCAGCAGCGCGAGCCAGAGCGCTAGCAGCGCATCCGGCAGCGCCGCGAGGAGGGCGAGCACAAAGGAGACACCCATCAGGGACGGCTCGTAGCGGAAGCCGAGCCTGCACAGCCGCCACATCGACGACAAGGCGGGCGGTAGCGTGTCCAGGCTGCCGGTAGCCGCCTGAGCGGCGCCGTCGACATTCCCGGCGGAGGCCGGGGCGTGGTCAGGCGAGGACATCGAACGTCACCTCTTCCTCGCCTTCTTCCGGCGTTCCGGTCGCGAACCGCTCGGCTTGCAGCGTGAACATCTTCCAGTACCTGCCGCGCCGACTCATCAGTTCGTCGTGGCTGCCGAGCTCGGCCACCGCGCCGTCCGCCACGACGGCTATCTTGTCGGCGTGCCGGACGGTGGAGAAACGGTGTGAGATCAGGATCGTCGTGCACGACCTCGTGGCGGCGAGGATCCGCTCGAAGATCTCCGCCTCGCCGCGGACGTCAAGCTGAGCGGTCGGCTCGTCGAGCAGGACGAGGCCAGCCCCGAGCCTGACCGCTGTCAGCGCGCGGGCCAGGGCGACGCGCTGCCACTGCCCGCCCGACAGCTCGATCCCGCCCGAGTAGCCCTTGGCAAGCACCGTGTCCAGGCTGGCCAGGCCTCCCGCTCCGGCGTCAGCGAGCGCGCCCGACACCAGGTCGTCCACTGCGGCGTCGCTCTCGCCGCAGCGCCCGGCTGGAGCGGCCTCGTCGGACGCCGCTCGGCCGAGCGCAGCCTGCGGTGCGACGTTCTCGCGGAGCGACATCTCGAACCGGGCGAAGTCCTGGAAGACGGCCGTCACGCGGCGGCGCCAGGAATCCAGGTCGAGGTCCCGCAGGTCGATGCCATCCACCTCGATCGTGCCGGCCTGCGGGTCGTACAGGCGGCACAGCAGCTTGGCGAGCGTGGTCTTGCCAGCGCCGTTCTGGCCGACGATGGCGAGCGACGTCCCGGCCGGGATATCCAGGCTCAGACCGCTGAGCACGGGACGGTCCGGCGTTGCCGGGTAGGCGAACGTGACGTCGCGGATCGCGAGCCGATGCGCCGGCCTCCCGTCGGCTGGCCAGCTTCCGGACGCCACCGTCCCAGCCCGGCGCATCGCTGCCTTGAGCCTGGCGACCGCGGCGACCGGCGCCGCCGCGCCGTCCAGCGCCCAGTTCAGCCCGCCGAATGCGATCATCGACGTGCCGACCGCGGCCGAGGCATACACGACGAGCCCGCCCAGGGCGAGCCGGCCGTCCAGCGCAGCGGCGGCGACCAGCCACAGCACCAGCACGTTCGCGGCGAGTACCAGAGCCAGGCTGGCCAGCACCGAGCGTTCACGCATTCGTGTCGCTTCATACTGGAGTCGGTGCAGCCGGCGCCGGGCACTGACGAACCGGTCGAGCACCCAGTCGGGAAGCCCGAAAATCCGCAGTTCCTTGGCGGCGGGCGGGTCGACTGCGAGCCGGTACGCGTAGTCGGCGTGCCGCTGGGCCTGCCGTACCTCGTCGGTATTGCGGTCTCTCCAGACGGCGCTCTCGCGCAGCAGCCAGTGCGTGGACAGCCAGGCCCCGCCCAGCGCGACCGGCGCCCACCAGGCGAACCCGAAGAGCACGCAGGCCTGGGCCAACCCGGCCAGCATGTCAACCAGCCCGCCCGCGATGAAGTCCATCGACGTCGACAGGGGCGGTGCGGTCATCCCGCGGTCGAAGTCGCGCGCCACCTGCAGGTCGGCGGCCAGGTCGGGATCCTCGAGGTGACCGATGCCAGGTACGGACACGCAGGCCCGGGTCATCTCGTCGTAGAGCCAGGCCGCCATCCGGTCGCCCAGGTTCGCGCTGAGTGCCGTGTGCAGTGGGCCGAGGACTTGCAGCAGAACGAACAGGGCTCCGACGACCGCCAGCGGCACGACGAGGCTGGCGTGGCGCTCGATCGCGCCGACGAGCACTCCGGTGCCGATGGAGAACCCTGCTGGCAGCAGTCCGCGCAGCGTGAGCAGCGTCCACCAGCCGGCGGCCATCGGCCGGTCCGCTTTGCCGAGCGTGGCGGCAAGCTGGAACTCCTGACGGGTCCGAACGCGGCGCACGACGGACAGCGCCGATGCTCCTTTTGCGGTCACTGGTCCAGACTGCCAATCAGCCGGCTGCGCGGATTGGACTTAACGGTAGTGAGCGGATCTGACACCCTACCTTCGATGGACATCGCCAGGCGCCGTGAGCTTGCCAGCGAGCTGCTGGCCGGTTACGTGCATGGCCCGGCGGCTGCGACCGAGGCCACCGCCCTGGCGCTGGCGAAGGTGGCGGTCGCCGATGCCGTCGTTGTTGTCGAGGGCGTCAGCGACCAGATAGCGGTCGAGGTGACTGCCGCCCGCCGCGGCCGGGACCTCGGTGCGGAGCACGTGGTGGTCCTGCCGGTCGGCGGCGCGCACGCGATGACGCGCTACCTGACTCAGCTCGGTCCCGCTGGCGCGGGCCTCCGGCTGGCTGGGCTGTGCGACGTCGGCGAGGAGAGCGTGGTCAGGCGCGGCCTGGCGGCCGCCGGCGTCGGTACGGCAGGGACGCGGGTGGACATGGAGCGACTGGGCTTCTACGTCTGCGTCGAGGATCTGGAGGACGAGCTGATCCGCGCGATCGGCGTCGGCAGGATTGAGGTTCTCATCGACTCGCAGGGGGACCTCCGATCGCTCCGCAGCCTGCAGCGCCAGCCCGAGTGGCGCGGTCACCCCGCGGGGGCGCAGCTACGGCGGTTCCTGGGCAGCGGCGCCCGGCGCAAGCTCCGGTACGCGCGCTTGCTGGCTGGCGCGGTGGACCCGGACCGGCTGCCTCGCCCGCTCGAGTCGGTGCTCAGCCGGGTATGAACCCGCGGGCCGGCCGCCGTGGCTCGCCGGGAGCACGCCAGCCGCTCGCGCCACGCGGGTGCCGTCAGCGCGGGCCCGGAGTGCTGCTGGCGGGCGGCAGCTTCAGCGCCGGGCTGTCGGCCGGATGGAACACCCCGAGCACGCGCATCGGCTGCGACCCGGTGTTCTCCAGGCAGTGCGGCAGCCCCGGCGGCAGGTGCAGGCAGGTGCCAGCGGACAGCGCGCGGTCGGTGCCGCCCACGTGCGCGACGCCGGTGCCGTGCAGGATCAGCACGACCTCGTCGTAGGGGTGGCTGTGCTCCGGCGCTCGGCCCGGCGGAATCTCGCCGACGAACTGCGTGGCCGCAGCGCAGTCGCGGCCGGGCCCGAAGAGCACGCGGAACGTGCGGTCTCCGGTCGTCTCCGCGGGGCAGTCCAGCAGGTCACGGCTGAGCGGCAGAGCTGCGCCGCTGGCGGTCTGCTGGGCGTTCCGGTGCGCTGGCCCGGAACTGCTAGCTGGCAGCGCGACGATGTCGAGGCGCAGCCCGTCGGCTCCGTCGCTCTCCAGGTGGTAGGCGGCCCCGGCCGGAATCCACAAGCCGCGGTCGGGGACCAGCGGCGGTCCCGGCGCACCGTCGAGGTCGAGCCGGCCCGAGCCCTCGATCACGAACCACAGCTCGCCGCCAGCCCCGGCCACGTCCGCGTGCCGACCGCGCGGCGGAACCTCGGCCAGCGTGCGGGTCAGGCCGGCGCCGCCTGGACCGGTGCGGGCCAGGACCGTCAGGGTGGCACCCGCGTTGCTCATGCGTTGCAACGTAAGCGCGGGTGGCGCGATCGGTCAACGGATCGCCCTGCGAGGAGCTTGTGCGGCAGCCGATGATCGACCTGCCCAACGACCTCGCGGGCGGCGTGGCCTGCGACCACGCAGTGGTCGCGCCGAGGCCGCGCTAGTGGCTGTCCTCGTCACGCTGCGGCTCGGCTGCTGAGGCCGTGCCGCCTGCAGTGCTCGCCGCCTGCTCACCGTGCCCGCCCTGACCGTCGGTCTCCGCGAGCTGGCCGTCGCCGTGCCCGTTACCGTGGCCGTTGCCGTGCCCGTTCCCATGAATCTGCGGCATGGGCGCACTCTCGGTGACGACGTGGTAGAGGCGTTCGCGCATCCGGCCGAGTCCGCCGCGCATGCCGGGAGGCGGCACGTCGGTCTCGGTGGCTTCCGCGGACGGCAGCGCGGGATGCTCGGCGCGGGACAGCAGCACCGCCAGGCGCTCCGGGTCGACCGGCCTGGTCTCCTCGATGAACTCGCCGCCCGGCAGCTGCCTGATGATGCCGGTCTCGACCCCGTGCTCGACGAGGTGGTTGTCCTTGCGCTGCAGCCCCATACAGATCCGCTTGGTGATGATGTAGGCGATCACCGGGCCGACGAAGATGCCGACCCTGGCGCCCCAGGTGATCCAGTAGAGGGGTATGTCGAGATGGTCCGCGATGATGTCGTTGGCGCCCTCGGCCCACAAGATGCCGTAGAACGTGATCGCCGCGAGGCCGACCGCGGTCCGGGTTGGCGCGTTCCGCGGCCGGTCATTCAGGTGGTGCTCCCGCCGGTCACCGGTGATCCACTGTTCGAGGAACGGCCACAGCGCGGCACCCGTGAAGATGATGCCGAGCGGCACCAGGGCAGGGAGGAACACGTTGAACGCGAACGTGTGCCCGAAGACCACCCACTGCCAGTTGGGCATGACGCGCAGCGCGCCCTCGAGCATGCCCATGTAGAAGTCGGGCTGGGAGCCGGCCGACATCGCGACCGGGTTGTACGGACCGTACAGCCACACCGGGTTGATCTGGACGAACGTCGCCGCCAAGGTCAGCGCCGCGAAGGTGAAGAAGAAGAACGCTCCGGTCTTGGCCATGAAGTACGGATACATCGGCGCGCCGACGACGTTCTCGTTCGTCCGGCCCTTGCCCGGCATCTGCGTGTGTTTCTGATGGAACATCAGGAACAGGTGCACGGTCACCAGCGCCAGGATCAGGCCGGGGATGATCAGTACGTGGATGATGTACAGCCGGCCGATGATCTGGGTGCCAGGAAACGGCCCGCCGAACAGGAAGTACGCCAGGTACGTGCCCACCAGCGGGAACGACTGCAGGATTCCCTCGGTGATCCGCAGGCCCGCGCCGGATAGCAGGTCGTCGGGCAGCGAGTAGCCGAACAGGCCCTCGAACATGCCGAGCGTGAACAGCACGATGCCGATTAGCCAGTTGATCTCGCGTGGCTTGCGATAGGCGCCGGTGAAGAACACCCGCAGCATGTGCGCCATGATCGCGGCCATGAACAGGTCAGCCGCCCAGTGGTGGATCTGCCGCATCAGCAGACCGCCGCGCACGTCAAAGCTGATCCTCAGGGTGGAGGCGTACGCCTCGCTCATCCGGACGCCGCGCAGCGGGACGTAGGACCCGTGGTAGACGACCTGGGTCATGCTCGGCTGGAACCACAACGTCAGGAACGTGCCGGTCAGCAGCAGAATGATGAACGAGTAGAGGATGATCTCGCCCAGCAGGAACGACCAGTGATCAGGGAAGATCTTCCGCAGCAGCACCCGGACGCCGCGGGCCCCGTGCAGTCTGTCGTCTAGCCAGTTGCCGGTGCCCTCCAGCGCTCGCTCGACGCTCATGACCGCTCCCAGAAGCTCGGGCCCACCGGCTCGTTGAACGGCCCGGTGGCGATCAGGAAGCCCTCTGAGTCCACGCCGATCGGTAGCTGTGGCAGCGCCCTGGTGGCCGGGCCAAAGAGCACCATGGCGCCTCGGGTCGCGTCGAAGGTCGACTGGTGGCACGGGCACAGGATGTGGTGCGTCGTCTGCTCGTACAGCGCCGCCGGGCAGCCCACGTGCGTGCAGATCTTCGAGTAGGCCACGATGTTGTTGACCGTCCAGTTCGGCACGACCAGATTCGGTCGCGACGCGTGTCCCGGCACCGCCGGCGGGCCGAATACCAGCTGGCCCGGCCGGAACTTGATGATGATGACCGCGGCCTTGGCCATCGCGTCGTCGTTGTCCAGGTAGCCCTCGGGCCCGACGCTGATCAGCGAGCCCGGTGAGCTGAACTCGGCCGCGGTGATCGGTCGGCCCGTGCCGTACGCGAGCAGCCGCAGGCCCTTGCGCCAGACCGTGTTGTCGAGGCTCGTTCCCGGCAGCGGGCCCAGGTCGCGCAGCAGGAACAGCGGGGCGACGGCCAGCGGCAGCGTCGCGGCGATCAGGGTGCGGCGGACAAGCGGGCGCTTGACGAACTGGCTCGCGGCCGCGCCGTCCTCGAACGTCTCCTTGAAGGCCGCCCGCTCGACTGGGGTCGATCGCATCGGGTGCCGTTGCTCGGTGAGCTCGACGTCCGGCATCAGGTGCCGGACCCAGATCACCGCGCCGATGCCGAGCAGCAGGAACACCGCCGACAGGCAGCCGCCGAGAGCCAGGTTGGAGTGCAGCACTCTGGTGAGCGAGCCGACGCCGATGAGGGCGTACGCGACCAGGAAGCCGAAGCCGGCCAGCATCGCGAGGATGAAGCAGGCCGCCACGAGTAGTTCAGCGTGGCGCGCGTGGCGAGGATCAGCGGGCCCGGGCGGCAACTCCGGCTGCCGTGGCCGCCGGCTGCCGCCGTCCGGCTCGTCGAGCAGCGTCCGCGCCGCGGTCGGCGACGGCGTGCCGATGACCCGGTGATGTGGCCCCTGCTGCCCCTGCCCCTGCTGCCCGGCGCCCGGCCCGGTCGTGCCCGCTGACGCCGGGTCGTGGCGCTCGCCGCGCAGGTACTCAGGCCAGGACTGGCCGGCGGCCTCTCCGGCGTCGCTCACGCCTGGGGAGTTGGTGTCACTCATGAGCCTTCCCGTGCTTCGCAGTGATCCAGAGCGCCGCCAGCACCATGAACAGCAGCAGGCCGAGGAAGGCCACCAGACCCTCGGTCACCGGACCGACCCGGCCCAGGCTGAACCCGCCCGGGTTGGGCTCGGACCTGACCTGCGTCACATAGGCGATGATGTCCCGCTTCTCCTGCGGGGTGATCGTGAGGTCGTTGAAGACGGGCATGGCCTCGGGGCCGGTCAGCATGGCCTCGTAGATCTGGGTAGGCGTCGAGGCGGTCAGCGGCGGGGCGTACTTGCCATAGGTGAGCGCGCCCCCGGCGCCGACAAAGTTGTGGCAGGCGGCGCAGTCGGCCACGAACAGCTGCTGGCCCAGCCCGACGTCGGCCCCCGAGGTGCTGACCTGGGCTGCTGACGGCACGGTCGGGCCGCCGCCCAGCGACTGGATGTAGGCGGCGATGGCGGCCGTCTGGGTGGCGTTGAGCCGTGGCGGCTTGCGGTCGTTCTCCGCGCCCAGTTCGGCGGCCGGCATCCGGCCGGTGGTGACCTGGAAGTTGACCGCGGCCGCGCCAACCCCGATGAGGCTCGGCGCGTCGGCGGTGCCCTGCGCGTACAGGCCGTGGCAGGTGGCGCACTCCTCGACGAACAGGTTGCGGCCATCGGCGATCTGCGCCGAATTCGGTGTCGCTTGCGGGGACGCCGAGGCGGCGCCGCTGGTGATGACCGCGTAGGCCGTCCCGATGATGACCAGCACACTAGCTATGACAACGTAGCCCGCTGCGGGGTGACGGCGCCTGGCAGTGATCCAGCTCACAGCTATCCTCAGCTCCCGTCAGCGGATCAGGTAGATCGTCGTAAACAGCCCGATCCAGACGACGTCGACGAAGTGCCAGTAGTACGACACGACGATGGCGCTGGTCTGCTGCTCCAGGGTGAAGCGCTTGGCCGCGAAGGTCCGGCCGAGCAAGAACAGGAAGGCGATCAGCCCGCCGGCGACGTGCAGGCCATGGAACCCCTCGGTCAGATAGAACACCGAGCCGTAGTTGCTGGACGCGATCGTCACGTGCTGGTCATGGATGAGGCCCAGCCACTCCCAGCCCTGACCCAGGTCGAAGTACAGGCCCATGAAGAACGTCAGCACGTACCACTCGCGCAGGCCCCACCTCGGGACATCCCAGATGTGCCCGGCCCGCCGGATCTGGTGCCGCTCGACCGCGAACACGCCAAGCTGGCAGGTCACGCTGGACAGCACGAGCACCGTGGTGTTGATCGTGGCCAGGAACAGGTCGAGGTTGGCCTTCGGCCA
Organism: Streptosporangiaceae bacterium; assembly: GCA_030037785.1. Taxonomy (GTDB): domain Bacteria; phylum Actinomycetota; class Actinomycetes; order Streptosporangiales; family Streptosporangiaceae; genus JAJYUU01. The sequence goes on from JASHQA010000232.1 coordinate 11,261, forward strand.
CGGCTGACCCATGCCCTTGTCCACTGACCTGATCGTGTAGTACATGGCAAACAGCGCCGCGAAGAACATCAGCTCAGACGACAGCCAGACGATCGTGCCGACGCTGACCAGGTTCGGCCGACTGGCAACTCCGCGCGGCTGAGCTACCTCAGTAGATGCTGAGACCACGGGGCCATTATTACGACACCGCGTAGGCGTGCGAAGCCCGACCCCCCAGGTCGGTAGCATCCTTGGCATGAAGGTTGTCGTGTATAGCCATGATGCCGCCACTCGTGCCAGAGTGCGGCTTGCGATAGGCCGTCGGCCAGCGCCCGATGTGCCGGAGGCCGAGATCACCGACGTCGCCACCGAGGCGATGCTGTGGCGGCTGCTTGACGCTGGTCAGGCCGACGTCCTGGTCCTCGACGGCGAAGCCCAGCCGGCTGGCGGGATGGGCGTCTGCCGCCAGGCCAAGGACGAGATCCACGACTGCCCGCCAGTGCTGCTGATCATCGGGCGGCCAGACGATGGCTGGCTGGCCACCTGGTCGCGGGCCGACGCGGTGATCAGTCACCCGATCGACCCGATCGAGCTGGCCAGGGAGCTGGCTGGCCTCATGCGGCAGCAAGCGTCCGGCACCGCGGTGGCCAGGGCCTGAGGAGACGCCGGTGGATGCGCGCACGACCTGGCCCGAAGTGCTGGGCGCGCTGATCAGGGGTGAGCACCTCGCCGCGGACCAGGCTGCCTGGGCGATGAACGAGATCATGGACGGAGCTGCGACTCCCGCGCAGATCGCCGGGTTCGGTGTCGCGCTGCGGATCAAGGGCGAGACTCCTGGCGAGGTCGCCGGCCTGGCCAGGGCGATGCTGGAGCACGCCACCACCATCACCATCCCGGGTCCCTCGGTCGATCTGGTCGGCACCGGCGCAGACGGCGCTAGGACGGTCAACATCTCGACCATGGGCACGATCGCGGCGGCCGCGGCAGGCGCGCGCATGGTCAAGCACGGCAACCGGGCCGCCTCGTCGGCCTGCGGCACCGCGGACGTGCTCGAGGCGCTGGGCGTCGTGATCGACCTGCCAGCCCCGGCGACGGAGCAGCTTGTGGCCGAGGTTGGCGCCGGGTTCCTGTTCGCGCCCCTCTACCATCCGGCGCTGCGGCACGTGATCGTGCCGCGCCGCGAGCTGGGCGTGCCGACCGTGTTCAACATCCTCGGCCCGGTGGCCAACCCGGCCAACCCGACGGCCCAGGCGCTCGGTGTCGCCGATCCGAGGATGGGGCCGATCCTGGCCGGGGTGCTGGCCGCTCGCGGCTGCTCGGCCCTGGTGTTTCACGGCTGTGACGGCCTGGACGAGCTGACGACGACCGCACCGTCGGTCGTCTGGGTCGTGCACGACGGGGCGGTGAGCCAGACGACCTTCGACGCCACCGAGCTGGGCATCGCCCGCTGCACCGCTGGTGACCTGCGGGGTGGCGATGCTGCGCACAACGCAGCCGTGGTCAGGGACTTCGTCGGCGGCAATCCCGGCCCGATCCGGGAGACGGCGCTGCTCAACGCCGCTGCCGCACTAGCCGCCGAGGCGGGCGTGGCCGGACCGGGCGAGCTTGTCCCGGCGCTCGCGGACGGCTACCGGCGCGCCGCGACGGCCGTGGACTCCGGCGCGGCCGCCGCGCTGCTCGACCGCTGGGTGCAGACGAGCAAGCGGCTGATGGCGCAGTAGCACGCCGGCCGCCGCCGGCCGGCGGACAACGCCGGGTCAGGCCTCGGGGTAGCCGAGCGAGAACGCGGCCTCGAGATCGTGCCGTGAGTAGGTGCGGAAGGCAATGTGCGTCTCGGTGTGCGTCACGCCGGGAACCTTGTTGACCGTGCCAGGGATGACGTCGCCCAGCTCGTCGTGCCCGCGCACCCGGACGATCGCGACGAGGTCGAACTCGCCGGTCACCGAGTAGACCTCGCTCACCGACTGGATCTGCGCGATGGCTTCGGCGGTCTCCGGGATGCGGGCCACGTCCGCCTTGATCAGAACGATTGCGGTGACCACGGTTCTCCTCGCCTAGCCGCGTGTCCGCCCTTGCCCGGCGGGCGTGACCAGGTAGCCGGGCCGCCCGCCGAGCAGCAGCGTAGCCCAACGCGCTGGCGACGGCCGCGGCGAACCCGCGCTGCCCGGCGCGCCAGCAAGGAGCGGCGATCAGCTCGCCAGCCGGGTCAGGGCGGGCTCGCCGGCGCGCTGGTCGTCGGCCGCGAGCCGGAGCAGGCCGGTGAGCACGTCCGCCGTGGCCCTGGCATCGGCGAGGGCGCGATGGCAGGGCGGAGTCCTGGCCGCGAAGTACGTCGCGAGGGTAGCCAGCCGACAGTCGGCCACCCGGCCGGTGCCGAGCAGGAGCCTGGCCAGCGCCGCGGTGTCGAGCACGGGGAACCGCGGCCAGGCGATCCCGCAGGCGTCGCTCGCCGCCGTCAGGAACTCGAGGTCGAAGCAGGCGTTGTGGGCGACGAGGACGCAGTCGCCGGCAAAGGCCAGGAACGCGCGCAGCGCGACGGAGGCCGGCGGAGCCTGGCTGAGCATGGCCTCGGTGATGCCCGTCAGCGTCGTGATGTCCGCAGGGATCGGACGGGTCGGCCGGACCAGGGAGCAGAACTCGCCGGCGAGCTGGCCGGCGCTGAGCCGCACGGCGCCGATCTCGGTGAGCTCGGCGCGATCGCGCAGCCAGCCGGTGGTCTCGACATCGACGACCACGACCGTGAGGTGTGCGAGCGGTCCGATCACGACCTCACGCTAGGGCTCGGCGCCGACAATCTGCCCCAGGCACGCCGGTCGCGACCGCCGCTCCGCGGCCGACACGCCGGGCCCGGCCGGACCAGCTACTCAGCGTGAGAGTGCGCGAAGTGGTTGAATCCGTTCTCCGGACGCCCTAGGGTCAAGGACCGAGCCGCATCGCTAGGCAGTCGCCTTCCGGCGGCGGCGGGCGGCCGCAGCTGAATCTCCTGCGAGTCGGCTTCAGGCCGGCTGGAGAGCCGGGGACCCAACCGGTGGCGCGCGTGTCGGCGCCGCCAGGGGTGAATCGACCCGGATCCATTCCGGGTCGTAGGGCAGGCTTCCACAGCCCGAACCCGTCAGCTCACCCGGTAAGCCGCAGTGGAAGAGGGAGTGTGGCACGCGGGTGCATACGGCGCCGACGGCTCGCACGATCATCAGGCAGAGTGCCACCGCGCTGACTGTCGCGGTGTTCGCGACCGGGCTGCTCATGGGGGTGTCGGGTAGCGCTCAGGGGTCGCCACCACCGACGCTCAGCCAGGCCCAGGCGCAGCTCACCAAGCTGGAGTCGCAATTCGACAAGCTCGACCAGCAGTATGACCAGGTGCAGGAGCAGCTCGCCGCGGCCAACCAGCGACTCGGCGTGATCCACGAGGAGGAGGCCGGTTACCAGCGGAGCTTCGCCACCGAGCAAGCGGAGATCGGCCGGATCGCCGTCACCGCGTACGAGGACGGGAACATCAACGCGTCGCTCGCGCTGCTCACGTCGGGTAAGCCGCAGCAGATCCTGGACCAGTCCTCGATCCTGCTCGAGCTGTCAGATACCAACAGCGCGCAGATCAACCACTTCCTGGTCGCGGCGAGGGAACTCCGGGCCACTCAGGTTCTCGCGCTGCGCACCAAGGCGGGCATCACGCAGCTCGACAACAGCCTGGCGACGCAGAAGGCGAGCATGAACAAGCTGGTCTCGCAGCAGGAGGAGCTGGTGGCCCAGCTGACGCCAGCACAGCAGGCCGGCGACCTTGGGTCGGGGGGGTCCACCTCGGCGACCTACACCGGCCCCACCACGACCCAGGCAGACAAGGCGATCGCGTTCGCCTACGACCAGCTCGGCTGCCCGTATGTGTACGGCGGCACCGGTCCGTGCGCGGACGGTTTTGACTGCTCCGGGCTCACCCAGCAGGCCTGGGCATCCGCCGGTGTCTCCATCCCGCGCACCAGCGAGGAGCAGTGGGACGACCTGCCCCACGTCAGCACCCTGGAGCCGGGCGACATCATGGTGTTCGACGGCGCCGGTCACGTCGGCATTTACGTCGGCGACAACGAGCTGATCGACGCGCCACAGACCGGGCTCGACGTCGAGCTGGTGGCGTTCTCCGGCTGGTATCAGACGTACTACGACGGCGCGGTCCAGCCCTAGCTTGTCTCCTGGCGCCTGAGCAGCACGAGCCTGCGACGGTCGGCTGGCGGTACCATGTGCCTCCTGTCGGTCGAAGACGCCGACCAGCCGCGAGATCTGGGCTCCGGGCCACATGACCAAGGTGCTGATCGTCACCAACGACTACCCGCCGCGCCGCGGCGGGATCCAGTCGTTCGTGCACGCGCTAGCGCTGCGGCTGCCGCCTGACGAGGTGGTGGTGTACGCGCCCGCGTGGGCAGGCGCGGTCGAGTTCGATGCCGCCCAGCCGTTCCCGGTGGTGCGTCATCCAGGCTCGCTGATGCTGCCGGTGCGGTCGGTCGCCACGCGAGCGTGCTCGCTCGTGGCCGAGCACGGGTGCGACCAGGTTCTCTTCGGCGCTGCGGCTCCGCTGGGCTTGCTGGCGCCGCGGCTGCGCGCCGCCGGGGCTCGCCGCATCGTCGGTCTCACCCACGGCCACGAAGCCGGCTGGGCGGCGGTGCCGGGCGCCCGGACGCTGCTGCGGCGCATCGGCGATGACGTCGACACGCTGACCTACCTCGCCGAGTACTTCCGAGTCCGGCTCGCGAGAGCCCTGTCGGCGGACGGCGCCCGCCGCATGGTGCGGCTCGCGCCCGGCGTGGACCCGGCAGAGTTCCGGCGCGGCGCCGGTGGAGCACGGATCCGCGGCCAGTTCGGCATCGCGCCGGAGCGACCCGTCGTCGTGTGCGTGTCGAGGATGGTGCCGCGCAAGGGCCAGGACACCCTCATCAGGGCGTGGCCGGCCGTGCGCGCGCGCACGCCGGGTGACCCGCTGCTCCTCCTGGTCGGCGACGGCCCTTACCGGCCCCGGCTGGAGGCGCAGGCCCGGCGTGCGGGCGTCGCCGATGCGGTGCTGTTCACCGGCCCGGTGAGCCGGGCCGACCTGCCCGCGTGTTACGACGCCGCCACGGTCTTCGCGATGCCGTGCCGCACCCGCCGGGGCGGGCTCGATGTCGAGGGCCTCGGCATCGTCTACCTGGAGGCCGCGGCGACCGGCCTGCCGGTCATCGCGGGCGACTCCGGCGGCGCGCCCGATGCCGTCCTGGACGGCGAGACCGGCTACGTCGTACCCGGCCGCGACGTTAGCGCTGTAGCCGACCGGCTGGTCGAGCTGCTGGCAGATCCAGCCGGCGCACTGGCCATGGGTGAGAAGGGTCGCGCCTGGATCGACCGCGAATGGACGTGGGACCGAGTAGCCGAGAAGCTAACGGCGCTCCTGGCATGACCGCTAGCGCGTATACAGAGCCTCGATGTCCGCCGCGAAGTCCCTGGCCACGTTCGCCCGCTTCACCTTCAGCGACGGCGTGAGGTAGTCGTTGTCGGTCGTGAAGTCCACCGGCAGCACCCGGAACTTGCGGATGGACTCGGCCCTGGACACGGCCTTGTTGGCGTCGTCGACGGCCGCCTGCAGGTCGGTGACCAGGTCCGGGTCGGTCGCCAGGTCCGCCGCCGTGGCGCCGGCCGGCTTGCCGTGCTGCGACGTCCAGTGCTCCAGGGCGTCCGCGTCCAGGGTCATCAGGCAGGCTACAAACGGCCGGCCGTCCCCGACCACCATGCACTGGCTGATGAGCGGGTGGGCGCGGAGCCGGTCCTCGAGGACCGCCGGGGCCACGTTCTTGCCGCCAGCGGTGACGATGATTTCCTTCTTGCGGCCGGTGACCCGGAGGAATCCCTCGTCGTCGAGTGACCCCAGGTCGCCAGAGTGCAGCCAGCCCTCGGCGTCGACGGCCTCCTTGGTCGCGGCCGGGTTCTGCCAGTAGCCGATCGTGACGACGGCGCCGCGCAGCAGTATCTCGCCGTCGTCGGCGATCTTGGCGCTGACGCCCGGCAGCGGCTGGCCGACGGTACCGACCTTGTTCCGGCTCGGCTTGTTGACGGTCGCCGCCGCGGACGTCTCGGTCATGCCGTAGCCCTCCAGCACGGTGATGCCCACGCCGCGGAAGAAGTGGCCGAGACGCTCGCCCAGCGGCGCGCCGCCCGATACCGCGTAGCCCACCCGGCCGCCGACTGCGGCCCGCAGCTTGCCGTAGACAAGCCGGTCAAACACTGCCCGTCGGAGCCGCAGCCCGAGGCCCGGCCGTCCGTCGTCCAGGGCCCGGCTATGGGCGATCGCCGTGCCGGCCGCGGCGGCGAAGATCTTGGTCGTGGCCGGGCTAGCCGACGCCTGCTGCACCGCGGTGTTGTACACCTTCTCGAAGACGCGGGGCACCGCGAGCAGGAAGGTGGGCCGGAACTCACGCAGGCCGTCGGCGACGGTGCCGACGTTCTCCCAGTGGCCGAGCACGGCACCCGCCTCCAGGCAGCCAACCTCGATGATCCGGGCGAACACGTGGGCGAGCGGCATGAACAGCAGCGTCGAGGCGTCGGACACCTCGAATATCTCGGGCAGCGCCGCGTGCACGGCGTTGCGGACGGCGGCCAGCAGATTGCGGTGCGTCAGCTCGCAGCCCTTGGGCCGCCCCGTCGTGCCAGACGTGTAGATGATCGTGGCCAGGTCGCCGGCCCGGCGGCTGACCCGGTGCTGGCGTAGCTGGTCGTCGGTGATGTCGGCGCCAGCGGCGGCCACGTCGTCGAGCGCGCCGATCCGCCAGACCGGCCCGAGATTCGGCAGCCGGTCCCGGACGGTCTGGATGATCTGCGCGTGGCTGTCGTCCTCGGCGAGGATCGCGCGGGCGCCGGAGTCACCGAGGATCCACTCGACCTGCTCGGCAGACGACGTCTCGTAGACAGGAACCGAGACCGCGCCCGCCGCCCAGATCGCGTAGTCGGCCAGCGTCCACTCATACCGGGTACGCGACATCAGGGCGACCCGGTCGCCCGGCGCCAGGCCCGCGGCGATCAGCCCTTTCGCGAGCGCCGACACCTCTGCCCGGAACTGACCAGCGGTGACGTCCTGCCAGCTGCCGTCGGCTGCGCGCCGGCGCAGCATCACCTCGTCGGGATCGGCGGCCGCCCGGCTGTACACCACGTCGGCCAGCCCGGCGTCGTCTGGGATCTCGATGAGCGCTGGGATACCGAATTCGAGCACTGAACCTCCAGCTACCACGTTCCCACGCCGCTCCGTCGTCGGGCGTACCCCTTGCAGTCCTGGACGTTACCGCTCCGGCTCATCCGATCGGCGCTGCGGGGCGGCTAGGCCTTTCTGCCGGACTTGCCTACTGTAGGCAGATGCGTGTGCACGTGGTGAGTGATGTCCATGGGCGCACCGACGCGCTGCGCCGGGCAGGCGACGGCGCTGACGCGCTGATCTGCCTCGGCGATTTGCTGCTGTTCATCGACTACGCGGACCACAGCCAGGGCATCTTTCCCGACCTGTTCGGGGCCGAGCATGCTCACACCCTCGTCGCGCTGCGGTCAGACGGTCAGTTCGATGCGGCACGCGCGCTGTCTGCGAAGCTGTGGGCGCAGCTAGACGGTGACCCGCGCGTGCACATCGAGACGGCCGTTGGCCGGCAGTACGCCGAGTTGTTTGCCGCGATGCCAGTACCGTCCTACCTGACCTATGGGAACGTCGACCTGCCCAGGCTGTGGGCTGACCACCTCCGGCCCGGCCAGCAGGTTCTCGACGGCCAGCGGATCGAGCTCGGCGGCTGGACGTTCGGCTTCGTGGGCGGTGGCCTGCGGACTGCCTATCGCACTCCGAACGAGATAGACGACGACGTGTTCGCGGCGAAGGTCGCGGCCGTCGGCGCGGTTGACGTGCTGTGCGCGCACATCCCGCCGGCGGTCCCTGAGCTGCTGTACGACACCGTAGCCAGGCGAATGGAGCGGGGCAGCGAGGCCCTCCTGCAGCTCATCAGGCGGTCCCAGCCTCGGTACGTGCTGTTCGGCCACGTGCATCAGCCACTGCAGAGCCGGATCAGGATCGGCGCCACCGAGTGCATCAACGTCGGTCACTTTCGTGCCACTGGCGTGCCCTACCTGCTGCAGTGGCGATGACGGGGCAGTCGGCGCGAGATCTGGCGCGCGCCGCGGGCGCGGTACGCTCCACCTCATGACGGAGCGGACCTCCTCGACTATCTCGGTGGCTGCCGATGCCGCGACCGTCATGGGGGTCATCGCTGACTTTGGCGCCTATCCGCAGTGGGCAACCGGCGTGCGCGCGGCCGAGATCCTCGAGACCGGCCCGGCCGGCCGTGCGCTGCGGGTGCGGTTCGCGCTCGATGCGGGCGTGATCAAGGACAGCTACGTGCTCGCCTATGACTGGGATGGGGACACCGCGGTCAGCTGGCAGCTGGCGGCGGCCGGGTCAGTGGTGACCGAGATGTCCGGAGCGTACCTGCTGGCGCGCGAGGACGGCGCCACGACTGTCAGCTACGAGCTGGCCGTCGGGACCAAAGTGCCGCTGCCCGGCCTGATCAGGCGTCGCGCCGAGCGTACGATCATCGACGCGGCCCTGACGGGCCTGAAGGCGCGGGTGGAGTCCGGACCAGCCGCACGTCACTGAGGCGTGCCGGACGAAGCCGCGGGAATGAGTCGAGAAGTGGTGGAACGATGAGCGAGCAGTCCGGGCGAAGCGATCGGCCGGACCGGCCGCCCCGGTCCGGCCCGTCCAGGGCAGACCGGCACCAGCACGGCGATACCGGCACGGACCTGCTCGGTGACCTGCAGCGCTGGCTGATCCGGTCCAGCGCGAAGAACATGCGCCGGGAGCTGGAAGACCAGGTGCGGCGGACCATTGGCGGCCAGCGCCAGGACAAGGCAGACGTCTGGGACGTCGCCACCACCGAGATTCCGCCGGAAGCAGGCGAGGCACCGGAGTGCCAGTGGTGCCCGATCTGCCGGGCGGCACGTCGGATGCGCGACTCTGGCCCCGGCCTGACCGGCCAGCTGTCGGGAGCCGGCGAGGCGGTCGCCACCGTGATGCAGGACGCCATCAGCGCCATCGACTCGCTGCTGGCCAGGACGGGCGGGCGCGGCGGCGCCGCCGCGGACACCGACTCGACCGGTGCACGGGCCGGCGGCAGGCCGGCCCACGACGGGCCGGCCGACGGTGAGCGGCCCCCGGCGGCTGGGCAGCAAGCCGCCGAGCCAGCCGACGCGACGGCGAGCCGACCGGACTCGATGGCGGGGGAGCACGGCCAGGTTGGCTGGAAGCCGGGTGACCGGCTTGCCACCGCCGGGCCGGCTGCGGATCCGTGGGCCACGGCGACGGACTCGGACGCGAAGGTCGACGGCACCGAGTCGGGCAGCGGGGGAGATCAGCCGAACGGGCGAGGGCATGGGCCTCGCGATCGGCGTTGACGTCGGCGGCACGAAGGTTGCCGCCGGGGTAGTCGACGAGCGCGGTCGTGTCATCGAGAAGCTGAAGAGATACACCCCGGCGGCAAGCCCCGATGACACCATCGGCGTGATCGCCGGCGTCGTCACCGAACTGCTGGGCCGGCACACGGTGGCGGCCGTGGGCATCGGTGCGGCCGGCTTTGTCGACCAGGCCAGAGCGAGCGTGCTATTCGCGCCGAACCTCGCCTGGCGCGACGAACCCGTCAAAAAGCTCGTCGAGGAGCACATCGGCCGACCGGTGGTCGTGGAGAACGACGCGAACGCGGCTGCCTGGGCGGAAGCCAAGCTGGGTGCCGCACGCGGACACGAGCACGTGGTGCTGATCACGGTCGGCACTGGCATCGGGGCCGGGATCGTGCTCGATGGCCGGCTGTATCGCGGTGCATTCGGCTCGGCGGGTGAGCCTGGCCACTACCGCGTCGTGCCCGCTGGCCGGCTGTGCGGCTGCGGCAACCAGGGCTGCTGGGAGCAGTACGCCAGCGGCACGGCGCTGGTCGCCGAGGCGCGCGAGTTCGCCCGGCGGTCGCCCGAGGCCGCCGCTCGGATCCTGCAGCTCGCCGATGGCGAGCCTGACCGCATCGACGGGCCGGTAGTCACCGAGGCGGCCAGGGCGGGAGACCCCGGCGCGGTGCGCTGTTTCGAGACCGTCGGCAGCTGGCTCGGCGCGGGCCTGGCAGACCTGTCGGCAATCCTCGACCCCGGCTGCTTCGTGATCGGCGGGGGAGTATCGGAGGCCGGCGAACTGCTGCTCGGCCCGGCCCGGTACGCCTATGAACACGGTCTCACCGGCCGTTCGCATCGCCCCTGCGCGGACATCAGGCTGGCCGAGCTCGGCCCGGATGCCGGCCTCATCGGGGCGGCGGACCTGGCCAGGGCCGGCTGACGCACGGCCGGCCTACAACACGGCGCCGTCGTCGTCATCGTCGCGCCGCGAGTGATCGCCCAGCTTGACAACGAGCGCCACGAAACCGCCGACGAACGCCGCGACCGCGACGAACGCGGCGGTAGCCGAGATGGTCCAGTGCAGGAACACGCTGGTGATCAGCAGGTAACCGGGCCCGCCGATGACCGCGACCAGCGCAGCCTTGGAGATCGAGTCCAGCTTGGCCGGCGGCGGGAGCGGGGCCGGGACGTATCGGTCGTCATCCTCGTCGGCGGGGACATACGAGCGAGGATCGCCGGCGGGCCGCACGACGCGGGTGCGGTCAATCGGCCGGGAGCTGCCGTCCGGTCCCGGCCAGGGTCGCACGCCTGGCCGCGCTCCCGGCGGCTGCTCCGCGTCGCTGGCAGGGCTGGGCGTGCCAGGGACGTCCGGTCCCGGCACGTCGGCTGCCGCGAGGCTGGCCGCTGCCCTGGTGGCTGCGGCGCCCGGCAGATCTTCCCTGGCAGGCCACGGAACCTCGGTCAGCTTCGCGTCGGCCGGGCGCTCGAAGCGTGCGACGAGATCGCGCCAGGCGGCCTCGTCCCTGCTGATCTCGCCGTCAGTGTCCCCGGCACCGCTCATCCGACGTCATTCCCCGCCGATCGATTCCCTGCTGGTCTCGCCTGTAGATGCCCGTCCGACCTGGCTGTGTACACGGACGAACTCAAGGCTTCCGGCAAATATTGCCTCGGCATCGTTGTCGAGCGTTGCCACGTGGTAGCTGTCGGCGAGCTCGCGGACCTCGACCTGACTGGCGGGCAGCGCGCGGGTCAGCAGGCGCAGGCTGGCTGGACCGACGACGTGGTCGGTCGTGCTGTGGTAGACGAGCACCGGCTGAATCAGGTCGGACAGGTGCTGCTGGGTCGTCCGCCACAGCCCAGGCAGGCTCGCCGCGGCCTTCAGCGGAGTCCGGTCATATCCGGCCTCGGCCGCGGTCGGGTTCTTGATGTCGCTGGCGATGCCCTTGATGGCAGGCACGACGAGCTTGACCACCGGGATGGCGAGGAACTGGAGCCGGGAGTCGGCGGTCAACGAAGGATTGACCAGGACCAGGCCGCGGATCGCGGCACCGCTCAGTTCGGCCAGCCGTACTGCCAGGCAGCCGCCCATCGACAGGCCCATCACGAAGATTTCGTCGCAGCGCGCCCGCAGGTCATCGAAAGCGCGGCTGACCTCGGCGAACCAGTCCTCCCAGCGGGTCCGGGCCATCTCCTGCCAGGTGGTGCCGTGGCCCGGCAGCCGGGGCAGCGAGACGGTCAGCCCGGCCTCGGCAAGGAACTCAGCCCAGGGCCGCAGCGACTGCGGGCTGCCGGTGAAGCCATGGCAGAGCAGCACTCCCGTCGGCCCGCCGTCCCGGCTGAAGGCCTCAGCACCCGGCATTACTGGCATCAGCAGTCGTCCTCCGTCACGGCATGCCCTGTAGCTGGCATCGTCGCACGTCCGCTGGGGTAGCTGCACCCGGCTCGTGCCAGTTCCGGCGTAGCGGGGGTTTCGGAAGCCGCCGCGCCGGGCAGCACTGGTGGGCCTGGCCCGGCCCGGGCCGCTGCCCAGCGGGGCCATCGGGTTCGGGGTGACTTGCGCGATCTCCCCAGTTCGCGGCACTCTGTCGATCATGGCGAGTCCGCGCCGTGCGGCGCTGCCCGTCGGCCAGGTGCTGGCTGGCGGTGCGTCCCGCGGCGCACCCGTCGTCAGGCCCGTGCTCCGAGCCGAGGTATGAGGCGTGTTCTACTGGGTGGTCAAGGCGATCATCGGCCCAGTCCTGCGCGGTCTTTTCCGGCCGTGGGCGGAGGGCATCGAGAACGTTCCCCGCACCGGCCCAGCGATCCTGGCCAGCAACCATCTGTCGTTCTCCGATCACTTCTTCGCCCCGCTGCCGCTGCCCCGCAAGGTTGTCTTCCTGGCCAAGTCCGAGTACTTCACCGGCCGGGGGATTAAGGGACTCGTCAGCAAGGCGTTCTTCCACGGCGTTGGTCAGCTCCCGATCGACCGCACCGGCGGTGCTGCCAGCGAGCGGGCGCTGCGGACCGGATTGCGGGTGCTGGCCTCCGGCGAGCTGCTGGGCATCTACCCGGAGGGCACGCGGACGCCGGACGGCAGGCTCTACCGGGGCAAGACGGGCGTGGCGCGGCTTGCCCTCGAGGGCCGGGTGCCCGTCATCCCCACCGCCATGGTCGGCGGCTTCGAGTTCCAGCCGCCCGGCAGGATCACGCCGCGGCTCGCGATCAGGCCCGGCGTGCGGTTCGGCAAGCCGCTGGATTTCTCTCGCTATTACGGCCTTGAGCAGGACCGGCTCGTGCTGCGCGCGATGACCGACGAGATCATGTACGAGCTCATGAAGCTGTCAGGACAGGAATACGTCGACGAGTACGCGCAGCGGGCAAAGCTGCGGATTACCAGCGCGCTGCACCACGACGGGCGTGGCCACCAGGCCGACGAGGGAGACGACCAAGATCAGCCCACGGCGGCCAGCGTCATCCCGCCCAGCGCTTAGTCTGCTCAACGGCGCTCCGCCAGCGCGCGTGGGCAGCGTCGTCCCGCGCCGTCGGGGCGAACCGCCGGTCTAGCTGCCACGTGGCGGCCAGCTCGGCCTGGGACGACCAGACGCCGGCTGCCAGGCCGGCCAGGAACGCCGCGCCCAGTGCTGTTGTCTCTGCCACCACCGGTCGCTCGACCGGCCGCTGGATCTGGTCGGCCTGCAACTGCAGCAGCAGATCGTTGGTGCTGGCTCCGCCGTCGGCGCGCAGCGCCTGGTGCGGGCCCGGCGGATGGGCGCCGTCACCGCGGGCAGCCGCGCCGGCCGTCATCACGTCGATGACGTCGCGTACCTCAAAGGCGATGGCCTCCAGGGCGGCCCGGACGAGGTGCGCCCTGGTGGTTCCCCGAGTCAGGCCGAAGATCGCGCCTCGGGCAGCCGGATCCCAGTCGGGTGCGCCGAGGCCGGTCAGCGCCGGGACGAACACCACGCCGCCGGAGTCCGGCACGGAGCCCGCTAGCGCCTCACTCTCGGCGGCGTCAGCCAGCAGCCCGAGCCCGTCCCGCAGCCACTGGATGGCCGCTCCGGTCACGAACACCGAGCCCTCGAGGGCGTAGGTCAGCGTGCCTGACTGGTCGAGCCAGGCGACCGTCGACAGCAAGCCCGCGTCGGACCGCACCACCTGCCCGCCGGTGTTGACCAGCACGAATGAGCCTGTGCCGTACGTGCACTTGGCCGCGCCGGGCACGAAGCAGGCCTGGCCGAACAGCGCGGCCTGCTGGTCTCCGGCGACCCCTGTGATCGGCACCGAGAGCCCGAGGAACGCGGCCGGGTCGGTATGTCCGACTATGCCGGTGGACGGCACGATCTCTGGCAACGCATGCGGCGGTACCGAGAAGAAGTCGCACAGCTCGGCTGACCACTGGCAGGCCTCGATGTCGAACAGCAACGTCCGCGACGCGTTCGACGCATCGGTGACGTGACGCCGACCGCCGGTCAGCCGGGCGATCAGATAGGCATCGACCGTGCCCACCACCAGCGAGCCGTCCGTGACGCCGGCCCATACCGACGGCTCGTTGTCCGCCAGCCAGGTCAGCTTCGTCGCAGTGAAATACGGATCGAGGCGCAGCCCGGTCAGCGCGGCAATGCGCGGCTCGCGACCGTCGGCTCGCAACTGCTCGCACAGCGCAGCGGTCCGCCGGTCCTGCCATACGATCGCCCGGCGGGGCGCAGCGAGCGTGGCCCGGTCCCAGATGACCGCGGTCTCCCGCTGGTTGGTGATGCCCATGCAGGCGACGGCCGGCGACCCCGCCGCGCCTAGCGCCTGCGCGCAGGCGGCGAGCGTCGCCTGCCAGATGCCCTCCGGGAGGTGCTCGACCCAGCCAGGCTGCGGGAAATACTGCCGGAACTCCTGGTAGCCGCGCCCTGCCACGGCACCGGACTCGGTGATGACGGCAGCGGTGACGCCGGTGGTGCCGGCGTCGATCGCCAGTACGCTTATGACCACTAGTGTGGTGGCACGGAGCGGGAGAGGGGACCACCTGCATGCGAGTCGGAGTGCTGACCGGAGGCGGTGACTGCCCCGGCCTGAACGCGGTCATCCGCGCGGTCGTGCGGACCGGCGCCGCGGAGCACGAGATGGAGTTCATCGGCTTCAGGGACGGCTGGCGGGGTCCGCTCGAGGGCGACACGATGGTGCTCGACGTGGCGGCAGTGCGGGGAATTCTGCCCCGCGGCGGCACGATTCTCGGAACTTCCCGCACCAACCCGGTGGCAGCAGCCAACACCATCGACGGCACGACGGGCATCGAGCGCGTGCTGGAGAATCTGGACAGTCTCGGCGTCGACGCGCTCATCGCGATCGGCGGCGAGGACACCCTCGGCGCGGCCAGCAAGCTGCACGCGGCCGGCGGCAAAGTGGTCGGCGTGCCCAAGACCATCGACAACGACCTGGGCGCCACCGACTTCACGTTCGGGTTCGACACCGCGGTGAACATCGCGATGGAGGCGATCGACCGGCTGCACACCACGGCCGAGAGCCACCACCGGGCGCTGATCGTCGAGGTCATGGGCCGCAGCGCCGGCTGGATCGCGCTGCACGCCGGGATGGCTGGTGGCGCGAACGTGATCCTCATCCCGGAACGGCCATTTGACACCGACCAGGTCTGCGAGTACGTGCAGCATCGGTTCCAGAGCCACTACGCGCCCATCGTGGTGGTGGCCGAGGGCGCGCACCCGAAGTCGCTGGACGAGGTCATCGCCGAGCAGGAACGTGACCAGTTTGGTCACGCCCGGTTCGGCGGCGTCGGGCAGATGCTGGCCGCCGAGATCGAGCGCCGAACCGGCAAGGAGGCCAGGGTCGCGGTGCTGGGTCATATCCAGCGGGGCGGTACGCCGACGGCGTTCGATCGCGTGCTGGCCACGCGCTTCGGGGTCCAGGCGAGCCGCGCTGTCGCCGACGGGGCGTTCGGCAGCATGGTCGCGCTGCGCGGCACCAACATCATCCGGGTGCCGCTCGCGGAGGCAACCGCCGAGCTGAAGCTGGTGCCGCCGGACCGGTACGCGGAGGCGGAGATCTTCTTCGGCTGACCACGAGGTCATCGGCGTGCAGCCGGTGATGTAGCGGCGCAGGCGTTGGCCGACTCGACGTCGGCGCGGTGGCAGACTGAGGTAATGACAGCGCCGTCCGTTACTGGTGCGGCCGAGCCCGGCGTGACGGGCGGCCGATACGAGCCGTGCGTGCTGCTCAAGCTCGGCGAGATCGTGCTCAAGGGCCGGAACCGCCAGCAGTTCGAGCGGCTGCTGCACGAGAACATCCGGCGAGCCGTCAAAGACACGGGCATCGAGTTGCGCGTCTGGCAGCGCGAGGGCGTGATCGTGCTGCGGGTCGTCGGCGCGGACGTCGGCGGGGCGGCGGCGGAGGCTGCGGTCGGCCTGGTGGCCGACCGGATGACCCACGTCATGGGCATCGCGAGGGTGTGCCGGGCGGTTCGGGTTGCCAAGCACCCGGAGGCCGCGACCGCGGCGGCGGTGGATCTGGTGGCCGGCTGTGCTGGCTCCTTCGCGGTCCGGGCGCGGCGCCGGGACAAGCGCTTCCCGGTCACCTCGGCCGAGCTCGCGATCCGGATCGGCCGGGCGATTCAGCAGGAGTACGGCTACCCGGTTAACCTGCGCACGCCGGACACGACCGTGTTCGTCGAGGTGGACCAGCGCGAGGTGTTCGTGTTCACGCAGGGCTGGCAGGGGCAAGGCGGGCTGCCGGTCGGCATGAGCGGGCGCGCGCTCGTGCTGATGTCCGGCGGGATCGACTCACCAGTGGCCGCTTACCGGATGATGCGCCGCGGGCTGCGGTGCAGCTTCCTGCACTTCTCCGGGATGCCGCTGACCGGGCCGGAGTCGGTGTACAAGGCCTACGGCCTTGCCCGTCAGCTCGACCGGTTCCAGCAGGATTCCCGGCTGTTCGTGGTGGCGTTCGGCGCGGCCCAGCGGCAGCTGGCCTCGTCCGGCGCCGGCCGACTGCAGATCATGGCACAGCGGCGGCTCATGCTCAAGACTGGCGCTGCACTGGCGAGGCGACTGCGAGCGGCCGCGCTCGTGACTGGTGACTCGCTGGGTCAGGTGAGCAGCCAGACCCTCACCAACATCACCGCCCTCGACGATGCCGTCCCGCTGCCCATCCTGCGCCCGCTGATCGGCCTGGACAAGGCAGAGATCATCACCGAGGCGCGCCGGATCGACACGCTGGCCATCTCCGAGCTGCCAGACCAGGACTGCTGTTCGCTGCTCACCCCCAGGCAGGTCGAGACGAGGGCGCGGATCGAGGACCTGCGCCGGATCGAGGCGCGCCTGGATGCCGACGACCTCGCCGAGGCACTGGCTGCGGCGGCGCAGGAGCACACGCCTGGCCGGCCCGTCCGCGGTCCGGATCAGGCGCCGACGCCGGGCTGGGACAGCTGCAGTCCGAGCTGACCCGTCCAGATCACCGCCTCGCCCCCGAGCCGAGTCAAGATCGCTCCGCTCGCCCACAGCGACTGGGTACCGCTGGCGAGCGTCACGTCGCTGACGCTGCCGTTCTCGAGCCAGGACTGGGCGGTAACGGCGGGCCACCCGGCGGGCGCTGCGACCTGGAGGATGAGGCCGGCCGCCGAGGCGTCGGCTGGTGTCGCCGTGACGAGCACGCTGCCGTCGGCCCCGGGGGCGAGCCGCCCGGCCCAGGCGTCGATCTGCGTCACCAGGCTGGTCCAGGCCGTGCCGTTCCAGTGCAGCAGCACCAGCCGGACGCCGTCGGTCGTGTCCGCCTGGGTGCCGAGAACCCACACGTCGCTCGGCGAGTTCGCGAGGATGTCACGCGGCTGGATGCCGTCCAGGTCGGCACCGGTCGGCACCTGCTGCCAGCTGGTGCCGTCGTAGTGCAGGATCGAGTAGGACGCCCGGCTGGCGGCGATTGCCCAGATGTCACTGTCCGACGTCGCGCTCGCCCGGACTACCGAGTCTGCCAGGCCGGGCACCCGCTGCCAGGAATACCCGTCGAAGTGCCAGGTTCCGACGTTGCTCGTGCCATCTGCGGTGGTCCCGAAGACCCACACATCGGACGGGCTGACAGCGGTCAGCCCGGTGATCTGGCCGTGCTGCCAGAGCTTCACGACCCGCCACTGCACGCCGTCGTAGTGCAGCACATACCGGCCGTACCGACTGACGGCCCAGATGTCGCTGGGTGACGTGGCGCTTGCGTCACTGATAAAGCTGGTCAGGCCCGATGGCAGCGTGGCGCTCGTCAGCAGGGCGCCGTTCCACAGGGCGGCCACCGGCGTGCTGGGCCCGCCGGGATTGCTGCCGCCGAGCAGCCACGCGGAAGCGGGACCGGTGCGGACGATCACCGAGTAGCCGGAGGCGTTGGTCGGCTGGCCGTAGTGGCGCCCTGCGGTTAGCTGAAAGGTGGTGCCGGCCGTGGTGACCGGCGAGCCGTCACTGTGGTCCGCCAGGCTGGCCGAGCCCGCCTGCCACGGCCGAGCGACCGTCGGACGGGGATGATCGGCCGTCCGGGCTGCCGGGCCCGCCAGCAACACGGCCACCGCGGCGGCGGCGATACTGCCCGCCACGGCCACGATAGGGCGGATCCTCACCATCACCGTCTCCGCGGGTCTGCTCATCGGTGGCGGGTCCTAGCTGACGGGGACCCGCGATGTGTGCGCAGGCGCTTGAGTCGCTGGCGCTTAACGTCCAGGTCAATTATTTCCCAAGAATACCGGCAGATGGCCGTGCCGGGCGTGGGTCATGGGCCGAGGGGTGTGGGCCGGCCGCGCGGAGCGCGAAGCAACTCAGGCGACGACCGTCAGCTGCCCCGCCGGGGTGACGGCGCGGCCGAGCAGCCCCGACAGCGCGCGTACTGTCGCCGCCAACTCGTCGATGTCGGCGCCGGTGAGTGCCTGGTCGCCGTCGCACAGCGCGGCCGCCGGGTGCGGGTGGACGTCGACGATGATGCCATCCGCGCCCGCGGCGACCGCCGCGCGGCTCAGCGGGAGGACGAGGTCACGGCGACCGCCCGAGTGCGACGGGTCCACGATCACGGGCAGGTGCGACAGCCGTTGCGCGACCGGGACGGCGCTGATGTCGAGGGTGTTGCGAGTCGCGGTCTCGAAGGTCCGGATGCCGCGCTCGCACAGCACGATGTCCAGGTTGCCGCGCTGGGCGATGTACTCGGCAGCCATCAGCCACTCCTCAATCGTGGCGTTCATGCCGCGCTTGAGCAGCACCGGCTTGGTCGCGGATCCGACTGCCTGGAGCAAGGCGAAGTTCTGCATGCTGCGGGTGCCGACCTGCAGCATGTCGGCGTAGGAGCACACCAGGTCCACCGAGGCTGGGTCGATGACCTCGGTCACGACAGGAAGACCGGTCTCGGCCCTGACCTCCGCGAGGATCCGCAGCCCCGCCTCGCCGAGCCCCTGGAATGCGTACGGAGAGGTCCGGGGCTTGAAGGCGCCGCCGCGTAGCAGCGAGGCACCGGCTGCCCGCGCCAGCACAGCGGCCGCCAGCGTCTGGTCGGCCGTCTCGACGGTGCACGGGCCCGCGATGACTGTCAGCTGACCGGGACCGATCGGCACGCCGGCGACCATGACGGTTGACCGGCCCGGGTGGTTCTCCCTGCTGACCAGCTTGTAAGGCACCGAGATGGGGATGACGTCGGTCACACCGCGATAGCTGCGCAGATTCAGCGCGCCAAACTCCTGCACGTCGCCGACCAGGCCGATGATCGTCCGCGACAGGCCGCGGCTGACGAAGGCCTCGCCGCCGGCCGCGGCGACGAGCGTGACGATCTGATCGATGTCGGCCTGCGTGGCCTCCGGGGCCATCACCACCACCATCGCGTCCTCCCTGGTCCTGACATAACGAAAGCCCCGGGCCGTCGACCCGGGGCTCGAAGTGCGGTTCGCTCGCGTCAGCACACGGCGTGGCGGGCGACCGACCGGGAACCGGGCCGGTAGCCGAAGCCAAACCACCACTCGTGACGCATGGCGGACAGCGTACCGCATCCCGGTCGCGGCGCGCTGCGCGGTAGGGGCACAAAGTCGGCACGCTCCGGGGTGGCAAGATGGCAGCTGCCTGGGGCCGCCTGCGGGCAGCGCGGACGACTGCGGCAGCGAACAGGAAGGGGCAGGTCAGCAGGACATGGCGGATGAGCCGGTGCTGCCGCCCGGTCAGTACATACCGCGGACCCTGCCGGTGCTGCACTATGGACCGATCCCCGCCTTCGACCCGGCGACCTGGCACCTGCGGATCTTCGGGGCAACCGAGTCGGCTAGCGAGACCCGGCTGCGCTGGAGCGACGTGGCGGCGCTGCCGGTCATCGAGCTGACGGCTGACTTCCACTGCGTGACGAAGTTCACCGTGCCCGGCATCGCCTGGGCGGGCATCCCGGCCACCGAGGTGCTGCGCCGGTTCCCGCCCGCTGCCCCGGTGACACACGTAATGATCTGGGCTGACTTTGGCTACAGCGCCAACGTCCGGATCGGCGACTTCGCCGCCGACACGACGCTGCTAGCCACCCACCGAGCCGGCGCGCCGCTTACCCCGGAGCATGGCTACCCCCTGCGCCTGATCGTGCCGCACCTATACGCGTGGAAGAGCGTGAAGTGGGTGCGCGCCATCGAATACCTGACGGTGGACCGGCGCGGTTTCTGGGAGGAGCGCGGCTACCACAACACCGCCGACCCGTGGCGCGAGCAGCGCTACTCCTATCAGGAACTGGACGGCGAGGGACCGCCCCTGTAGCCAGGGGCGGGCCGCGGCTAGAGGTAGCCGATGGTGATGGTGATGGTCGTGCCCGGCGGTGCCTGGCCAGTGGGTGAGTAGCTGGTGACCGTCTGACCGATGAGGCCTTGGCTGACCTGCACGTTGAAGCCGGCTGCCTGCAGCACGCTCGCGGCCTGGCTAGCGCTGAGTCCGCGCACGTCGGGGATGGCGACCTGACCGTCCTGACCAGTCGACACCTGCAGCGTGACGACTTCGTTAGCCGTGATCGGTGTGCCCTGGCCGGGCGACTGCCCGGTCACGATGCCCGCGGCCTGCGTGCTGGTGGTGTCGGCGACCGCGTTGATGGTATAGCGGCCGGCCGCGGCCTCGGCTTCCGCGATGGCCAGCTGCTGGCCGACGAAGTTCGGCAGTGGCTGTCCGTCACTGACCACGAGCTGGACCGGCTTGTTCTTAGGCCAGTGCTGGTAGGCAGCAGGATTGGTCGAGATGACGACTCCGGTCGGGATGCTCGCGGACGTCTGGTAGCTGGGCTTGCTGAGCTTCAGGCCGTCCGCCGTGACCGCCTGCTCGGCCTCGGCGACTGGCTCTCCCGTGACCGATGGCATGCTGACCAGCACCGGGCCCAGAGACGGGATGAGCACCACGGTGCCACCGTGCCCGATCCGGCCACCCGCGGCCGGGTCGGTCGCGATGATCTGCCCGGCCGGGACGGAGTAGCTGTTCCTGCTGTGCCCGACGACCGGGTGCAGTCCCGCGTTCGTCAGGTCGCCGCGCGCTGTGCCGACGGTCATGCCAGCGACCTGCGGGACGGTCGTGTACCGCCCCGCGGCGAGCCACCACGCGAGCCCGCTCGCCACCACTATCGCCGCAACCGCGGCCAGCACGATGACGATCCGGCGGCTGAACAGCCAGCGCTGGAGCCGCGGCTCGTAGTAGGGACCTCTGCGCTGGCGCCCGCGCGCGCCGTGGTAGCCGTCCGCGAGGTCAGGCTCCGCGCCAACCGGGACGACCATGGTCCGATTGGCAGTCGGCGAGCCGTTGCCCGAGTGCTGCGTGGTGGCGAGCCCGTAGGCCGGCCGCACCGCGACCACGCCGGCGCCGTTGCCGCCGCCGGCCATCCCGGCACCGCCGCCTCGCCGGGCAGGCTCGGCCGGGCTGGCCGCTCCGCCCTGCCCGTTGGCCGTGGCGCGGTCGGTCCCTGGCTGGCCCGCTCCGTCGGCCGTCGGCAGGTCGCGTCTGGTCACCGGCGGCAGCGGCAGGCCCCGGCGGACCTCCTTGATCGCGTGCTGGTAGTGCCGGGCGTCCGCCGGTCGAAGCTCCGGGTCACGGTTCGTGGCGAGCGCGACCAGGACATCCAGCGCAGGCGACAGGTCGGGGTTGACGCCGGATGGAGCCGGGACGACGGAGTTGACGTGCTGGTAGGCGACCGCCAGCGGCGTCTCGCCGGTGTGCGGCTGCTGGCCGGTCAGCATCTCGAACAGCAGCACGCCTGCGGCGTACACGTCGGTTCGCTGGTCGGCCGCGTTGCTGGTGACCTGCTCCGGCGCCAGATAGGCCGCCGTGCCGATCAGCAGCCCGGATCTGGTGTGGCTGATCCCGGACTCGGCCCTGGCCAGGCCGAAGTCGGCTACCTTCACCGCGGTGCCGTTGCCAAGCAAGACGTTTTCCGGCTTGACATCTCGGTGGATGATGCCGGCGTCGTGCGCGGCGCCAAGGCCAGCCAGCACCCGCTCGATAATGTCGAGCGCCTCCCGCGGGCTCAGCCTGCCACGGGCGACCAGGAGCTGGCGCAGGGTCGGGCCGGGCACATACTCCATGGCGATGTAGTTGAGGTCCCCGGTCGAGCCCTGGTCGAAGACACCGACGACGTTAGGGCTGGACAGCCGGGCGACAGCACGCGCTTCGCCGATGAACCTGTCGACGAACTCCCGGTCCCTGGCGAGCTCGGGATGGGCGATCTTGAGCGCGACAGTACGCTCGAGCCGAACGTCGCGGGCGAGGTAGACGGTGGCCATGCCGCCGCGGGCAATCTGCGACTCGACCAGGTATCTGCCGTCGAGTAGCTCGCCTATCGGCGCAGACAACGTCGTATCCATCGGGAGAATTGTAGGGGTGGCGTCCGGGTCCGCGCCCGGTAACGACGCTGAGCCGAAGCGGGCGCGGCGCGGCGGGCGTTGCTAGCCGACCGGCGGGGATGACGCCAGCGCGAGACGGCGGCGGGGCACCCGGCCGGCCAGGAACGCCTGTCGGCCGGCCGTCACGGCGAGCCGCATGGCATCGGCCATCAGTTCAGGGTCGCGGGCCCTGGTGACGGAGGTGGCCAGCAGCACGGCGGCACAGCCCAGCTCCATCGCGATCGCCGCGTCGCTGGCCGTGCCGATCCCGGCGTCCAGAACGACAGGCACGCCGGCCGACTCCACGATCAGCTCGATGTTGTGCGAGTTGCGGATCCCCAGGCCCGAGCCGATGGGCGCGCCGAGCGGCATCACAGCAGCGCAGCCAGCCTGTTCTAGCCGGCGCGCGAGCACCGGATCGTCGTTGGTGTAGGGCAGCACGGTGAAACCGTCGGCAACGAGCTGCTCCGCCGCCGTCAGCAGTTCCACGGGGTCAGGCAGCAGGGTGCGCTCGTCCGCGATCACCTCAAGCTTGACCCAGTCCGTGCCCAGAGCCTCCCTGGCCAGCTGGGCCTGCCGGACCGCCTCCGCGGCCGTGTAGCAGCCGGCCGTGTTGGGCAGCACCCGGATTCCGCGGTCGGCGAGCAGTCCGAGCACGGAGTCGGTGGCGGCCGGGTCCACCCGGCGCATCGCGACCGTGGTCAGTTCCGTGCCTGACGCGACCAGCGCGCGGTCCAGCACGGCCAGGCTCGGCGCCCCCCCGGTGCCCATGATGAGCCGCGAGGTGAATGTGTCGCCGGCGATCAGCAGCGGATCGTCCACCATCAGCCTCCTTGTACCGCGGTCAGCACCTCGACCTCATCACCGTCGGCCAGCGCGGTGGCGTCCCAGGCCGCGCGCCGGACGACAGCGCCGTTGACCGCTGCGGCCACGCCGGCCCGGGCTGTGGTGAGCACCTCCACCGCCTGCGCCAGGGACAGGCTCCCTGCCGCCTCGTGCGGTCTGCCGTTGATGATCACCCGCATGCCAGCGCTCCCTCCGGCTGCGAGCCTGAGCGCCCGCGCCCGGTGAACCGGTCGCCGCCGAATGCGCGCCAGATCGGGTCGGGTTCCCCCGTGCGCAGGAACGCCGCCACCGTCTCGGCCGTGACCGGAGCCAGCAGTACGCCGGCTCGGAAGTGGCCGGTCGCGACCAGCAGGCCCGGCAGTGCGCTCGGGCCGATGACCGGCGCGTTGTCTGGCGTGCCGGGCCGCAGCCCGGCGGCGACGTCGGTCACTTCGAGTTCGGTGATGCCGGGCACGAGGGTGCGCGCGTCGCGCAGCAGTTCCCAGAGCCCGCCGGCGGTGACCGCCGTATCTGCGCCCAGCTCCTCCTGGGTCGCACCCACGACCAGCTCGCCGCTCTCTCGTGGCACCAGGTAGACGCTGCTGCCGCGGACCAGCCCGCGCACGGTGCGGCGCAGCAGGCCAGGCGGCAGCCCGGCCGCGCGCATCGCGGTCGTGGTGCGCAGCCGGATGATCTGACCCTTGACCGGCCGGACAGGCGGCGCGAGGTTCGATGGCAGGCCGGGCACGCCGGCCGACTGCCAGCCGGCTGCCAGCACGGTCCAGCCCGCCGTGACGACCGAGCCGTCGGCCAGCCGCACGCCAGTGGCCCGATCCGGGCTGCACAGGATCTCGGTGACCCGCTGCCGGACCAGCCGCGCGCCGCACGCCTCGCCAGCCCGCACCAGCGCGGCAGCGAGCAACCTCGGGTCAACCGAGCCGTCGTCGCCGACCAGCAGGCCGCCGCGCACGGACGGGTCGAGCATGGGCTCGGCCTCGCGGCACTCGCGCGCTGTCAGCTGCTGCACGGCCACGCCGAAAGACTCTTGCAACTGCTGGGTCTCGGCCAGCACAGCGAGGTCATCGCCGTCATAGGCGACCTGCAGCGTCCCGCACTGGCGGAATCCGGTAGGCAGCCCGCTGGCCGCCGCGAGCTCGGCTGCGAAGCCCGGATAGCGGCGCAGGGACTCGCTGCCGAGCTGGAAGATCTCGCGCTCGGCGTAGGCGGCCTCGGCGATGGGCGTGAGCATGCCGGCCGCGGCGTGCGTGGCGCCCTGGCCCGGGTTCGGGTCGGCGATGACGACGCGCAGGCCCTGCTGCGCCGAACGCCAGGCCACCGAGAGACCGATGACGCCGCCACCGATGACGACCACGTCGGTCTCGGTCTGGGATCTGGCGATCACGGTCGGCTCCCTTCGCCGGCATGACCCGGATCAGGTTCCTGCGGTCGGCGGCTCGCCAGCCGCCCTCTCAGTCCGATCACACCGGACTCCCGCGCGATGCGTCCTAGCGTAGCGCGTCTGGTCAGCCGGGCTGCGGGACGACCGCTGTCCAGGTTTGACCAGAATCAGACGTCTGATATAGACCTGCCGCGCCGGCGACCCACGCGAAGCCCACCTGTCGGCTGACGAAGTCGAACTGCGCGCCGCTGCTCCCGAACTGCCGCCCCTGCGGCACCGCGGTCCAGCTCAGCCCGCCGTCGCTGGTCAGGTAGAAGTCCTGGCCGATCACGCCCGATGCCGCTGCGGACACCGCGATGGCATCGTCCGGGCCGAAGAACGTGACGCGTGGGTACGGCCCCGCGCCGGCCGGCATCGACTCGGTCCGCCAGGTCTGGCCGGAATCCGTGCTCAGCAGCAAGACCGCGGCGGCCGGATACGAGCCGATTTCCAGTACCGTGGCGGGACCAGCGAACTCGGGCTGGAAGGCCGTGCAGCCGTCCCGGCACACCGAGCTCGGCAGCGGCAGCTGCGCGGCGGCCCACTGCGCTCCGCCGTCCGTCGACATCAGCACCTGGTACCCGAGGGCGCAGGCGCTGGTGATCCAGCCGACGTGAGCCGAACTGAACGCCAGGCCGGCCTTGTCGCACTCGGCGGGCAGCCCATCGGCGAGCAGCGACCAGGTCGCGCCTCCGGTTGCCGTCTCGTATACCTGGACGGGGTTCTGGCCCATCTCGGTTCCCTGGCTCTCCAGCAGCCAGCCCTGATCCGGCCCGGCGAAGTCCATCGCCACGGCCTGGTAACCCGTCACCGGGTTCGACTCCGTCCAGTGCTGCCCGCCGTCACTGGTCGCGAACACCATGGTCGAGTCGCCGTCACCGTGGTTGACGGCGATCCACGCGCGCTCTGCCGAAACCGCGTACAGCAGCGCAGCCCCGTTGGCGAGCAGCGGCCTGGCCGCCGCCGGCGTGACGACCATCCAGCTCTGCCCGCCGTCGCCGGTCCGCGCAGGTTCCAGTTCCGAGTTCTCGCTCCCATCTGGGTTGGCGCTCCAGACGAGCGCCCAGCCGTCAGTGACCGAGACCATCTGCAGATCGTCAATCCAGACTGGGTTGCTACGAGCCGTCGGACGGCCCGAGGGCGCGGCGGCCGTTTCCCGGGTGGCCGCCGCGTCCTGGGGTTGTCTGGCGGCGGCACCGCAACCCGCTAACGTACCCACCGCGGCGAGAAGAGCGAGAGCAGTCCAGCGACGCATATCTAGGAGACTCGATGGCCCCGGCGACGGTTGTGATCGTCGGGGCCGGCCTTGCCGGGCTGCGGACGGCCGAGGAGCTGCGCGTCCGCGGCTACGCCGGCGCGATCACGCTCATCGGGGCGGAGCGGCGGCCGCCTTATGACCGGCCGCCGCTGTCGAAGAAAGTGCTGACCGGCGAGCTGGACGACACCGGCCTGCAGCCCGATCTCGGCTCGCTCGCCGTCGACCTCAGGCTGGCCGAGACCGCGGTGGCGCTCGGCGACGGCGTGCTGCGAACCGACGCGGCGGAGTACCCCTTCGGCGCCCTCGTCGTGGCGACCGGCGCCACGCCGGTCACCCTCCCCGGCGGCGGGGAGCAGCTGGTGCTTCGCACCGCCGACGACGCGCTCGCCCTGCGCGCCCGGCTGACGCCGGCTACCCGGCTCGCCATCGTCGGTGCGGGCTGGATCGGCGCGGAGCTCGCCACGGCGGCGGCTGGCCGTGGCTGCCGGGTCACCGTCATCGAGGCCGCTGCCACGCCGCTCGCGACCGCGCTCGGCACCGAGGTCGGCGCGCAGACGACGCCGTGGTACGCCGAGGCGGGCGTTGACCTGCGGCTCGAGGCGGCCGTCGCCAGCATCGAGCCAGCCGGGATCGCGCTGGCCGACGGCGGCTGGCTGGCCTGCGACCTCGTGGTTACCGCCGTGGGGGTCCGGCCAGCCGTGGCCTGGCTGGCCGGCTCGGGCGTCTTGCTGGACAACGGGGTCGTGGTCGACGCCGGGCTGCGGGCGTCGGTTCCCGGCGTGTTCGCTGTCGGTGACTGCGCCTCGTTCTGGTCCGGGCGCTACCGGCGGCAACTCCGGGTCGAGCACTGGGACGTGGCGCTGCACTCGCCCGAAGTGGCGGCCGCGAACATCGCAGGCGGCAGCGAGGCCTACGACCCCGTGCCCTACTTCTGGTCGGAACAATTCGGCCGGATGGTGCAGTACGTGGGCTGGCACGGCGCTGCGGACCGACTCGTCTGGCGCGGCACGCCAGCCGAGGCGCGGTGGGCGGCGTGCTGGCTAGCGGGCGGCAGGCTGGTCGCCGCCCTGACCGTCGGGCTGCCGAGGGACCTGCTGCAGGCCCGCCGGGTCATCGCTGCGGGCGTGGTGGTCGACCCGGCCGCGCTGGCTGACCCGCGCGTGGCGATACGGGACAGCCCACTCGAATAAGCCTCGTGCCGGACTTGGCAGGGATGGGAGGTTTTGACGGCGCGTCGGCGTGGGAAGCTGCTCCCGTGACACAGATAGACCCCCCGACGGACGCCTTGGTCGGCCAGTGGCTCAGCCTCCCCGACGTGGCCGACGTGCTTGACCTGCCAGTGAGCAGGGTCAAGCAGTTGCTGCGCGACCGCAAGCTGCTCGCGGTGCGCCGACCTGACGGCGTGGTCGCCATTCCGGCGGCGTTCGTCGACCGCGGCGGGGTCATCCACGGCCTCGCCGGCACCCTGACCCTGCTGTTCGACTGCGGCTTCTCCGACGTCGAAGCGCTGAGCTGGCTGTTCACGGCGGACGACACCCTGCCGGGCACGCCGGTGCAGGCGCTCGCGGCGAATCGGCGCACCGAGGTGAACAGGCGGGCGCAGGCACTAGCCTTCTGAGCGTGCCCGATCGAGACCGGCTGCGCGTGCAGCTCGCCCGTGCCCGGCTGTACCTGTGCACGGACGCGCGGGAGCGGCAGGGCGACCTGGCCCGGTTTCTGGACGCCGTGCTCGGCGCCGGGGTAGATGTGGTTCAGCTCCGGCAGAAGGGGCTGGAAGCAGGCCAGGAACTGCGGCACCTCGAGGTGTTCCGCGCGGCCTGCGCCCGGCACGGAAAGCTGCTGGCGGTCAACGACCGGGCTGACGTGGCGTACGCCGCGGGTGCCGACGTGCTGCACCTCGGGCAGGACGACCTGTCGCCGGTGATCGCCCGGACGATAATCGGGCCCGCGCCCCTGATCGGGCTGTCCTCGCACGCCGAGGCGGAGACGGCGGCGGCGGCGGTCGAGCCGGCCGCCGACTACTTCTGCGCCGGGCCGGTGTGGCCCACCCCGACCAAGCCTGGTCGGCCGGCGCCCGGCCTTGACCTGCTCCGGTTCGCCGCCGCGCTGGGCACGTCCCGGCCATGGTTCGCGATCGGCGGCATCGACGAGTCGACCCTCGACCAGGTGCTTGCGGCCGGAGCGACCCGCATCGTCGTCGTCCGCGCCGTCACCGAGGCGGACGACCCGGCTGCTGCTGCCGCCCGCCTGGCCGCCCGGCTGGCGTAGCCACGGCCGGAAATTGCCGAAGGTGCTGGCGATCCGGGCCCGCAAGGCGGCGCGCACGGACCCATGACCGCGGGGCCGAGGGCCTCGTTCCCCTCCTGCGGGGGCTCTTTCCCGGCCGGTCACTCGTCGCGGTCGGTGACGAACTCGGCCAGTGCCACGAGGGCCGATCGAGCCTCGTCGGTGACCGGGGCGCCGTCCAGGGCGGCGATGGCCTCCTTGCGGTAGGCGGCGATGAGGTGCTCAGACTCGGCGACAGCCCCGGTGTCGGTGAGCACAGCCCGCACGTCGGCAGCGGCTGCGTCGGTCAGGCGGCGCCCGCCGAGGTGGCGGTCAAGCACGGCGGCCTGGGCTGCGCTGGCCCGCTCCCTGGCGATGGCGAGCAGCACGGTGCGCTTGCCCTCGGCGATGTCCCCGCAGGCCGGCTTCCCGGTCCTGGCCGGGTTGCCGAAGACGCCGAGCATGTCATCGCGAAGCTGAAACGCGATGCCGAGCGGTGCCCCGTACCGGGAGCAGACGGTGGCCAGCTCGTCGACGGCACCAGACCCGGTGGCGGTCGCGGCCAGGGTGGCGCCGAGCTGGAGCGGGCGCTCGGTGCTGTATTTCGCGGTCTTGTAGGTGCTTACCCGGACGGCAGCGGCGACCGAGGTGCACGAATCTGCCTGGCTGAGCAGGTCGAGGTACTGGCCGGCGGCAAGCTCGGTCTGCATGGCCGCGAAGACTGGCGCGCCGCGCCGCAGCACGTCCGGAGCGAACCCGCTGTCGCGAAACAGCTCGTTCGTCCAGGCCAGCAGGAGGTCACCGACCAGGATCGCGGCGCCCGCCCCGAATCGATCCGCGTCGCCGGACCGGTTGGTCGCGACGTGCCAGTCGGCGAATCGCTTGTGCGCGGCAGGCTGGCCGCGCCTCAGCTCGCTGTCGTCCATGACGTCGTCGTGCACCAGGGCGCTCGCCTGGAGCAGCTCGAGCGCGGCGGCCGTGGTGAGGATCGGCTGGCAGTCCTCGCCACCGGCGGCCCGCCAGCCCCAGTAGCAGAACGCTGGCCGCAGCCGCTTGCCGCCAGCGAGCAGACCGGAGATCGCGTCGAGGCAGGGCAGCACGTCCGTGCCGATCTCCGCCAGTACCGCGTGCTGGCGGGCGAGGAACGCCGACAGGGCGCTACTCACTCCGGCGCGGATGCGGTCGAGCTGGGCCGGGTCGGAGCCGGCCTGGTCGGTTGCCACGTTTCCGCAGACTATCCGGCTCGTGACGGGCTCTAACCGGAGCGCTCGGCGAGAGCCGATAGCCTTTCGGCATGCCAGTCGGCGCCGCTCCGGCCATCAGGGACCTGCTCGCCGACGGACGGCAGTCGTTCTCCTTCGAGTTCATGCCCCCCAAAACCGAGGCCGACGAGCAGCGGCTGTGGCTGGCCATCCGCCAGCTCGAGCCGCTGCGGCCGACCTTCGTCTCGGTGACCTACGGCGCCGGCGGCTCCACCAGGGACCGGACGGTGCGGGTGACCGGACGGATCGCGGCGGAGACCACGCTGACGCCGGTGGGTCACCTGACGGCCGTGGATCACAGCGTCGCCGAGCTGCGGCACGTCATCGGCAGCTATGCCGACGTCGGCGTCCGCAACATGCTGGCGCTCCGCGGGGATCCGCCGGGCGATCCCGGGGCCGCCTGGGTGCCTCATCCGGAGGGTCTGCGGCACGCCGAGCAGCTCGTCCGGCTGATCCGCGAGTCCGGCGACTTCTGCGTGGGCGTCGCCGCCTTCCCCGAGGGCCACATCAGGGCGCTGAGCTGGGAGTCGGACGTTGACTTCTTCGTGCGCAAGGTGCGCGCTGGGGCCGACTTCGCCATCACCCAGATGTTCTTCCACCCGGAGGACTATCTGCGGCTTCGGGACGCCGTGGCGGCCCGCGGCTGCGACGTCCCGATCATCCCTGGCATCATGCCAATCATCAGCGTGCCCGGCATCGAGCGAGCCGTGCAGCTGTCCGGCTGCCGGTTCCCCGCCGGTCTCGCCGACGACCTGCGAGCGCACGCCGACGACAGGTCGGCCGTGCGCAAGATCGGCGTCGAGTTCGCCGCCGCCCTGTGCGAGACGCTGCTCGCCGAGGGTGTGCCCGGGCTGCACTTTTACACCCTGAACGGGTCCCTGGCCACGCGCGAGATCTACCAGGTGCTTGACCTCGGCGCAGCGGCCGGCGCGTTAGCGCGGCCACGGCGGGACTGGCTCGGGCCTGCCGTGCCGACCTAGTCCGGCTGGCTGGCCAGCGGCAGCACGGCACCCATGATCGCGTAGGGCGGACCGCCGCCTGGAAAGACGAAGTCGGTCAGCAGGTCGGAGAAGCCGAGGCTCCGGTACAGCTTTCGCGCCGGGGTCGGCGCGTCCCTGGTAGACAGGACGGCCGTGCGCTCGGCGCGGCCGTCGGCCAGCGCGAGCACCATTCGCCGACCGATGCCGCGGGCCTGAAAATCGGGGTGCACGTGCACCTCGGCGACCTCCAGCACCTCATCGAGCCAGGTCCTCGCCGCTGGCAGGCCGCACTCGGCCGAGACGCCCGC
Source organism: Streptosporangiaceae bacterium (assembly GCA_030037785.1). GTDB lineage: Bacteria > Actinomycetota > Actinomycetes > Streptosporangiales > Streptosporangiaceae > JAJYUU01. Next base: position 41,810 of record JASHQA010000232.1, read on the forward strand.
GTGCACGACGTCGTGCCACCACTGGCCGGGCAAGCCGCGGAAGCCGTAGCTGAACGCCACGATCCGGGCCGCCGGGACGGCCGTTACGGCCAGGGCGCGGAAGCCAGGGTTGACCGTATGCCGCTCCATGATCACGCGCCGCGACGGTAGCTCATCCCGCTCGGCGCCCATTGCGGCCGCGTAGATGGCGACGAACTGGTCGACCTTGCTCAGGAAGTCGTTGGGGGTCAACTCGGTAATCGTGATGGCTTCCTGCACTCGTCAAGCCTAGCGGCGTGCCGCGCACCGGCTGGCTGATGGCGCGGCACCGAGCCCGCCTGGCCAGGGGAGCGGCACACTGCACCACCGTGGCCAAGCGGGCCGCGTTTTGTCGGACCCGCCCAGTACGTTCGAACGCAGTGTGAATTGGCTAGACAGCTGAGCGAATGTATGTTCGAATAAATCGTGTGCGGCTGACCGGCCGGTACCTCTTCCGGCCGCTCGCTCGGGCCGGGTGGGGGTGTGGGGAAGCGCCCCGCCCGGCCGCGCACCGAGTGAAGGAGCGTCCATGAGCCCGATCGTCGCGGTGCGACCGCTGCAGCGGGGTCAGCAGTGCCGAGTGGCGCCGTCGGCCCTGGCGCTGATGGAGTCCGCCCGCCACGGCCTGGCCGCGGCGGAGGACGAGGTCACGCCGGGAGCCAGGTACGTGGGCGCGCACCTAGCCGCGCTGCGTGCCGCCGCCGCGGTGGTGGCCGCACGGGCCGAGCCGCCGAATGCCCGGCGTCGCAGGCCGCAGAGCGTGTGGGAGCTGCTGCCCAAGGTGGAGCCGGCCCTGCGGGAGTGGGCTGCCTTCTTCGCGGCCGGCGCGACCAAGCGGGCCGCGGCAGAGGCTGGGCTGCCCCGTGCGGTCACGTCCTTCGAGGCCGACGAGCTGCTCCGGGACGCCGGGGCCTTCGTGTCGCTGGCTGAGGGTGCGCTCGGCATCCTCGCCGAGCAGCAGTTGCTGCCGCTGCCGACGGCCGGCTGAGCTTGGCAACGGTGCCGGGCCGGGCCGCGGTGCGGCGGCTGTCGGCCGCCCGCGGCCCGAGCGGACGCTCAGAACGCCTCGACAGCCCCGCGGGCGTCAGCGTCGAGGATGCCCCAGCTGATGAGTTCCTCGGTCAGATCGGTCGGGGACTTGTCGTAGATGACCGCCAGTGAGCGCAGGTCCTCCTGCCGGATGGAAAGAATCCGCCCGTTGTAGTCACCCCGCTGGCTCTGAATGGTCGCCACGTAGCGTGCCAGCGGACCCGCCTTGTCCTTCGGCAGCGTCGCCATCCGCTCGAGGTCGATCACAAGCTTGGGCGCCGGCGCGATCAGCGTCGGCACGACGTCGCCTGGCAGCAGCTCCGAGACCGGCACCCCGTAGAACTCGGCAAGCTCAGCAAGCTTCTGGACCGTCACCGACCGGTCGCCCCGCTCGTACGAGCCAACCACGACGGCCTTCCACCGGCCGCGGGACTTCTCTTCGACGCCGTGCAGCGAGAGCCCCTGCTGGGTGCGGATGGCGCGCAACCTCGCGCCCAGGGTCTTGGCGTAATCAGATGCCATCGTTACGGTCCCTTGGCCTGTCGTAGCTGAAAGTAACGGTTACGGACAGTGACGGTAGGCCGCTGGGCGCGCAAGGTCAAGCCGAATGCCAAAAAGCCGGATGAATCGATGTGGCTCACCGCATCCCGTCACCGGCGTGCGCCGTCGGGACCGCTCCCGTGCTGCGCCGGGGCCGCACGCACGGAATCGGCGTGTGCGTGGGCGATTGCGGTCGGCCGCTGCACCAGCAGGGACCCGTGCTCGGGCGGCACACACGCCAAGCGGACCGGACATACTATGACTTAAATCACAGCCGACGCTTGAGTCGCGGCTTGATCACTGTGCGTGACTGCTTGTCAGGTCGGCGCGCCTGGCGCCCCGCGTCGGCGCCGCCACGCCGACGTCCATTGTCGGGCTGCCCCGCGCCCGGCTGATAGCGTGGAGCAGGCAGACGTCCTTTAAGCCCCGTCCCGTGAGGCGGGAAAGGAGGTCCTTATGACGCACGCTGTCCACTCGGGCGGCGCAGGCCAGGCCGCCGGGTCGCCGGAAGCGTCCGGCGCCGGTCCGCTGACCAGGTCCGCGGTCGGCACCGGGCAGCGGCAGCCGCGAACAGCGCCGCTGACGGACGGCAAGGTCGTTCTCGAAGCCGCGGAGATCGGCCGCGCACTGACCCGGATCACCCACGAGATCCTGGAGCGGACCGACGGCGCCAGCGACGTGGTGCTGCTAGGGATCCCGACCAGGGGCGTGCCGCTGGCGCACCGGCTCGCGGCCAGGCTGTCGCAGGTCGAGGCGCGGCCTACGGCGGCGGGCTCGCTCGACGTCACCATGTACCGCGACGACCTGCGGCTGCGGCCCGCCAGGGCGCTGCGGCACACCGCGGTTCCGGCCACCGGCGTGGACGGCAAGATCGTGGTGCTGGTCGACGACGTGCTGTACTCCGGGCGGACCGTGCGGGCGGCCCTCGACGCTCTCGGCGACATCGGCAGGCCGCGGGCAGTCCAGCTGGCCGTGCTGGTCGACCGTGGGCACCGCGAGCTGCCGATCCGGGCTGACTACGTCGGCAAGAACCTGCCCACCTCGCAGCGCGAGGTGGTCCAGGTACTGCTCGCCGAGACCGACGGCGAGGACGCGGTCCTGCTCGGGCCGGTCGGCGCGCGATGAACCGCCACCTGATCTCTGCCGCCGATCTGAGCCGGGGCGACGCGCTGCTGATCCTGGACACGGCCGAGGAGCTGGCGCAGGCAGCCGACCGGCCGATCCGCAAGCTGCCGACGCTCCGGGGTCGCACCGTGGTCAACCTGTTCTACGAGGACTCCACCCGCACCCGGATCTCGTTCGAGGCCGCGGCCAAGCGGCTGTCCGCGGACGTGATCAACTTCTCCGCCAAGGGGTCCAGCGTGGCCAAGGGGGAGAGCCTCAAGGACACGGCGCAGACGCTCGAGGCAATGGGCGCCGACGCGGTCGTGATCCGGCACCAGGCGTCGGGTGCGCCGCACCGGCTGGCCGGCTGGGTGCGGGGCAGCGTGGTGAACGCCGGGGACGGCACGCACGAGCATCCCACCCAGGCGCTGCTGGACGCCTTCACCATGCGCCGCCGCCTCGGCCGCATCGACGGGCTGCGGGTCGCGATCGTCGGTGACGTGCTGCACAGCCGGGTGGCCCGGTCGAACGTGCTGTTGCTGCGCACGCTCGGCGCCGAGGTCACGCTCGTCGCGCCGCCGACGCTGCTGCCAGTCGCGGTGTCGAGCTGGCCCTGCGAGGTGAGCTACGACCTGTCCGGCGCGCTGCCCAAGGCGGACGTCGTGATGATGCTCCGAGTCCAGGCCGAGCGGATGAACGCCGCGTACTTCCCGACCGTGCGTGAGTACAGCCGGCGGTACGGGCTGGACGCCGGCCGGCTCGCGCTGCTGCCCGAGCACGCGATCGTCATGCATCCTGGCCCGATGAACCGGGGCGTGGAGATCGCGGCCGAGGTCGCCGACTCACCGCGCTCGACCATCGTGGAGCAGGTCGCGAACGGGGTGAGCGTCCGGATGGCCGTGCTGTACCTGCTGCTCGGCGGCGCCGGCCTGGCCGAGCGGCCAGCCGAGGTGGCCTGATGGTGGCCGCCGGCCCGGCCTGGCTGATCCGGGATGCCAGGCCGCTCGGCGGACCGGCCGCGGACCTGCTGATCAACGACGGCGTGCTGACCGAGATCGGTACGGGCCTGAGCCCGGCTGGCGCGCAGGTACTCGACGCAGCCGGCCTCATCGCGCTGCCCGGACTGGTGGATCTGCACACGCATCTGCGCGAGCCGGGCCGGGAAGATGCCGAGACGGTGGAGACGGGAACGGCCGCGGCGGCGCTCGGGGGCTACACCGCGGTGCACGCGATGGCCAACACCGAACCGGTCGCCGACACCGCGGGCGTGGTGGAGCAGGTCTGGCGCCTCGGTCGGGAGGCCGGGCACTGTGACGTGCGCCCGGTCGGCGCGGTCACCGCCGGCCTGCAGGGCAGTCGGCTCGCCGAACTCGGCGCGATGGCCGACTCCGCTGCGCGGGTGCGGGTCTTCTCCGACGACGGCCGGTGCGTGTCCGACGCGGTGCTCATGCGCCGCGCGCTGGAGTACGTCAAGGCCTTCGACGGCGTGATCGCCCAGCACGCGCAGGAGCCGCGGCTCACCGACGGAGCGCAGGTCAACGAAGGCGAGCTGTCCGGCCGCCTCGGGCTGACCGGCTGGCCCGCAGTCGCCGAGGAGGCGATCATCGCCAGGGACTGCCTGCTGGCCGCCCACGTCGGCTCCGCGCTGCACGTCTGCCACGTGTCCACGGCGGGCTCGGTGGAGATCATCCGCTGGGCGAAGTCCAAGGGCTGGCGGGTGACCGCCGAGGTGACACCGCATCACCTGCTGCTGACCGACGAGCTGGCAGCCGGCTACGACCCGGTGTACAAAGTGAACCCGCCGCTGCGCACCCAGGCGGACGTCGACGCGCTGCGGGCCGGGCTGGCCGACGGCACCGTCGACTGCGTCGCTACCGACCACGCGCCGCACCCGGTCGAGGACAAGGAAACGGAGTTCCAGGCCGCCGCGTTCGGCATGACCGGACTGGAAACCGCGCTCCGGGTGGTGCACGCGGCCATGGTGGCGACCGGGCTGCTGGACTGGGCCGGCGTCGCGGACCGGCTGTCCGTCCGGCCCGCCCTGATCGGCCGGCTCACCGGCGATGGCGGCGCCCCGGCGCACGGCCGCCCGCTGACGCCCGGTGCGCCAGCGAACCTCGTCCTCTACGACCCGCACGCCCGGTCCGTGGTCGACCCGGCGCTGCACGCCTCGCGCAGCCGCAACACGCCGTTCGCCGGCCTGGCGCTGCCCGGCCAGGTCGTCGCCACCTTCCTGCGGGGCGAGCCGACCGTGCTGGACGGGAAGCTCGCCCGGTGACCGGAGTCACCAGAACACCGAGCCGGGCGGCCGCGGTCGGCCGCCCGGCGCTGCTGGTGCTGGAAGACGGCACCACGTTCCGGGGCACTACGTTCGGAGCCGACGCCGAGACCTTCGGCGAGATGGTCTTCAACACCGGCATGACCGGGTACCAGGAGACCCTCACCGACCCCTCCTACGCGCGCCAGATCGTCGCCATGACCGCGCCGCACATCGGCAACACCGGCGTGAACGACTCCGACCCGGAGTCCCGGCGGATCTGGGTGGCCGGCTATGTGGTGCGCGAGCCGGCCCGGCTGGCCTCGAACTGGCGGGCACAGCGCAGCCTGCAGGACGAGCTCGCCGCCCAGGGAATCACCGGCATCGCGATGCCCGGTACCCGCGCGCTCACCCGGCACCTGCGCGACCGGGGCGCGATGCGCGCCGGGATCAGCGCGGCCACGACCAACCCGGCGGAACTGCTCGCGCGCGTGCTGGCGAGCCCGCAGATGACCGGCGCCGACCTGGCCGCCGGGGTCAGCACCCCCGAGCCGTACGTCGTGTCGCCGCCAGCCGGCACGCCGATCCGGTACCGGGTCGCCGCCGTGGACCTCGGCATTAAGGCCGCCACGCCGCGGTCGATGGCGGCGCTCGGGTGTGAGGTGCACGTGCTGCCGGCCCGCTCGACCGCGGACGACATACTCGGCGCGGATCCGGACGGCGTGTTCTTCTCCAACGGGCCGGGCGACCCGGCGGCGATCGGCTACGCGGTCGAGGCGATGCAGGGCGTGCTGGCGGCGCGCCGCCCGGTGTTCGGCATCTGCCTGGGCAGTCAGGTGCTGGGCCGCGCGCTCGGGCTGGACACCTACAAGCTGCGGTTCGGCCATCGCGGCGTGAATCAGCCGGTGCAGGACCTGCGCACCGGCCGGGTGCAGATCACCAGCCACAACCACGGGTTTGCGGTCGCGCTGCCGGGCCGGTCGGGGCCAGGGGAGTGGCAGCCGGGCACGCCGGCGAGCGCGGCCCCGGTCCGCAGGTTCGACACCGCCTACGGCCCAGCCGAGATCACCCACCTCAACCTCAACGACGGCGTCGTGGAAGGACTCCGGCTGACCGCCGCGCCCGCCTTCAGCGTCCAGTACCACCCCGAGGCCGCGCCGGGGCCGCACGACGCGGCCGGCCTGTTCGCTGAGTTCTGCGCGCTGCTGGAGGAGTCCCGGTGACCAGGAGGGGAACGATGCCGTCGGCGATCGAACCGCGTCCGTACCGTCGCGGTGCGGGGGAGCCAGCCCGTTCCCCGATGGTTGTCGACGTTTCTGGAGTCCGCGGTGCCTAAGCGCGCGGACCTGCAGTCGGTGCTGGTCATCGGGTCTGGTCCGATCGTCATCGGGCAGGCGTGCGAGTTCGACTATTCCGGCACGCAGGCCTGCCGGGTCCTGCGGGCCGAGGGCATCCGCGTCAGCCTGGTCAACTCGAATCCGGCAACGATCATGACGGACCCGGAGTTCGCGGACGCGACCTACGTCGAGCCGATCACGACCGAGGTGCTGGCGAAGGTCATCGCGAAGGAGCGGCCGCAGGCCCTGCTGCCGACGCTCGGCGGGCAGACCGCGCTGAACGCCGCGGTCGCCCTGCACGACAACGGCACGCTCGCCAAGTACGGGGTCGAGCTGATCGGCGCGTCCATCGAGGCGATCCGGGCGGGGGAGGACCGCAGCGCGTTCAAGGAGATCGTGACAGGGATCGGGGCGGAGGTGCCGCGCAGCCAGATCTGTCACACCCTGGCCGACGCTCGCGGTGCGGCGGCCGAGCTGGGCTTTCCCGTGATCGTGCGGCCGTCGTTCACCCTCGGCGGCACCGGCTCTGGCGTTGCCCGGTCGGCGGCTGACCTGGATCGCATTGCCGGCGCCGGTCTGGACGCGAGCCCGGTCACCGAGGTGCTGCTCGAGGAGTCGGTGCTCGGCTGGAAGGAGTTCGAGCTCGAGCT
>JASHQA010000233.1 GCA_030037785.1 Streptosporangiaceae bacterium
CTGCTGAAGGCGCGCGCGATCGCCGACTTCACCGGGCTCCCGGCGGTCGCCGACGACTCCGGCTTGTGCGTCGACGCGCTCGGCGGGATGCCCGGCGTGCTGTCCGCGCGCTGGTCGGGCCGCCATGGCGACGACGAGGCCAACATGCGGCTGGTGCTCGCCCAGGTAGCGGACGTGCCAGCGGAGCGCCGCGGGGCGCGCTTCGTCTGCGCCGCGGCGCTGGTCCTGCCCGGCGGGGGTGAATACGTGACCGAGGGTGTGGTCACCGGCAGGCTGATCCGCGAGCCGCGTGGCCAGAACGGCTTCGGGTACGACCCGATCTTCGTCCCGGACGGCTTTGACATCACGACTGCCGAGATGGCCTCGGCGGACAAGGACATGATCAGTCACCGCGGTCGCGCACTGCAGGGACTGGCACCTGTGATCCGGCGTTCCCTTCGCTAGTGTCGGCATTCGAAACGCGTGCAGAAAGGGAACGGGCATGAACGACGCGCGGCTGGCTCCAGGGGACGCGGCACCTGACTTCACCCTGCCCGACGCCGATGGCAACGAGGTGAGCTTGTCGGCGCTGCGCGGCCGGCGGGTCATCGTGTACTTCTATCCGGCCGCGATGACGCCAGGTTGCACGAAGGAAGCGTGCGACTTCCGGGACAGCCTTTCGAGCCTGGCCGCGGCCGGGTTCGCGGTGCTCGGGATCTCGCCGGACGCGCCTTCGAAGCTGGCGAAGTTCCGTGATCGCGACGGGCTGACCTTCCCGCTGCTGAGCGACCCGCAGCACGTGGCGCTGACCGCATACGGCGCGTGGGGCGAGAAAATGATGTACGGCAAGACGTCAGTCGGCGTCATCAGGTCGACATTCGTGGTCGGCCCGGACGGCAGAATCGAGCGCGCACAGTACGGGGTGAAGGCCACCGGCCACGTCGCCCGGCTCCGGCAGGAGCTTGGTGTGTGACGCGGTAGCCCTCGGGGCCGTAGCCCAACGGCAGGAGGCACAGGATTTAGGTTCCTGGCAGTGTGGGTTCGAATCCCACCGGCCCCACCAATGTGATCTCCCGGGACAGCGGAGAATTTCAGGTCCCCGTGCCCGATATGTGGCCAAGTTGGTTCTGGTGCGGCGTCGCATACTGTGAAGGTCGACCCGAGAGAACCAGGTGACGCTCGTTGTTGGCAAAGCCTACGAATGGAACGGAGCGTTCCCCTGGGAACGCCCGCGGCCGGCGGTCGCGCGAGCGGATCATTGAGGCAGCCGTCCACCTGTTCTGCCAGCGCGGCCTTCACGGGGTATCGCTGGAGGACATCGGGCGCGCGGCGAACCTCACCCCCACGGCGCTGTACCGGCATTTCGAGACGAAGGCTCACCTTTACGTCACCCTCCTCGAGATCCATCTGGAGCTGCACGAAGAGTTGCTCCGAACGTGCTACTCGGCGGACAGCGACGATCCCGATGACTGCCTCCGTGTCTTCGTGACCGGACTGGCTGACCTGCACCTTGAGCATCCCGAGTTGAGCGCGCTGGCCCACCGGGAGCGGGAGACTCTGCCCGGCGACGTCCGGAGGACACTGAATCGTCGCTGGCACGTCGTCTACTGCAAGGCCATAGCGCTCATCTGCGAGGCGCGTCCAGACCTGATCGAGGAAGAGGCGCGCGTCATCAACCACGCCGTTGCCGGCCTGCTCAACTCCACCGTCTGGTACCGCTCTGCCATCGATCCGTCAGTCCTGCGGACGATGCTGATAGAGATGGCGCTCAAGCTGGTGCACGAGACCAAGTCGCAAGCGCCAGCGCGGCCGTAGCCGGAGCCCTGCGACGAGGCGGGGCGTGATGAACGGCAGGAGTACGAGCGACCGTTGCCTGCCGGGCTATTTCAGGTGACGCCGTAGGTAGTCGGCCGCCACGTCGCACGCCGCGTCGGATTCGGGAGCAGCGCCGACGAACGCCTGGTGCACGTGCGGCATCTCGGGCCACACATGGAACTCGACCTCGACTCCGGCGGCACGGGCGCGCTCCGCGACCCTGGTCGAGTCGGCCAGCAGCACCTCGAAGTCGCCAACCTGGAGGTGCAGCGGCGGGAGCCCGGTGAAATCGCCGTACAACGGTGAGACACGAGGGTCACGGCGATCGTGCCCGCCCGTGTAGGCGTCCGCGCACCTCCGGACGAGCGGTTCGCTCATTCCGAAGGTGTATTCCGCCCTCGTCCGCAGCGACTCGCCGGTGACCGCCATGTCTGTCCAGGCCGAGAACGTGAGGCCCGCCGCGGGCAGTGGGTCGTGCTGGTCGCGCAGCTCCATCAGGAGCGACAGGGCGAGCCCGCCGCCGGCCGAGTCACCGCCCACCACGACCCGGCCGGGATCCACCAGATCTATCAGCGCCCGGTAGGCAGTGAGCGCATCATCGAGGGCCGCGGGAAAGGGATTCTCCGGGGCGAGTCGATAGCAGGGGGCGAAGATCCGAACGCTCGCCCGTTCCGAGAGGTAGCAGCCGAAGCCGTACGTCATGGTTGGATCACCGGCTACGAAACCCCCGCCGTGGAGCCACATCAGCACCGGCGTGTCGTCGTCGCTGACGCTCTCGTGCCGGAGCCAGTGTGCGGCGACGGGGGACTCGGTGACGCTGGCGACCTGGCCGTTCACCGGCGGTCGTCCGGCGGATACCTGAGCGATGGCGGTGCGCAGATCTGGGATCGTGATGTCGGGGTGCAATAGCGTCGAGCCGAGCGCGATGAAATCAAGGATGGGTTGGCTTGCCACGGCGTGAACTCCTGACTTCGGCCGGATGGGGACGCGAGCTCACATTCAGCCGTGCCGTCCGATGCGGCCTTCGGCGCATCAGACGGGGCCTGCCGAGTGCTGCTGTTCGTTCTGGTGCGGCTCATTAGTCGGGAGCGGGATCCCTCAGCCACAACGTACACAGTTCCCTGCCAGACCCAGTATGTCAATAATCACTCACAAACTAGGTAGCTCATGGGTGACCCGGAGACTGCGGCTCCGCCATGGACGTGAGCACGCCAACCGCCTCGGCGAGGCGTCTATGAGGCTGGCGGAGTAACCTCGCCAGCGTGCCAGCCTTGTTCACGGGTGCGCGTGACGGCTGGGAGAGCGCGCTGCTCCTGCCCGTGGCTGCCGCCGAGTCGGCCGTTGGCCTGCACCGTGCCCGGCTGGACGAGGCCGCCAGGGACGGGGTGCCAGCGCACATCACGGTGCTGTACCCGTTCTTGCCGCCCGCCGGGATAGACAGTGCGCTGCTCGGCTCGCTGGGCAGGCTGTTCCTCGGGCAGCCCGGGTTCACGTTCACGCTTGACCGGGTCGGCTGGTTCGGCGAGGAGATCGTCTGGCTCGGCCCGCGCGACCCCGCGCCGTTCGCCGCGCTGACCGACCTGGTATTCACCGCGTTCCCGTCCTGCCCGCCTTATGGCGGGCAGTTCCCTGAGGTGATCCCGCACCTGACGATGGGTCACATCGGCGGGGCAGCGGCCCTGCGCGCCGCCGCCGACTCGGTCCGTCCCTATCTGCCAATCGAGTCGACCGCAGCGGAGGTGATCTTGATGACCGGCCCGCACCCTGGCGATCCGGACACTCGCCCCGGCCAGTGGCGAACCATCGCCGCCTTCCCGCTTGGCTAGCTGGCTGCCGCACGGCGGTGCGGAGGAGCACGCCACGATCGGACGCCACGACCCCACCGAGGTTCGTCGACTTTCCGTCGGTGCGCAGCTGACGAATCGGCTCGCGGTGGGCGCCCGGCCGCCCCTACGCTGCGCAGCATGGCCGATGCGATCTTTGCGAATCCGCGGCTGGCCCGGATCTACGACCCACTCGATCCGGACCGCAGCGATCTGGACGCCTACGCGGCGATGGCGGCCGAGTTCGGGGCGCGCAGCGTGCTGGATGTGGGCTGCGGCACGGGCACGTTCGCATGCCTGCTGGCGGGCTGCGGCCTCGAGGTCACCGGCGTCGACCCGGCTGGCGCGTCGCTGGCGATAGCGCGGGCCAAGCCGGGCGCGGCTGCGGTGCGCTGGCTGCACGGCGACGCGACCAGCCTGCCGCCGCTGCAGGTGGACCTCGCCACCATGACCGGCAACGTGGCGCAGGTGTTCACGACCGACGAGGAGTGGTCGGCGACGCTGCGCGGCGTGCGCACCGCACTGCGTCCCGGCGGGCGGCTGGTGTTCGAGACCCGCGACCCGGCGCGGCAGGCGTGGCTGGGCTGGACGCGCGAGCAGAGTTTCACGCGCAACCAGATCGAGGGTGCGGGCGTAGTCCAGTCGTGGCACGAACTAACCGAGGTCTGCGGAAAGCTGGTGTCGTTCCGCTCTGTCGTCGTTTTTGAAGCAAACGACACGGTGATCACGTCGGACTCGACGTTGCGGTTCCGGGACCGCGACGAAGTCGCCGAATCGCTCGCGGCGCACGGCTACCAGCTCGACGAGGTACGCGATGCGCCCGACCGGCCCGGTCTGGAGTTCGTCTTCGTCGCCAGGAAGTGACCGGGCGCACGCCCGCGCCCCCGACGCGGACGAGCGCCCGGCTGC
>JASHQA010000234.1 GCA_030037785.1 Streptosporangiaceae bacterium
ATACCAGCGGCAGCAGCAGTACGCCTGGCTTCCAGGCACAGGTCGGGCAGCCTGCGGCCGTGTCCGCAACGGTGCGGTGCGTGGTGTCGCTGGCGCAGATCATCGTGCCCGGATTGCCGGGTAGCGACACGATCAGCGAGACGTTCACATCGCCGCTTGACCCCTATCGCCAGAGGTGAGCCGCCTGCCTCGCCGACACCAGGCACGGACGGGCCCGCGCCGCAGCGGTAGCGAGCGCCGGGCGCCCGATTGGGCCTTGTCCTGGCGAGACGAGCGGGGCGCGCTGACTCTGTTCGTCGCAATCCTCTTCCCGGCCCTGCTCGCGTTCGCGGGGCTGGTGGTGGACGCCGGCACCAAGCTGGACAATTACCAGCGGGCGGCTTCGTACGCTCAGGAGGCGGCCCGCGCCGGAGCCGACCAGGTCGATCAGTCGGCGGCCTACGCCGGCGCGACCCTCGTCGTCGACCAGCCCGAGGCGATCGCGGCCGCCCGGGCGTATCTGTCCGCGGTCGGCGTTGCTGGCGCCGTGACCGCGGTCGGGACCGACGCCATCCGGGTCACGGTGACGATCACGACACCCACCAAGATCCTCTCGATCGTCGGCATCGACACCGTGACGTCGGCGAGCACCGCGACCGCGTCGCTGATCTCCGGTGTCACCGGTCCGGGGACGTAACGCACGACCGCGCGGGGGCGGCAGCCGTTCCCCCATCCTGACCTGGTATGCGCCGGAGCGGCGCGGGTAAGAGAACCGGGGAAGCGAGAGCGGTCCGGGGGAGCAAGCTGCGGGGGGGCGAGTCATGAAGGCTTTCGTCATGGAGGAAATAGGACACGTCGGGTTCATGGACAAGCCGATTCCGCGGCCCGGTCCGAACGACGCCGTCATCAAGACGACGAGAGCCCTCATCTGCACCTCGGACTCGCACACTGTCAGCGGGGGCGTCGGCCCGCGGCAGAACCTGACCCTCGGCCACGAGGCGGTCGGCGTCGTCCACGAGGTGGGCAGCGAGGTCACCGACTTCCGGCCGGGCGACCGGGTGGTCGTCGGCGCGATCACGCCGGACTGGGGCCACCCCGCCGCGCAGGACGGCTACGCGTCACAGTCGGGCGCGCCGCTCGGCGGCTGGAAGTTCTCGAACACCAAGGACGGGATCTTCGCCGAGTACTTCCACGTGAACGAGGCCAACGCCAACATGGCCAAGATCCCGGACAGCGTCCCGGACGACATGGCGGTGTACTGCTGCGACATGCTCTCCACCGGGTTCATGGGCGCCGAGAACGGCCACATCCCGATCGGCGGCACGGTGGCGGTGCTGGCGCAGGGGCCGGTGGGGCTCATGTCCACGGCCGGGGCCAAGCTGCGCGGGGCCGGGCTCATCATCGGCGTGGAGTCGGTGCCCGAGCGGCAGGAACTGTCGCGCACCTACGGCGCGGACGAGATCGTGGACTTCAGCAAGGAGGACGTCGTCCAGCGGATCCTCGACCTGACCGACGGCGAGGGGGTCGACACGTCGATCGAGGCGCTGGGCGCGGATGTCACCTTCCAGGCCGCGGTCAAGGCGACGAAGCCGGGCGGGACCGTGTCCAACACCGGCTACTTCGGCGAAGGGGAGTTCGTGCACATCCCCCGCGTCGAGTGGGGCGTCGGCATGGCCGACAAAACGATCGCGACCGGCCTGTGCCCCGGCGGCAGGCTCCGGATGGAACGGCTGCTGCGGGTGCTGGAGACCGGCCGCGTCGACCCGACGCTCATGACCACGCACACTTTCCCCTTCAGCGACATGGAGCGGGCGTTCGGGATGTTCGACCAGAAGCAGGACAACGTCATCAAGCCGCTGATCACCTTCTGACCGGAACAGCGTGGCGGCAGGCTGGCAACGAGCACGATGATCGAGCGGCTCGCGATCTTCGGGGCTACCGGCGACCTCACCGGCCGGTACCTGCTGCCCGGCCTGGCCGCGCTGCGCGCAGCGGGCTACCTGGGCGACGGGTTCCGGGTCATCGCGGCCAGCCGGGAGGACTGGACCGACGAGCGGTACCGCGAGCACGCCACGGACTGGCTGGAGCGGGTGGCCGGCGACCTGCCCGCCAGCGCCCGCCGCGATGTCGTCGCCGCGACGAGCTACCAGAAGCTGGACCTGGCCGACGCCGCCAGCGTGGCGGCGTGCCTCGGCGGCGGCGAGCCGGTCGCGGTGTACCTGGCCCTGCCGCCCGCCGTCTTCCCCGCGGCGATCACCGCCGTGCGCGAGGCGGGGCTGCCCGGCGGCAGCCGGCTGGTCCTGGAGAAGCCGTTCGGCGAGAGCCTGCACGACGCCGTCGCGCTGAACCACCAGCTCGCCGGGTTCCTGGACGAGCGCGAGATCTTCCGCGTCGACCACTTCGTCGCCATGACCACGGTGCAGACCCTGCTCGGCACCCGGCTGGCGAACCGGGTCCTTGAGTCGCTGTGGAACAGCTCCCACATCGCCGAGATCGAGATCATCTGGGAGGAATCCCTCGCGCTGGAGGGGCGGGCGGGTTACTACGACGGCGTCGGCGCGCTGAAGGACATGGTCCAGAATCACCTGCTGCAGATCCTCTGCCTCGTCGCGATGGAGCCGCCGATCAGCGTCAGCGAGCGCGACCTGCGCGACCGCAAGGTCGACGTGCTGCGCTCCGTTCGCCCGCTGGACGGCGCTGACGGCCTGGCCACCCGGCGGGCGCGGTACACCGCGGGCCTGGTCGGCGGGCGCGACATTCCGGGCTACGCCGACGAGGACGGCGTCGACCCGGCGCGGGCCACGGAGACCTTCGCCGAGGTGCGGCTCGAGCTCGACAGCTGGCGGTGGTCGGGGACCGCGTTCCGGTTGCGCACCGCCAAGGCCGTCGCGGCCGACCGCAAGGAGGTGGTCGTGCATTTCCGGCCCGTTCCCCACCTGCCGATCGACACGGCGCAGGATCCGCCGCCCAACCTGCTGCGGTTCGGGCTCGAGCCCGAGGACCTCACCCTGGAGCTCACCGGCGCCGGTCCGCACGCGCGCTTCAGCCTCGTGCCCCTGATCCTGCGCGCCCGGCACGAGCCGGCCGAACTGCCGCCGTACGGCCGCCTGCTGCTCGACGTGCTGACCGGGGAGACCGCGCTGTCCATCCGCGGCGACGAGGCCGAGGAGTCGTGGCGGGTCCTCGGCCCGGTCCTGGACGCGTGGGCCAAGGACACCGTCCCGCTGGCCGAGTACCCGGCCGGGTCCAGCGGGCCCTCGTCCCACCCCGGCCTCCCGCCGCGCTGACCGCACGAGCTGGGCGGTCCGGCCCGGTGGCCGGGAAAGCTCTTCCACGGGCTGGGATCGACCGCGACAACAGCGCGCTTTAGGTACATCATGGGCGTGCGGGCACGGCCTCGGGGGATCCGGCTGGCCCGGGAAACCTGGAAAGCAGAGAAGGCGGGTAACCGTGCAACGTCAGAGCTTGGAAGATTTGCTACAGACAGTCAACCCAGTCGAGCTGCTGCGCAGCTCCCAGGAAGGCGCCTACGTCTACCCGGTCGTCCCGACCGAGTTCAGCAACTGGCAGCACGAGCAGCACGCCTGGGTGGACACCGTCGTGCTGTACGACCAGACGCACCACATGGCAAACCTCTACCTCAAGGGACCTGACGCCCTCAAGCTGCTCTCCCACCTCGGCATCAACAGCTTCGCGAACTTCCCGCTCAACCGGGCCAAGCAGTTCGTGCCGTGCAGCTACGACGGGTACGTGATCGGGGACGGCATCCTGTTCCACCTCGAGGAGAACGAGTACGAGTGGGTCGGCCGGGTGCCGACCGTGAACTGGTTCCAGTACCACGTGGACACCGGCAACTGGGATGTCGAGCTGGTGCGGGACGACCGGTCCCCGTCGCGGCCCATGGGCAAGGCGGTCACCCGCACCCAGTACCGGTTCCAGATCCAGGGGCCGAACGCCGCACAGGTGATCGAGAAGCTCAACGGCGGGCCGTTCCCGGACATCAAGTTCTTCCACACCGACTACATCAACATCGCGGGCCGGAAGGTCCGGGCGCTGCGGCACGGCATGGCCGGCCAGCCGGGCCTCGAGGTCTGGGGCCCGTACGGGGAGTACGAGGAGATCCGGAACGCGATCCTGGAGGCAGGCGCGGAGTTCGGCATCGCCGCGGTGGGCGCGCGGGCGTACGCGACGAACGCGCTGGAGTCGGGCTGGATCCCCTCGCCGCTGCCCGCCATCTACACCGGCGAGCAGATGAAGCCCTACCGGGAGTGGCTGCCCGCAGCCGGGTACGAGGGCCGCGGCGGCTCGATCGGCGGCAGCTTCGTGTCCGACAACATCGAGGACTACTACATGACGCCGTACCAGCTCGGCTACGGCCACATGGTGAAGTTCGACCACGACTTCATCGGCCGCGAGGCGCTGGAGCGGATGGACATCTCAGCCCAGCGCCGCAAGGTGACGCTGGCGTGGAACCACGAGGACGTGGCGAAGATCTTCGCTTCGTTCTTCGACCCGAGCGTGGTCCCGTACAAGTTCCTCGAGCTGCCGGTGTCGAACTACGCCTCGGCCAACTACGACAGCATCCTGCTGAACGGCAAGCTGGTGGGCTTCTCCATGTTCACCGGCTACAGCGGCAACGAGCGCGCGGTGCTGTCGCTGTCCACCGTCGACAACGACCTCGCGGTCGGCACGGAAGTCACGCTGGTGTGGGGCGAGCCCGACGGCGGATCGCAGAAGGCGTCGGTCGAGCGGCCGCACCGCCAGCTCGAGGTCCGGGCCACCGTGGCGCCCGCGCCCTACACCAAGGAAGTGCGGGACCACTACGCGGAAGGCTGGCGGACCCGGCAGGGCTGATGCGCCGGGCAGGGGCAGGGACGCTGTAGCGCCTGGGTGCCGGCCGCGGCCTGCGCGGCCGCGGCCGGCCGAGGTGCCACCGCGTGCGGCTGGCAGCAGGCTGAGGGCTAGCGGCTCTCAGGGGGCCGGCAGCGGGTCCGGCCGGAACAGGTAGTTCCGCTGGTCCTCCGTGACCTGGCCGGTCGGCTGCCAGCTGTCGCGCCAGGTGTACATGCGGTAGCCGCGCGCCGTGAGCCAGCCCACGAGGTCATCCGGGGCATAGGCGTAGCGGGCGGTGTGGCGTGCCTCGATCTCCACCAGGATCGCCGGCCGGAACTCCTTGATCGCGCGCTCGCCGCCTTGCAGGACGTGCAGTTCGCCGCCCTCCGTGTCGATCTTGATGAAGTCGAGCCGCGTCACGCCAGCCCGCTCGATCAGCGCGTCGAGGGTCTCGACCGTGACCGGAACCTCCTCGTGGGAGGCGAACTCCACATTCGGGCCCAGGCCGGTGGCCTTCCCCGCGAGGAAGGACCGGCCGGTCACGTGCAGGTAGCGGCCGCTGGGCACGCTCATCACGCCAGATCCGGCCTCCGCGCCCAGCGCCACGGCGTGGTGGCGCACGTTCGGGTAGCCCTGGCTGCCCAGGACCCGGCGCCACACCGGATGCGCGAATGTCACTGGCTCGACGCTGTGCACCTGCCCGGTGGGTCCGGCGAGCTGGGACAGGGCCAGGCTGTACAGCCCGGCCGCCGCGCCGACGTCGATGCAGACGCTGCCCGGCCCGACCAGGCCTGCTAGCCCCAGCAACTCCGACTCCACGTACGGCGTCGTCCGGGCGAGCAGCATGACGGCGGCGTTGGTCATTCTCGCCCGCATACCAGATCCCTTCGTGCACGGGGAGCCGACCGATCGGCTCCCAGCCGACAGGCTACCGGCGGCCAGCCCGCAGCCTAGCCACATCACCGCGCCGCGGCGGGGACCGGACGCCCGAACAGCGGCTTCCCCCCGAGCGGGGTTTCGGTATGCTGCCCGTGCCGCGTCCGCGTCCGTGCCGCGTCCGTGCCGCGGACAGGCGGAGCGCGAGGGAGTGCTATGCGCTACCGAGTGGTGATCATTGGCGCCGGGTTCGGCGGGATCGGCATGGCGATCGCGCTGAAGAAGGCCGGCATCGACGACTTCGTCGTGCTTGACCGGGCCGACGACCTCGGCGGCACCTGGCGCGATAACAGCTATCCGGGCCTGACCTGCGATGTGGCGTCCCAGCTCTACTCCTTCTCGTTCCAGCCCTGGCGCTGGAGCCGGCGTTTCCCGGCCCGCGACGAGATCCTCCGCTACCTGCACGCGCTGGTCGCCGAGCACGGCCTCGGCCCCCACCTGCGCTTCCGCGCTGGCGTCGTTTCGGCCGCGTTCGATGGCCGCGCCGCGACCTGGCAGCTCACCCTCTCCGACGGCAGCGAACTGCAGGCAACCGCCGTGGTCTGCGCCGTCGGCCAGCTAGGCAGGCCGGCCCTGCCGGACATCGCCGGCCGCGACGAGTTCGCTGGCCCGTCCTGGCACTCCGGCCGGTGGAACCACGACGTCAGCCTCGCTGGCCGGCGCGTCGCCGTCGTCGGCACCGGGGCCAGCGCCATCCAGTTCGTGCCCGAGGTCGCCAAGGTCGCGGCCCACGTCGACGTCTACCAGCGCAGCGCCCCGTACGTGCTGCCGAAGCCCGACCGTCCCTACCGCGCCGCCGAGCTGGCGGTGTTCGAGCGCGTGCCGGTCATCCGCAAGGCTGACCGGCTTCGCACCTTCCTCTACGGTGAGCTGCTGACCAGCGGGTTTGTGCTGTCCCCGAAGCTCCTCGCCGGGCCCATGCAGCTCTGGCGCCGCCAGCTCAACGCCCAGATCACCGATCCGCGGCTGCGCGCCCAGTGCGTCCCCGACTACGTGATGGGCTGCAAGCGGGTGGTGTTCTCCAACGACTGGTACCCGGCGCTGACGCAGCCGCACGTCGAGCTCGTCACCGACCCGATCGACCGGATAACGTCCGACGGCGTGCTGACGGCCGACGGTACCGCCCGGCCCGCGGACGTGATCATCTACGGCACCGGCTTCCGGGCCGTGGACTTCCTGGCGCCGATGCGGGTGACCGGCCTGGGCGGCTGGCGGCTCGAGGACGCCTGGCGGGACGGCGCGCAGGCCTACCTCGGCATCAGCGTGACCGGGTTCCCGAACTTCTTCCTGCTCTACGGGCCGAACACCAACCTCGGCGGAAATTCGATCCTGTACATGCTCGAAGGCCAGATCGGCTACGTGCTCGGCGCCATCCGCGCGCTCGGCGCGGGCCGGCTGGCGTGGCTTGACGTGCGTCCTGACGTCCAGGACGGGTTCACCCGGTGGGTCACGTCGGCCAGCCGGAGATCGGTGTGGGAAACGGGCTGCCACAGCTGGTACACCACGTCCTCCGGCCGGAACACCAACAACTGGCCCGACCACACGTTCTTGTACCGGTACCGGGTCCGGCGGTTTGACCTGTCCGCCTACCGGGTCATGCCGCGGCGGCCAGCAGCGGCCGGCACCCCGGCATGACCGGCCGCCGCGCGCACCGGGGCCTGCGCGTGCCCCCGGCGGTCCTGCGCGCCG
>JASHQA010000235.1 GCA_030037785.1 Streptosporangiaceae bacterium
CCAACGCGGCGCGTGACGGTGACCTGGCAGCGCTGCGTGACAGCGGGCGGCTCAGGAACCCGTCATCGGCCGGCGGTGGTAACCGCGGCGTGGCCCAAGGTTCCGCCATCGGGGCGCGATAGCGACCGCAAACGAGTCATGGCGCGCCCGCAAACGAGTCATGGCGCCCGCAAACGAGTCATGGCGACCACATGGACCGAATTTCGGCCCGATTCGCGAAGTTTCGTCCCACCGACTGGTCGCTAAGGCTTGCCAATGGTCGCTCTGGCGCTCGAACGGTCACCATTGGCCCCTTGACCGGTCGCCAGGCCCCGCCAACGGTCACCCTGCCCCCCGAACGGTCACCACGGGCCGCCTCAGCAGGCCCGACGGCGGACAAGCGCGGAACGGCAGCGTCGGAGCTAGCCGGTGGGCCCGGGGCCTGCGCGGCGAGCCTCCGCGGCTCGCCGCGCTGCCTCGACTGAGGTGATGGCCGGGTCTGCGGAGTCGTCCCGGTCCGATCGATAGATGTCCGGTTCGAGGAAGATCAGCTCCGCGATCGGTACTGCGGCGCGAATCCGGCTCTCGGCCGCGTCGATTCCGGCCGCGACGCTGCGCGCCGTGTCGTCGTGCCGGACGCCGATCTTCGCGGCGACGAGCAACGTGTCGGGTCCGACGTGCAAGGTTCGCAGGTGAATGACACGCTGCACCTCCGGCCCGGCCTCGATGGCAGCGACGATCGCAGCCTGCACGGCCGGACTCGCCGACTCGCCGATCAGCAGGCTCTTCATCTCGGTCGCGAGGACAACGGCCACGCAGCCGAGAAGGACGCCGATGGCGATGGATCCCGCCGCGTCGTAACGGTCGTCATGCGTGATAGTCGCGACCGTGACGCCGATCAGCGCCAGCAGCAGGCCGCTCAGCGCCGCAACGTCCTCGAGCAGCACGGCCGGCAACTCCGGCGCCTTGGCCCGCCGGACGAAGCCCAGCCAGCTAGCGCGACCCCGGGTCGGGCTGGCCTCGTGCACGGCATTCCACAGCGAGAACGACTCGAGCACGATGGCCACGCCGAGCACCCCGAACGCGATCGCGGGCGAGGTCAGGTGCTCCGGAGACCTGATCCGCTGGATCCCCTCGTAGCAAGAGAACACGGCTCCGACAGTGAAGACGACGACTGCGACGAGGAATGCGTAGAAGTAGCGCTCGCCGCCGAACCCGAACGGGTGCTCCCCGGTCTCGGCGCGGAGGGCCCGACGGCGGCCGAGGAGCAGGAGCGTCTGATTACCGGAGTCCGCAACTGAGTGGACGGCCTCGGCGAGCATGGAGGCGGAGCCGGTCAGCGCGAACGCCACGAACTTGGTCAGCGCGATCCCCAGGTTGGCCCCAAGGGCAGCGATGACCGCTCGCCTGCCCGCGCCGTGCTTGCTACCCGCCGACGATGGGGACGCCGATGCCGCGCCGGTGGCGATGGATCCTCACTCCTGGCTTCGGCCTGCCGCCGGGTCGCGTGCTTCGTCGATCAGCAGCACCGGGATGTCGTCACGCACCGGGTACGCCAGCCCGCAGTCGGCACTCGTGCAGACCAGTTCGCTGGCGGCGTCATCAGCCCGCAGCGGCGCGTGACACTTAGGGCAGGCCAGGATCTCAAGCAGCCAGCTATCGATCTTCATACGCGTCTCCTGTTGCTCGTCCTGGCCGCGGCCCGCGGCTGCGCGCACCAGGGATCCTACCGGCGTCCGTTCCGACAGGCGGCTGGCGCTCTCCGTAGCGCCGTACTACACCCGTCCGCCATCCGACGGCGCCGACCGCAGCACTCGCAGATGTCCCCGGCGGGTGACCTCGATCCCCTGCCCGGTTGGCTCGGGCGGCACCTGCGGCACGGTAGCCTCCCGGACGGCATTGGCCAGTGCTTCGAGATCCTCAGCCACCGCGACCGCGTCCACCGCCGGCGCAACCGGCAGCCTGACCACGTCCCAGCCGCGGGGTGCGGTCATCCGGTCGGCGTGGCGCTCGCACAGGTCGTAGCAGTGCGGCTCCACCACGGCCGCCAGTGGGCCCAAGACTGCTGTCGAGTCTCGGTAAACGTAGGTCAGCGTGTAGACAGCGGCCCGCTTGCAAGCTGGCCGGGAACACTGGCGAGCAGGCACCGCGTCACCGTCTCCGGTCGTGCTGGCGACCGGCCCATCCCTGAGCTGGGCGGCGGGCGTGGTCGTGATGGTCGCTCACAACGGCTGACGGTATCGACCGCCGGGCGTTAACGCCACCACCCGGGGCACACTGCACGATCGTGTCTCCGCCGACCAGATGACGGCAGCCGGTCAGGCTCGCTGCGCGCGCGATACGCTCGGAAGCTGTGCGCGACGACGAGGACGGGAGTCGGCCGAAGTCGGGCCAGCTCCGGCGGCGGGATCGGCATGGCCGCGGACTGCGAGGCGCGCTGGTGCCACCGGGTGTGCCCCTGCACCGGACCCGCTCCCAGCGGTTCGATGACCTGGTGCTGCTCGCGGTCTCCCAGCTGGAGCCGCGCTGGGAGGCCGAGCTGGCAGGGATCGAGTTCGCGGTTGAGGAAATCCCGCCGATCCTGCCTGACCTGGACGACCCGGACCCGATCCCGCTGGCGCGGCTCGAACCTGGATCTGCCCCGCGTGGCCTGCAGGATCCGGCTGGACTGCACTCCCTGCCCGGCCAGCGGGGCACGGACGACCACCGCGAGCCACGCGCCCCCGCTCGGATCGTGCTGTACCGCCGGCCGCTGCTGGCACGCGCCGACGGAGAGGAAGAGCTGGCCGAACTCGTTCTCGACGTGATCGTCGAGCAGTTCGCGCACTGGCTCGGGATCGACCCGCAAACCGTCGACCCCGGTTACCCAGCGGAGGAATAGCCACCCCGGCGACGGCTGCCCGCGGTGATGGCGGCTACCGGCTACCCGCCGAGGATCGCCTCGACGGACTCGTTGACGCCGGGCAACGGTATCCACGTCGGCGAGCTCGGCACCGCGAGGATTGACTGCACCGTCCCGCCGACGGTGATCACCCCGCCTCCGTACACCGGCCCTGAGCCCGGCAGCGGCGTCACGACGACGGTGAACTGGCTCGCGCTGCTGCCGGAAGGCGGCCCGACCGACACGATGACCGACGACCTCTTGCTGATGTCCACGACCTGGCCGGTCTGACCGGACGCCGCCGCAGTCGGGGTGGCCGTGGTGATCCGGACCCGCGCCGCCTTGCCCGGTGCCGACAACACGAGTCCGGCGGCTCCCGTCGGGTTGGCTGCCAGCACACCCTGCTCCCGAACCGGGCCACTGCTGACCGCCATCACGCCCGGCGACCCAGCTGGACCACCAGACACCAGCATCGCGGCCACGACCGGAGCGCTCGACGTGATCGACACCGCACCCGCCACGCCGGCGAGCGACGGCAGCGGGATGATCGACGCCGAGCCGCCGAGCAGGTCGATGCCGGTTCCGCCGGTGGGCTGGTAGGAGCCCTTTTCGGTGATCGCGGTCAGCTTCACGTTGGCAGCCGCGGTCCCTGGCACTGCGATGTAGAGCGCAGCCGGCCCGCTCGAGGGCACGCCAGGGATGGTGAGGTGTTTCGAGGGGGCCTGGACGGGCGGAAGCCAGCTGCCGTCAGAGCCGGGCGACTGGGTTTCCCGGACCGCAGCGACAACCTGGCCGACCGTGGTCGTGACGTTGAGGGCGACGATGTTGGACCCTTGCAGCAGCTGACCGAGCGACTGCACGACCATGCCGTCGGGCGGCACCGTGATGCCGTTGTCCGCGTTCCCGAGTACCGGAGCGCCGGTGCTCTCGTCGGTCACGGCCTGCACCTGGGCATCCGCGGGCTCGCTGCCGGTGTTGGTCAGGTACAGCTCGATGGTGCCCGCCGACTTCTGCCCTGGCCCAACGAACCAGAAACTGGTGCCGGGGGCGCTGCACTGCGCCGTCACCAGCCCGCTCGGACCGGTCTGCTCGACCTGGAGGCCCTGAGCCAGCGCCCCGGTCGCGCTGACCTGTACGCCGCCCTGCCCCGGCAGCGTGCGGATGCTGGTACTAGACCCTGGCTGGCCGGCCTGCTCGGCTGGAGTCAGCGCGGGTGCGACGGGCACGCTGGCTACCTGCAGCACGCCAGGCCGCTTCACGGTGGACACGACCTGGCCCGTAGCCGAGCTGCCGGCCGGCGCGAGCGCCCGGATCACGGCCGAGCCGGTTTTGGCCGAGCCCGGCACGGCGGCGAGATCAACTGACGCCGCAGTCGGACCTGGCGAGCCGGGCGCCGGGCACACCCGGACCGCGGTCGACACGGTGGCCCGGCCGGTCGCAACTCGGCGCGCCGATGCGGCGGGGGCGTGGCCAGTCCTGGCTACCGCGTAGATCCCGCCCAGCACGAGCACGACCAACAGGCACAGGCCGATGCGCCAGTACCTGGACCTGGTCACCACGTCTCACCTTCGTCGTCATCATCGGGGGCCGGCCAGGCCCTGGCCGGGCCGCCGCGCCGACCCCGTCCGTCGTGATGGAGTTCGGCTGCTGGCTGCGGCGGGCCGAGCGGGTCTCGCTCCTCATCCGGCCACTGGCCGGCGGTCTGCGGCCAGCCTTGCGAGTAGTCCTGCGGCCAGCCGTGAGCCTGGTCGGCAGGCCATCCCGACGCCCTGTCACTGCCCTGGCGGCGCCCGGCCCCCGCAGACTCGCCGTAGTCGGCGGCTGCTGGCTCAGACGGGTAACGCGGCTCGTCAGAGTAGCCAGTCCCGCCGGATGCGACCCCGTCCAGGTCGCCGTAACCGGGCCGCCCGCCGCGGGCCGCATCCTCCGGGTAACCCGGTCGACTTCCGCCGCGGACCGCATCGTCGGAGTAACCGGGCCGACCGCCGCGGACCGCATCATCGGGGTAACCCGGCCGGCCGGACCGGCCGCCGCGGCCATGGGCGGCCGATCGACCGGCGTGTCGCGCCCTGCCTGGCCTGCTCGCAGCGTCGGCGTGCTCGATGTCGGCCGGGTAGCCCTGGCCGGGCCTGGCGTAGCCGGACGGCGGGCTCGGGCGGTCCGTGGGCTCGTATCCAGGTGCTGTTTGGTATTCCGACCCGTACCCACCTCGCGAGCCGACCGGCTGACTGGGATAGTCGTCCCAGCTGTCTGCGAGATCCTGCCTGTCTACCGGCTCGTCGTAGGGGTTCCCTGATGGCGACGGCGCCGGGACACCGGCCCGGCCGGGCTGGGAGTCACGTGCAGCCGACGGTCGGGTGCCTTGCAGGTCCGGGTATCTGCTACCCGTCGGGGGGCCGTCCATGAACCGGCTGGCTGGCGCGCCGGCCGGCCAGGCAGCTACTGGCGGCGGGACGCTGCGAGCCCGGTTTGGCCCCGGCCCCGGCCCTGGCGAGCCGGCCTCGCTGGGCGCAGCGGGCGCGCCTGCCCGCCTGCCGAGAATTGGCGGCCGTCGCGAGGCGAACCTG
>JASHQA010000236.1 GCA_030037785.1 Streptosporangiaceae bacterium
TCGGAGGTCGGCATCGTGTCCCTGGGCGGCCGGGCCGGAACTGGCAAGTCGGCGCTGGCGCTGTGCGCGGGGCTGGAGGCCGTGATGGAGCGCCGCCAGCATCGCAAGCTCGTGGTGTTCCGTCCGCTCTATGCGGTCGGCGGCCAGGATCTCGGCTACCTGCCGGGCTCCGAGGCGGACAAGATGAACCCCTGGGCGCAGGCGGTCTTCGACACCCTGTCGGCGGTCACGTCCCAGGCTGTGATCGAGGAAGTGCTGGACCGCGAGATGCTCGAGGTGCTGCCGCTCACCCATATCCGGGGCCGGTCGCTGCATGACTCGTTCGTCGTCGTAGACGAGGCGCAGTCGCTTGAGCGCGGCGTGCTGCTGACCGTGCTGTCCAGGATCGGCGCCGGTTCCAGGGTCGTGCTGACGCATGACATCGCCCAGCGCGATAACCTGCGCGTCGGGCGCCACGACGGGGTAGTCGCGGTCATCGAGAAGCTCAAGGGCCATCCGCTGTTCGCGCACGTGACGCTCGTCAGGTCCGAGCGCTCGCCGATCGCCGCGCTGGTGACCGAGATGCTGGAGGACCCAGCCCTGTGAGCTGACGGCGGGCCAGGGCTGCGGCGGTTACCGGCGCGGAGTGCCGGGTAACTTTTCGATTACTATGAGTGATCCCCTGGGCGGTCACGCTGGACTGGTCCGCCCGATATTGCCCCGGTCCTCGCGGGGGGATGCGGGCCGTCAGCTGCCCCGGCAAGCTCCGCGGGGTTACCCGGCCCGTCGCACCGACAGGTCAGTAGCCGAGCCGGTCTCCGTGGTGATGCCAGCCCGCAACGAGGAGCGCTACCTCGCCGAGTCGGTCGGCCGCGTCCTCAGCCAGGACTACGACGGAGAACTGGAGCTGGTCCTCGCGGTCGGGCCGTCCGCCGACCGGACAGCGCAGCTCGCCAGGGCCCTGGCCGCGGCGGACCCGCGGATCACGGTGATCGACAATCCGAGCGGCCGCATTCCGGTCGCGCTGAACCGGGCGCTCGCCGTGTCCCGGCACCCGGTCGTGGTCCGTGTCGATGCCAGGTCGCTGCTCCCCGACGGGTACATCAGGACTGCCGTCCGGACGCTGCGTGACACGGGCGCTGCCAATGTCGGCGGCGTCATGGCGGCGGAGGGGGTCACGGTGTTTCAGCGCGCCGTGGCCTGGGCCATGACCTCCCCATTCGGGGTCGGGCCCGCGCGCAACCACACCGGTGGCGGGTCGGGGCCAGCGGCGACCGCGTACCTGGGCGTCTTCCGGCGGACCGCGATCGAGCAGGCCGGCGGCTTCGACGAGCGGTTCGAGATCGCCGAGGACTGGGAGCTGAACCACCGCATCCGCTGCCGCGGCGGCCTGGTGTGGTTCCAGCCGGAACTGGCCGTGACGTATCGGCCGCGGACGACCGTGCGAGAACTGGCGGTCCAGTACTACCGTTACGGCCGCTGGCGGCGGGAGGTGTGCCGGCAGCACCCGGGCACCCTGAGTCTGCGATACCTGGCGCCCCCGCTGGTCGTCGGGGGGATCGGTGCCGGGGCGCTGGCGGGACTCGCGGGGCTCACCGGGCTGGCGACAGGCGCGCGCGGCTGGCCAGCGCTGCTCACGAGCGGCCTGGTGGTCCCGCTCGGCTACGCCGCCGCGATCGCGCTGGTCGCGGCCAGGGCGAAGCGTGACCTGCCTGCACGCGTGGCGGCTCGGCTGCCCGTCGCACTGGCCACGATGCACCTGTGCTGGGGAGCGGGCTTCCTCACGAGTCCGCGCGGGCTGGCCGGGACCAGGACGCGGTTACGGCGGTGCCGCCCGGCGGTGCGGTCATCCGGCGCCGTCAGCCGAGCCGATGAGGGCGCGCGCGATGACTAGGTCCTCGGCGTACGTGATCTTGAGATTGCGCTCGCTTCCGCTGACGGCTCCGATCGTCACCTCGGGGAGGTAGCGCAGCACGACACCGCAGTCATCGGTGGCCGGCGTCGCGGCGAAGCCGGGGTCGGCGTCCGCGCGCTCGTAGGCACTCCTGATGACCGACAGCCGAAAGCCCTGCGGCGTCTGGCAGCGCGCCAGCGCGTGACGCGGCAGGACGCGCTGGATAGTCTCGCCTGCCAGCTCGACGACGGTGTCGGCGGAGGGCACCACCACGCTGATGGCCTGCCAGTGGTCGAGTGCCGCCACGCAGTCCGCGATGATCCGCTGGTCGACCAGCGGCCGGGCGGCGTCGTGGAACAGCACCTTGGAGTCAGCCGGAGCCGTGTCGCTGAGCCAGGTGAGCGCCCGTCTCGTCGACTCGGTCCTGCTGGCGCCGCCTTCGATCACCGCAGCGAGCTTGGCAACGCTCGCCAGGCCCTTCCGGACCTGGTCCTCGAGGCCCGGAGCGGTCACGACCAGTACCCCGTCGATGCCGGGAGCACCGTCGAATGCCCGGGCACAGTGCTCGATCAGGGTGCGTCCGGCGAGGACGCGCAGCTGCTTCGGGCCTGCTGCGCCGAACCTGCTGCCTGACCCGGCCGCCAGCACGACCGCCATGGTTCGCATGGCCGGACCCTACCCGGCCGGCCAGACAGGGCCGGCGCCCCGCTGTCAGCCGGGAGCACATATGTACGCTGGGTAACACGCTGACTACCTAATGTTCCAGGGACATTGAGTACGGGGGATACTCACGGCGCCGGCCCGAGCCGGCCGGCGCCTGACAACGGTGCAGCGCCGGTCGGCCACAGTGCCGCGGCCGCAGGGGAGGCGCGCCCGCGCGGGCGCCGGTTCTCTGATCGGGGGCGCCCGGCTGGCCGGGCCGCGAGCCCGC
>JASHQA010000237.1 GCA_030037785.1 Streptosporangiaceae bacterium
CCGCGGCTGTGGTGGCCAGGGCGAGCTGGCCAGACGAGCAAATCATCCGGTGCAGCCTCGGCGACCTCGCCAGCCAGGTCCGGGCCACCGGAATCCGGCGCACCGCCATCATCGTCGTCGGGCGGGTTCTGGCCGAGTCCGGCTTCGACGACAGCCACCTGTATTCGCAGGGCCGTGACCGCGGCCTGCGGGCCGACAGGAGCGCGTCGTGAGAACCGTGTCCGTCGTCGGCATCGGCTCCGGCAATCCCGAGCACGTGACGGTGCAGGCCATCAACGAGCTGAACGCCGCCGACGTCGTCTTTATGCTCGACAAGGGTGAGGACCGGGAGAGCCTGACCGATGTGCGCACGCAGATCTGTGACCGGTACGTCACTGGCAACTGCCGCATCGTCACTGCCGCCGACGCGCAGCGCGACCGCGGCGCCGCCGACTACGCCACCGCAGTCGAAGACTGGCGGGCCCGCCGGGCCGGCATCTACGAGCAGCTGCTGATCAGCGAACTCGCCGACGACGGCCGCGGCGCCTTCCTGGCCTGGGGCGACCCGGCGCTGTACGACAGCACCCTGCACGTGCTGGCCGAAGTGCGGGCGCGCGGCAGCGTGGCCTTCGACCTTCGCGTCATTCCCGGCATCAGCAGCGTGCAGGCGCTGGCGGCCCAGCATCAGGTCAGCCTGACCAGGACCGGGCGTCCGCTGCACATCACGACCGGTCGTCGGCTGGCAGCCGAGGGCTTTCCCGCGAATAGCGACGATGTTGTCGTCATGCTCGACGCCAGGACGGCGTTTGATGTCGCGGACGGTGACGACGAGATCTACTGGGGCGCTTACGTCGGAACAGAAAACGAGATCCTGATCGCCGGCCGGATGGCCGACGTCGGCCAGCGCATCGTCGCCGAGCGCGGGGCGGCCAGGCAGCGGCACGGCTGGATCATGGACACCTACCTGCTCCGCCGCCGCACCAGCCAGCCGACCGAGTCCGAAAGCCCGGCCGAGGGACCTGGATGACAGCGGCCGCCGCGCCACGCGTCCCTGCCGTCCTCATCCTGGGCGGCACCAGCGAGGCACGGGAACTGGCGTCGCGGCTTGCCGCGCGGCCCAGTCTGCGCGTGGTCTGCTCGCTGGCGGGCCGCGTGCGTGACCCCGTCCTGCCAGCCGGCGAGGTCCGGGTCGGCGGTTTCGGCGGCCCCGACGGCCTGCAGGCATGGCTGACGGATCAGCACACGAGCGCGGTCATCGACGCGACGCATCCGTTCGCCGAGACCATCTCCGCCAACGCCGCAACCGCATGCAGTCGGTCCGGCGTTCCGCTGCTGCGGCTAGCCCGGCCGCCATGGCTGCCCGGAGACGGCGACACCTGGCATGATGCCCGGTCACTGGCCGAGGCGGCGAGCATGCTGCCGGACCTCGGACGCCGGGTCTTCCTCACCACCGGGCGCCAGGACCTGGCGACGTTCGCGCCGCTGCGGGGCACCTGGTTCCTGATCCGCTGCGTCGACCCGCCTGTCGGCCCGATGCCCCCGCAGCGGCAGGTGATCCTGGCCCGCGGACCCTACGACGCGGCCGCAGAGCTCGCGCTCATGCGCGAGCATCGGATCGACGTCCTGGTGACCAAGAACAGCGGTGGCGAGCTGACCGCTGGCAAGCTCGCTGCCGCACGCGACCTCGGCATCGCCGTCGTCATGGTCCGCCGTCCCCAGCTGGCGGACGTACCGTGCTGCTCCTCGGCCGCAGACGCCGAGAGCTGGCTGCTTCGCCAGGTTCGCCGTAGTGGCGCGGCGTGAACACGACTGGGCGACCCTCGCGAACCGCCACTCTGGTCGCGCTAGACCCGACGATCACGAGCGTCGACATGTCAACCTCCGCGCCGCCCAGCTCGGCAAGGGTGATCACCTGCAGTTGCTGGTCGGCCCGGCCCACCGCACGCCCCACGATCACGGGAGTCGCCGGGCTGCGATGACGCAGAATCACATCGGCGACAGCGGCGAGCTGCCAGGTCCGTGACCGCGACGCCGGGTTATACAGCGCCAGCACCAGGTCCGCCGCCGCAGCGTGCTCCACCCGGTCGGCGATCACCTGCCACGGCTTTAGCCGGTCGGACAGGCTCAGCACGCAGTAGTCATGTCCGAGCGGAGCACCTGCCCGGGCCGCGACCGCCTGCGCCGCAGTGACTCCGGGCAGTACGGTCACCGGCACGCTCGCCCAGCGCTCACCACCCGTCGCTGCCTGCTCGAGGACAGCAGCCGCCATCGCGAACACGCCAGGGTCGCCGGACGACACGACGGCGACGCGACAGCCCTCAGCGGCCAGATCGAGCGCCAGCGCCGACCGCTCAGCCTCGACAGTGTTGCCCGAAGCGTGCCGCTGCTGTCCCGGCCGTACCGGGACGCGGGCCAGGTACGGCCGGTACCCGACCAGGTCCGTCGCCTCGGCGATGGCCGCATCCGCCTCAGGTGTCAGCCAGGCCGGATCACCGGGGCCTAGCCCGACAATCACCACACCCGGTTTGGTGACCTCGCGGTGCCCGCGGCCAGGGACGAGCGCGAGCGACATGTACGGAACCCCGTCCGGATCTACCCCGGCGAGCGGCTCGACCCGCTCGCGGTCGGAGCCCGCTCGCTCGACATAGACCGCCCGGTCCAGCAGCCCGGTCTGTTCCAGCGCGGAGCGCACCTTACCGAACGTGCGGCCGAGCTTGAGAATGGCTGCCGCGTCACTGCCGGCCAGCCGGGCCCGAAGCTCGTCGTCGGGCAGTGTGCCCGGCAGTACCGTCAGGACCTCGTCGTGCTGCACCAGCGGCACCGAAGCGGCAACCGCTGCCGCGGACAACGAGGAGACACCCGGCACGATCACCGACCGGAACTGCCCCCGCAGGCGCTCATGCAGATGCAGGTACGAGCCGTACAGGGACGGGTCGCCCTCGCACAGGACCACCACATCCCGGCCGGCCTCCAGATGGCGTGCGAGCCGGCCGGTCGCTTCCGCGTAGAAGTCGGCCACCGCGCCCTCATACCCGCCCGCGTGGTCGCCGACCTCGGTAGTGACGGGGTAGCGGAGCTCTTCCTCGATCTGGCCCGCGCGCAGGTACGGCGCGGCGGCGGCGCGCGCGATGCTGCGCCCGTGCCCAGCGCAGTGGTAGGCGATGACGTCGGCTTCTGAGATGAGCCTGACAGCCCGCACCGTGATGAGATCCGGGTCACCCGGCCCGACCCCCACACCGGTGATCCGCCCGGCCCGGCGGCGCGTCTCCTGCGATCCGTGATCGTTCATTCCGGATCTCCGGCGAGCGCGTTGACCGCGGCAGCTGTCATGGCCGAGCCGCCGCGCCGGCCAAGAACCGTCAGGTACGGGACGCCGCCAGACCGGGACGCAAGCGCCAGCTTCGACTCAGCTGCGCCGACGAAGCCGACCGGGATACCGATGATCACCGCCGGCCGCTGCGCGCCGTCCTCGAGCAGTTCGAGCAGCCGGAACAGCGCAGTCGGCGCGTTGCCGATGGCCACGACAGAGCCCGCCAGCCGGTCACGCCACAGATCAACGGCAGCCGCCGAACGCGTGGTGCCCAGCCGTGCCGCAAGCTCCGGCACGCGCGTGTCCCGGAGCGTGCAGACGACCGGGTTGCCAGCCCGCAGCCGCGACCGGGTGATCCCTCCGGACACCATGACCGAGTCGCACAGGACCGGCGCGCCAGCCGCAAGGGCTGATCGCGCGGTGGTGCCGACGCCTGGTGACCATGCGACGTCGCGGGGCAGATCGGTCATCCCGCAGGCGTGGATCATTCGCACTACCGCGGCCTCGAGGTCGGCCGGGATCGCACTCAGGTCCGCCTCGGCCCTGATGATCGCGAACGACTCGCGGTAGATCAGCGCGGCGTCCCGCGCGTAGTCCAGACCGACGGATCCGCCCGTCGTGGAACCGCGGGTACCAGGCTCCGCCTGGGAGCGTGTCCTGGTCATGACACTCCCGCGATCGCGAGATCAGCGGGCTGCCTCCCGATCAGGAAGCTGTCCGGGCCGGTCGCGATGATGAGATCAGCGTCGGAGGGGGCACCGCAACCGCGCGCGCAGCCGGCCCAGTGGGTGCGGGGCCGGCCGGGCAGCGATCTGGCGAGCGCGCGGACGTCGGCGACCGACCGGCTGCAGGCCATGCCGCTGCACGCGCTGACCCCGGACATCGGGTCGTGCTCGGTCAGCACCAGCCCCGAGCCGGCCAGGCGCTCGGCTGCCACCTCGGGCGTCACGGCCAGCGGGATCACGACGCGGCCCGCAGGCGCGAGCCGCAGCACATCCCCCTGGTGCAGCAGGGACGCGGTCAGCGTCAGCTGGGCCGCGGTCAGCCTGCCGAGCCGCGCCCCGGCGACCAGCACGTCACGTCGGCCCAGCCGGATGAAGCCCGGCGCCAGCCGACCGGCATCGGATGGCGCAGCGCGACCGGCTACGCCACCGACCGCAGCGGCCACCCCGGACCCGCATCCGGGCAGGTCGCGGATCCTGGCGACGCT
>JASHQA010000238.1 GCA_030037785.1 Streptosporangiaceae bacterium
GACCGCGAGCTGGGCATCTCGTACTGGACGAAGAACTACCGCACCGGGGTGGAGCTCGACGACGCGTTCGCGCTCGAGCGCGAGTACGAGTACTACGACCCGATCGACACGCTGCCGGAGAGCGGTCAGCAGCACTGGCGGTCACTGTCTCGCGCAGCTGTGGCGGCGGCCAGTTAGACACGACGCGGTCCGGACCACACGAAACGGTCCGGACCGGTCGGTCTAACTCGCCGCCGCGCCGCCGTCCTTATCCCACAGGTCCACTGTGCACGCCTTGACTTGGCGGCCGATGCGGGCCAGGGCTTCGGCAACGCTCACGGGCTCGAGTTGTCGCCCATCTCGGAGCCTGATGGAAGCCCGGCGCCGTCGAGGCCGGTGTAGCCGAGGCCGAACCGCTCGGGCTGGTAGAAGTCGACCTGGATGGTGGCAATGCTGACCTCCCGCGCGGTAGTGCGCCCAGTGCCCGGAGATCTCGTAGAGCTCGCGCTTGGCGAGCCGGCGAGTAGACGTGCTGATAGCCAGCCCGGCGCTCTAGTTCCCGGAGGTAGCTTTCCAGCGCGTGCCGGATCGCCGCACCGGCCGGCAGCCAGTACGGCAGGCCGGCGCCGATGAGGGGGTCGGTATCGAAGATGCGAAGCTCGCGGCCGAGCTTGCGGTGGTCATACAGGGCGGTCTCCTCGCTTCGGCTGGCCGGGCGAGTAACCGCGGATACAAGAGCCCCGGGGCACTCGCCCCGGGGCTCTGCACTCACGACGGCTGTCAGCAGGCCGGGACGAACTCCGGCGTCGTCGTCAGTGCTGCGCGCTGCATACCGGCAGGCTAGCAGAAGCCGGTCGGCGCTGGCATCGCCAGCGCGCAGGCATCAGTCGCTGTTGGCCTCGATCTCCCGCAGGTGCTCCGCGGTGGCCCGCCCGTTGCTGGTCGCCCCGGCCGACCCATCGCCGGGCGGCCGGCCGAGGCCCGTTCCGGCGGGGATTTCGGGTGCCCGCTGCGCGAAGGCGAACCAGATGAGCCCCACCACCGTCATCGCCACGGCCACGAAGAGGTTCAGCCTGAGACCGAGGAAATACTGCGAGTAGTCGATCCGGATGGTCTCCTCGAAGATCCGGTAGCCGGAGTAGCCGGCCACGTACAGGGCGAACAGCCCCCACGGCCGGATCCGGCGGTGATGACCGAGCCAGACCAGGATCGCGGCCCAGGCCAGGTCGAAGATCAGCTCGTACAGGAACGACGGCTGGAACGTGCTGTATTTGAGGTCAGCGACCGGGATCTGCTGGGTGAGCCTGGCCGACATCGAGATCTTGAGCGCCCAGGGCAGCCCGCTCGGCTTGCCGAACAGCTCTTGGTTGAAGTAGTTCCCGATCCGCCCGATCGCCTGAGCCACCAGCAGCGCGGGCGCGATGGCGTTGGCGAACAGCCCGGCCCGCACCCCGGCCTTCCGTAGCCGCCACACGCCGACCAGCGCGCCGGCCGCGATGCCGCCCCAGATCCCGAGGCCGCCGGACCAGATCGCGAAGATTCCATACCACACGTGCGGAATCTGGGCTGGGGTGGTGAGGTCGAAATAGATCCGGCCGCCGATGATGCCGGCCGGCACCACCCAGATGGCGATGTCGTAGACGAGGTCGGGATTGCCGCCCAGGGCGCTCCAGCGGCGCCGGGTGATGTAGATGGCCAGCGCGATCCCGACCACGTACATCAGGCCATAGAAGTGAACGTCAAGCGGCCCCAGGTGGAACCCGTTGATCGGCGGGCTCGGGATGAAGCTCAGCGGCAGGCTGCGCGCGTGCGTCGGCATGCCACGAGATTATCCGCCCGCCAGCAGCGCCCGGCCAGCGCGTCCGAGCGGGTCCCCGGCGAAGCCGGGGACCCTTGCTGGCGATCCTCGCGGTGCTAGCGCCGGCCCCGGCCGGCGTCACCGGGCCGATTGCTGGCGAACTGCTGGTCCGGCTCGACCTCGATGCGCTCCCGGCGTATCTCGTCGCGAACCGTGGTGTCCTGCTCGACCTGCCTGGTGCGCAGCCGTACCCGCTCCACCGGTACGAGCTCCTTGCGCAGGACGGCACGCTCCTCGTGCAGCACGATCTCCTGCACGCCCTCGGAGATGCTGCCGGATACCCGCTCGTCGCCGCTGATCGGGATGCGCTCGATCTCGAACTCCTCCCGGTACAGGTGCACCGGCTGCTCGATGGACTCGACGTCCACGTACTTGTGCAGTCGGACCCGGCCGGTCTCCAGCATCTCCTTGCCGACCTGGATCTGCTCTTCCTGCCGGATCATCCAGTCCGAGTCGGCCTGGCCACCGGCACCCAGCTGGCCCGACTGCGCCTGCTGACCGGTGCCCTGCTGGCTGGCTTGCGGTTGCCCGGACTCCTCGGCCTGCCGGCCCCTGGACTGCTGGCTGGGAATCGTGAGCCCGTAGTACCGGCTCAGTTCCTCGGCCTGCGCGGCCGACATGTGCTGGCCGGCGTCGATGTCCGGTCCGCTCATGATCTTCTGGCTGTCGAACGGAACGCTGAGGCCGTCCGCGGTGACCTGGCTGCTGCCCAGCGGCACAAAGCGGCCCGATTTGCCGGCCCGTACCCGAGCCCACGCGGGCGTCCCGTCGACGTCGTCCCGGAATACTTGCTCGACGGTCCCTACCACCTTGCCGTCGGCGCCAGTTACTCGTGCGCCGAGGAGATCTTCGGCCTGTGTCGTCATGGTGACATCTCCCCCCGAGTCGCTATCACCGGACCGTGACGGCCGCGGCAGCCGCGGCTGCCCACTCCGATACTCAATGTAACTTACCCACCACGGTCTGTTTCAATGACCTGTCGCGCGATGGCAAACCGGCCGTCACTGCGGACCGGTGGCCGACGCGCCGGACCCGATCGGCGCGCGGTGTCACGCTGCGTGGCCGGGGTCGATAGCATGTCGCACTATGGCGGCATTGTTCAGCCGGATAATTCCGATCTTGTTCGTCGGCGACCTGCAGGCCGAGCGGCAGTTCTACGAGGCGCTCGGATTCCAGGTCACCTACGAGGGCCCGGAGTATCCGTATTTCCTGGCGCTTGGCCACGGCCAGATCGAATTCGGCATCGAGTGGCGCCAGGACTTCTCCCACAGCGTGGTGGACCGGGTTCTGACCTGGCAGTTCGGCGTCAGCGATCTTGAGCTCGCGAAGAAGCGGCTGGCTGAGGCCGGCGTCCGCTTCCGCGAGGAACTGATGACGCCGGGCCCGGACTGGCAATACCGGGTACTGCACGCGCGGACGCCCAACGGCTACCACCTGCTCCTCGAGGAGGGCAGCCAGTGACCGCCTGGCGGCGTGGCGGTCCGCGCCTGGCTGGCCAGCCGGAGTGATTCGGCCCGCCCGCCCCGGCGACGTGCCGGCCATCTACCAGCTCATCCGCGACCTCGCCGCCTACGAGCGGTCGCTGCCAGGGGTCAGCGGGACGCAGCAGGATCTGGCGATCGCGCTGTTCGGGCCCGAGCCAGCCGTCTTCGCGCACGTCGCCGACCACGACGGCCGGATAGCCGGGTTCGCCCTGTGGTATCTCAGCTACTCCACCTGGCAGGGCAGGCACGGCATCTACCTGGAGGACCTGTACGTCGAGCCGGATCAGCGCCGCCGCGGCTATGGCCGCGCGCTGCTGGCTGAGCTCGCCGCACTGTGCGTCGAGCGAGGCTACGGCCGGCTGGAGTGGTCCGTGCTCGACTGGAACGCACCCGCCCTCGGGTTCTACGCCGCACTGGGCGCCGCGGCGATGGACGAGTGGACCGTGCACCGGCTGACGGAGCAGCCGCTGCGGGCGCTCGCCGCGGGCCGTCGGCCCCACGCCGGCCCCGCATCCTGACTGCGCGTGCGACCATGACGTCATGCTGATCGGCGGCGTCGAGTCCACCGACCTGTTCACCGGGCCACCAGACCAGCCGCTGCAGATCGTCCGAGTCCGGTTGGTCAACACCGGCCCCGCCGTGCTGACCGGCGCCCGGCCGAGCGTCACGCTCACCATCCGCGGCAGCGGCGTCGCCACGCCCCGGCCAGCCGTGGTCGCCGCTCCCGCCCCCGGCGCGCAGGCCACGGCTGAGGTCGCCGTCACGGCAGGCGCACCGGCTGGCAGCACGGTCGCGGTGCTCGTCACGGCGGCGTGGCCGGGCGGCAGCACCGAGCTCCCAGCCGACATCACGGTCGCCGAGCCGGGCTGGACGATGTGGATGGTCAGCCACTTTCACTACGACCCCGTCTGGTGGAGCACGCAGGGGCAGTTCACCGAGGCGCGCCTCGTGCTGCCCGATGACCGCGGCGAGCTGCCCGAGGTGCGGAGCGCGTTCGAGCTGGTGCGGCTGCACCTGGAGGCGGCCCGCCGGGACCCCGACTACAAATTCGTGCTAGCCGAGCTCGACTACCTCAAGCCGCACTTCGACGCGCACCCGCAGGACCGGGCCGACCTGCTGGATTTGATCAGGGCCGGCCGGATCGAGCTGGTCGGCGGCAGCTACAACGAACCGAACACGAACCTGACCTGCGTGGAGTCGACGATCCGCAACGCCGTCTACGGTATCGCCTACCAGCGCGACGTCCTCGGCGGTGACCCGCGCACGGCCTGGATGCTCGACGCGTTCGGCTTCGATCCTGGCTATCCGGGCATCATGGCCGCGGCCGGGCTTACCGAGTCGGCCTGGGCGCGCGGCCCGTTCCACCAGTGGGGTCCGCGCGCGTCGGTCGGCGACAACCGGCTCATGCAGTTCAAGTCGGAGTTCGAGTGGCTGTCACCGGGCGGAACCGGGCTGCTCACCAGCTACATGGCCAATCACTACTCGGCCGGCTGGCTGGCTGGCCACCACGCCACCGATCTGGCGACCGCCGAAGCCCACGCCTACGAGCAGTTCCGTTCGCTGGCGCCCGTCGCCGCGACCCGCAACGTGCTGCTGCCGGTGGGGGGTGACCACACCATCCCGCCGCGCTGGGCAGCCCCTATCCACCGGGACTGGAACGCGCGGTACACCTGGCCGCGGTTCGTGACCGCCGTGCCGAGTGAGTTCTTCGCCGCCGTGCGCGCCGCCGCCAGGGAACAGGACATCTGGTTCACACCGCAGACAAGGGACATGAACCCGGTCTACACCGGCAAGGACGTCACCTACATCGATACCAAGCAGGCGCAGCGCGCCGCTGAGACGGCCGTGCTCGACGGCGAGCGGCTCGCGACGCTGGCCTGGCTCACTGGCGCGTCCTATCCGGCCGCTAGCCTGGACAAAGCCTGGCGTCTGCTGGTGTTCAGCGCGCACCACGACGCCATCACCGGGACCGAGGGCGATCAGAGCTATCTCGACCTGCTGGCCGGCTGGCGCGAGGCATGGGAACGGGGCGACGCGGCGCGAGCCGCCGCCATCCGGCATCTCGGCGGGCTGGCGGACACCGCGGGCCTGGCTCTGGACGCACAGCCCAGCGCGCTCGCCGTCGTCGTCGTCAACTCACTGTCGGTGGACCGCACCGCGATGGCCACGATCGAGCTGACCCTCCCGCCGGACTGGCCCGGCTGGCTGGCCCTGCACGACGACACCGGCGCGGCAGTGCCGTTCCTCGCGGACGGGGTGCTCCGCGCCGCCGACGGCGCGCTCCGGTCGGTCCGGCTGACGTTCCGCGCCGCGGACGTGCCAGGCGTGGGCTACCGCGCGTACCTGGTCCGGCCGGCCCCTGCCGACGCCGGCGGCGCGGACTCAGGCTGGCAGTCCGCTGGCGAGCAGCCGCGGCTGGAGAACGAGGTCTTCGTCGTCGAGGCGGATCGGGTGTGCGACACGAATGTAGGGATCCAGGGTAAGTGCAGGTTGCGGTCCTAGTCTGGAAGTGCTTAAACTTCCA
>JASHQA010000239.1 GCA_030037785.1 Streptosporangiaceae bacterium
AGCCAGTCGCGGACGCCGGAGGCGCGCTCGGCCGCGGGTACCAGGCCGAGGTGCCGGGACGGGGTGTGCAGCACCGCTTCGGCAGGCAGCGCGCCGACGACCGGGATACCGGTGTCGGCGAGGGCCTCGCGCAGGATCTGCTCGTGCCGTGGTGAGGACACTTGGTTGAGCACGATCCCCGCAACCCTGACGGCCGGATCGTAGCTCGCGAAGCCGTGCACGGTGGCGGCGATTGACCGGCCAGCACCACCCGCCGGCACGACCAAAATGATCGGAGCGTCGAGCAGCCGGGCGACATGCGCGGTGCTGGCGAAGTCGTCGCGGCCGACAGCGCCGTCGAACATGCCCATGACGCCTTCGACGACGGAGATGTCCGTGCCGTGCGCGCCGTGCAGGAACAGCGGGGCGATGAGATCCTCGCTGGTCAGCCACGGGTCAAGATTGCGCCCTGCGCGGCCGGTCGCCATTGCGTGGTAGCTCGGGTCGATGTAGTCCGGGCCAACCTTGTGCCCGGAGACGCGCAGGCCAGCAGCACGCAGCGCGGCCATGAGGCCCGTGGCGACGGTCGTCTTGCCGTCGCCGGACCGGGTCGCGGCGATGACGAGCCGCGGCTGTGACGTCACTGCCGGGTCACCACTCGATGCCGACCTGACCCTTGCGCCCGGCGTCCATCGGATGGCGGATCTTGGTCATCTCGGTCACCAGGTCGGCCGCGGCGATCAGGTCTGGGTGGGCACGCCGTCCGGTGATCACGACATGCTGGGTGCCGGGCCGCGCCGCCAGGGTCGCGAGGATCTCGGTGACGTCGAGGGTGCCGTTGCTCACTGGGTAGGTGAACTCGTCCAGGATCAGTAGCCGGTATCGCTCTGCGTCCAGGTCTGCTTTCACCTGCTCCCAGCCGGCCACCGCCGCCTTCGCGTGGTCTTCTGGCTGGGTCCGCAGCCATGACCAGCCCTCGCCCATCTTGTGCCAGGTCACCGGGCCGCCCTGCCCGGTGCTCTCATGCACGCTGCCGAGCGACTTCAGTGCGGCCTCCTCGCCGCTCTTCCATTTCGGGCTCTTGGTGAACTGGAAGACGCCGATCGGCCAGCCCGCGGTCCAGGCGCGTAGGGCCATGCCGAACGCCGCGGTGGACTTTCCCTTTCCGTCGCCGGTGTGCACGACCAGCAGCGGCAAGGCGCGCCGCTCTCGGGTGGTCAGGCCATCGTCGGGTACCTCGGTGACTTTGCCTTGCGGCATCAGGCTGCCTCCTTTGCCTTGATCACGGCGGCTAGTTCCTGCGCTGCATCGTCTCGCCGGGCCGGGTTCGCCGATGCCAGCCCGGCCACGGTGACTAGCTCCGCGGCAAGGTCGGTAGCGATGCGGGCCGCGAGCCCGAGGCGCACGGGACCGTCCTCGGCGTCAACGACGATGCCAGCGACGCCGGCCAGCCGCCGCGCGGCGCGTTGTGCAGTACCGAACGGGTCGGGCCCGCCCGTTGCGCGGCCGTCGGTGACGACGACCAGCAGCGGACGACGGTCTGGGTCGCGCCAGCGCTCGCGCCGGATCAGGTCCGCGACCGCGTCGAGGCCCGCGGCGAGCGGCGTCTGACCGCCGACGGGCAGGTCGTGCAGTCTGCGGGTGGCGAGTTCCACCGACCTGGTGGGCGGCACGACGGTGGTCGCCGTGCGACCGCGGAACGTCAGGACGGCGACGCGGTCGCGCCGCCGGTAGGAGTCGGCGAGCAACGACAGCGCGACGGTCGTGACGGTCTGGCTCCGCCGCCGCGCCGCCATGGACCCTGAGGTGTCTAGCAGCAGGACAACCAGGTTGGCCTCGCGACCGCGGCGCAGCGAGCGGCGCAGGTCCTGACCGGTGATGCGGAAGGGTTCCCCGGGCCTGGCCAGCGCGGCTGCTCGCAACGTCGGGATGAGGTCGGGGCGGCCGCTCGTCGCGATGCTCGCGGCGGGGCGGCCACTGGAGCCGCGGGAGCGTGACCGGTTGCCGCCGCCGCCCGTGCCGAGCCCGGTTGCCTGCAGGTGCCGGATCTGGAACGCGGTGCCGGGAGCTGCGGCCGTTCGCGGAGGGGTGGACTGCCGGGGTCCGGTCGGTTCTGGCGACGAAGCGTCGGCTGCCGGTGACCCGGTGTTGGCAGGTTCAGCGGTGTCGGCCGGCGCGCTGTCAGCGGGCAGTGTCTCGTCCCGCGATTGAGGCTGCTGCTGCGATGGTTCGGCATCGTCGCGGCCGGGCGGCTGTCCGCCGCCGTCGCCGTCAGGCGGTGGCTCGGGGTCGTCTCCGGCAGAAAGCGCTTCGTCGAGCCGGCCTGTGTCGATGCCGGGACTGTCGAAGGGACCGCGACGGAGCCGGTGCGGCAGGGCCAGTCTGGCTGCCTCGCGCACGTCCTGGTCGGTGACGGTGTTGGCGCCGCGCCAGGCGGCGTGCGCGATCGCGGCCCTGGCGGTGACGAGGTCGCCGCGCAACCCGTCGACGCCGAGCGACGAGCAGGCGGTCGTGATCCGGATCAGCTCCGCGTCAGGCAGGTCTACATCGCCGAGCCGGGCGCGGCCAGCCGCGATGCCGCTGGTCAGTTCCTGGCTCGCCTGCTCGTATGCGGCCGTGTCGGCGGCTGGCTGTCGGTCGTGTCGCAGTCGGGCGCGCACGGCGTCAGCGCGCTGGTGGGGGTCCGGGCTCGCGACCACGGCGACGGCGATGCCGAATCTGTCCTGTAGCTGCGGGCGCAGCTCGCCTTCCTCGGGGTTCATGGTGCCGACGAGCAGGAACCGGCTGGCGTGCCGGAGCGAGACGCCTTCTCGCTCGACCGTGGTGATGCCGGTGGCGGCGGCGTCGAGGAGCACATCCACCAGGTGATCGGGCAGCAGGTTGATCTCGTCGACGTACAGCACGCCGCGGTGGGCCTGGGCGAGCAGCCCTGGCACAAAGGCTTCGGCGGTCGCTGCTCCAGCGAGCACGCGCGGCACGTCGAGGCTGCCGGCCAGCCGGTCCTCGGTGGCGCCGAGGGGCAGTTCGACCAGCCGGGCGGGCCGGTACTCGGCGGCGGCGCCGGGCAGGTGCGGACCGTCCGGGCAGGCAGGATCGGGCGATGCGGGGTCGCAGGAGAAGCGGCACTTGGATACGACGGCGATGCCGGGCAGCAGCGCGGCCAGACCGCGGACGAGGGTTGTCTTGGCGGTGCCTTTCTCGCCGCTGAGCAGGACGCCGCCGATGCCGGGGTCGACGGCGCCGAGCAGCAGCGCCAGCCGCGCGTCGTCCTGACCAACGACGGCGGCGAACGGCAGTACCACGGACGAGGCGGAGCGACGCCGCGGCTCGCTGACCTCGGGGACAGACGGCATTGTCATCGGCGGTCCTCCCCCGCTTGAGCGTCTTCGAGCTGGCCCTCGACCTCGAGGTAGGTGTCCTTGAGTCGGCTGATGGTGTCGGCTTCGGGCGCCGCCCACAGGCCGCGATCTGCGGCTTCGAGCAGCCGCTCGGTGATGCCGC
Source organism: Streptosporangiaceae bacterium (assembly GCA_030037785.1). GTDB lineage: Bacteria > Actinomycetota > Actinomycetes > Streptosporangiales > Streptosporangiaceae > JAJYUU01. Next base: position 3,481 of record JASHQA010000239.1, read on the forward strand.
GCAGCGCCCAGGGGTTGCTCTGCTCAAGGAACTTGCGCGTGCCGGGGTCGAACACGTAGCTGGCGGCCAGCTGCTCGTACATCCAGTCCGTGACGACTCCGGTCGTGGCGTCCCAGCCGAACAGGTAGTCAACCGTCGCGGCGAGCTCGAACGCGCCCTTGTAGCCATGCCGTTTCATCGCGTCGATCCAGCGCGGGTTGACGACGCGGGACCGGAACACGCGGGCGGACTCCTCGGTGAGCGTGCGGGTCCGGACGTAGTCGGGCCGGGTGCTGTCGCCGACGTAAGCGCGGGGTGCGCTGCCAGTGAGCGCTCGCACGGTGGCGACCATCCCGCCGTGGAAGGTGTAGTAGTCGGCCGAGTCAGCGATGTCGTGCTCGCGGGTGTCGGTGTTCTTGACGGCTACCGCGATCCGCCGGTACGCGGTCTCCATCTCGGTGCGGGCAGCCCGGCCGTCGAGGCCCCGGCCGTAGGCGTGCCCGCCCCACAGCGCGTAGACCTGGGCGAGGTCAGCGTCATCACGCCAGGACCGGCTGTCCATCACGGCCAGCAGCCCGGTGCCGTAGGCTCCGGGTGCCGAGCCGAACACCCTGCTGGTGGCGCGTCGCAGGTCATTGTCACGGTCCAGGTCGGCAAGCACGTGCGCGCGGACGAAGTTGCCAACCGGGTCTTCGTCGAGTCCGGCGGCGAGCGTGACCGCGTCGTCGAGGAGGGTCACGACGTGCGGGAACGCGTCGCGGAAGAAACCGCTGATCCGGACGACCACGTCGATGCGCGGCCGACCGAGCTCGGCCAGGCTGATGACCTCAAGCCCGGTAACCCGCCTGCTCGCCTCGTCCCAGACAGGCCGCACGCCGAGCAGCGCGAGAACCTCGGCGATGTCGTCGCCAGCGGTGCGCATCGCGGCGGTGCCCCACACCGACAGGCCAACCGACGGCGGCCATTCGCCGGTCTCGTCCCGGTACCGCGCCAGCAGCGAGTCCGCGAGCTGCACGCCGGTTTCCCACGCCAGCCGCGACGGCACCGCCTTCGGGTCGACGGCATAGAAGTTGCGACCGGTCGGCAGCACGTTGACCAGGCCCCGCAGCGGCGAGCCGCTCGGCCCGGCCGGCACGTGGCCGCCGTCGAGCGCGTGCAGCACCGCGCCGATCTCACCGCTGGTCTGCGCCAGCCGCGGCACGATCTCCGTCGCGGCGAACCGCAGCA
>JASHQA010000023.1 GCA_030037785.1 Streptosporangiaceae bacterium
CTCTCGCCGACTCAGCGGGCTAGCCACTGACACAGCCCGTTCCCTCCCAACGCGCAGACGCGCTACCGCGCGCGGTGTTGCAAGTCGTGGTAGCCGACCGCAGTCCTCGCCTCGGCTAGCCGACCGCCGGCCAGCACCGCAGCTCGGATCCGCTCCTCGCTGGCGGCGATCTGGGCCGCGACGTCCAGCACCTCGGCGCCGCGGCTCGCCGGAATCGCGACCAGCCCGTCGGCTCCGCCGACGAGGATGTCCCCTGGCTCGATCCGGACCCCGCCGATGCTCACCGGGACCTGGTACGCGTCGGCTTGCACGCGGTCCTTGCCGGTCCGCATCCAGTGCCCGCGGCTGAAGATGGGGTAGCCGACCTCCAGGCTGCGCTCGGTGTCCCGGCAGATGCCGTCGATCACCGTGCCGGGCAGGCCCTTGCGGTGGGCGGTCACCGTGAGCAGGTCGCCCCAGACGGTAGCGTCCAGCCGTCCGGCGTTGTCGAGGACCGGGATCTGGCCCGGCTCGAGGTCGTCGATGTAGTCACCGACCGTCCCGCGGCTCACGCCCACCGGCACGTAGCGGACCGTGTACGCGCGTCCGGCCAGCGCGAACCTGCGGTCCAGCGGGTGGATGCCGAGGCACTGGCCGGCGATGCCCAGGCGATCGAGGGCGTCGCTGAGGTGGCTGACGTCCAGCGCCGCCAGGCCCGTTACTACCGGGTCGGACGAAGCTGCCGCGGCGGTCACGGGCGGTCCTCTCGGGCGCTGAGCATCTCCTCGTAGTCCGCCGACAGTACCGCGGACGCGCGCTCCCCGGCCCGCAGGCGATCGGCCATGGCGGCTTCCCGCGCCGCTATGCGCTCGGCCGCCGCGACGACGTCCGCGGCGCGACTGGCCGGCAGGAAGACCACGCCGCTCCCGTCTGCCACGACGAGGTCTCCCGGCGCGACCGTGACGCCCGCAACGTCCACCGGGATGTTCCAGCCGATCTCTGCCTGTCGTCCGCGCGCTGTCGCCGGCACAGCGCCGAGGGCGTAGAGGGGCAGGCCCAGCGTCGCGCTCTCGTCCACGTCCCGGCAGGCCCCGTCGACAATCACTCCGCAGACGCCGCGGATCGTGGCGGCCAGCGACAGGACTCCGCCCCAGCCGGCCGCGTCGACACGGCCGCCGGCCGCCACCACGATCACGTCGCCGGGCTGCGCGGCCTCGATCGCCGCGGTACCAAGGTGCCGCCCCCCGGTCCGCGCGCCGTGGGCGCCTTGGGCGGGGCCGAGCGCGACGGTGATCACAGGGCCGGTTACCCGCCGCGCGACGGTCAGTGCGCGCATGCCGGGCGCGACGCCGACGAGCCCTAGCTGGTCCATGGCGTCTGAGCAGGCGCAGGAGTCGAGCGCGGCCAGCCGGGCCAGCACCCCGGCGCGCGCGCTCAGCTGGTCCATATCGAGCGGGCCACCCGGCCCACGAGCTCCAGCTTGGCCTGCTGGCCGGCCGCGGACACCGGATTACTGGCCGGCACTGACGCGAAGCCGCACTGGGTGCTGAGGGCCAACTCGGCCAGCGGCTTGATGCGCGCCGCCTCGGCGATGCGCGCTTCGACGTCGGCCGCGTCCTCGAGCAGGTCGGACTTCGTCGTCAGCAGCCCCAGCACCACGCCCGTGCCGGGCCGTACGTCGGCCAGCGGCGCGAACGTGCCGGCCCGGTCCGAGTCGTACTCAAGCAGCAGCCGGTCGAAGCTCAGCCGCGGGAATAGCAGGCCCGAGATCGCCCCGTAGCCGCCCGCCGAGTGCCACGCACCGCCGGGACCGTTCCCCCGGCAGATGTGCAGCGCGGTGGTGACGCCGGTGACGCCGTCAAACAGCGAGCTGTCCAGCTCGGCATCGAAGACGATCTCCGCGTCCGGGTCGCGCCCGTCGGCCACCATCGCAGCCCGCGTATCCGGATCGCACAGCGAGCCGTAGTTGGGCGCGTCAAGCTGGATGTAGTCGCAGCCCAGCGCGAGGAGTTCGCGGACGACCTCGCGCTCGTAATCGCGGATGTCGGTGAGGAACTGCTCGCAGTCCCGGTAGGCGCGCGTCGAGTGCTCCGGCGACCAGTACCGCCGGTGATAGCTGGGCGCGGCCATCGTGAACTTGGTCCGCGCGTGCGCGTGCCGGGCGAGAAACGCGTACTCGGCTGCCATGGCGCCGGTCCGGGGCGCGTCGGCGACGCGCCCCACCACCGCCGGGTAGCCGCCGCCCGCTTGCGCAGGGCGCGCTGCACCCGCTGCACCCGCTGCTCCCGGCGCGGCCCCGCGCCAGTTGAGCGCTCCGCGGCCGGGCGTGACCGCAAAGCAGTCGAGGAACCGCGTCGTCTGCGCCCACGCCATCCGGCGCACCTCGCCGTCGGTGATCACGTCGAGTCCGGCGTCCTCTTGCAGTCGCACGGCAGCGAGCACGGCCTCGTCGAGCACCAGCACGGCCGCCGGGTCGTCCTGGCCCGCCCTGGCGGCGTGGACCACCTCCTCGGTGCGCAGCAGGCTGCCCACCGTCTCGGCCCGCGGCTCGTCGCCCATGCTCGTCTCTCCCTCGTCTCTCCGTCGGCAGAACGCGGCCGCCGGCCGCGCGGCTCAACGGCAGCGCGGCTCAGCGGCCGATCTTGGCCAGCCCCGGCACGACCCTGGCCGGGTTCTCGTTAAAGATCTTCTTCTTGTCGTCCTCGGACAGGAACCCGAAGTCGCCGATCACCGGCACGAGGTCGTCACAGGTGCGACCCGTCTCGGGTCGCACCGCCCGGCCCGACCCCGGCGCTTCCGTGCCGAACACCATCCGGCCGACGCCGCGCTGCCGGATCGCGGCCTCGAGGAACGTCAGGTCGTAACCGCACGTGTCGTAGAACAGGTTCCGGCTGAGGTCCTTCTGCGCCAGGTGATGATCGGTCGGGATGAACCGGTCCAGCGCGCCGCCGCAGTGGCAGATGATCACCCGCAGGTCGGGGAACCGCTCGAACACGTCGCCGTGGCTCAGGAACTGACCGGCCAGGTACTGCTCGGTCAGGAAACCGAGCTGATAGTTGTGCGGGACCACCCGGTAGCGCGGGTCCAGCGAGTTGGTGCCGTGCACGATGATCGGGATGTCAAGCTCCTGGCACCGCTCGTACAACGGGAACCAGTACGGCTCGTGCATGCCCGGCGTGGTCCGCCGCCCCGCGGGGTCGGGCGACGCGTACGCGGCCACGAAGCCGTACTCGGTGACGCAACGATTCAGCTCGTCGATGCAGTGCGCGATGTCGGGAGCGTCGCTCAGCTGCGGCAGCGCGCAGGCGCCGAGGAACCTGTCGGGAAAGAACGTGCACTGCTGGTGGATCATGTCGTTCACGTACCGGGTCCAGGCGGGCACCAGGTGCGGCTCCATCCAGCCCATCGTCAGGAACGGCCGCGGGCCGATGATCTGCACGTCGATGTTCCGGTCGTCCATGTACCTCGCGTGGCCCGCGGCGGCGGCCCGGAAATCCTCGACGGTCACCCCGGCCGGGCCCGCGGCCGACTGGCCGACCGGGCTCGGCATCGCGGTGTTGGAGCCCAGCATCATGACGAGGAAGGAGTTGGCAGCCTGCGGCACCGTCACGTGGCCGTGGCAGTCGAGCACGGGGACGTCGTGATACACAGCGGATCCTTTCGTCTCTGCCCGGCTGGCCTACTCCCAGTAGGCGAAGGCCATCCCGGTGCCCGTACCCGCCGGGCTCCGGTAGCCGGGAACGTAGTCGATGGCGGTCGCGGCGAGGCCGTCCAGCGCCCCCGCAGCGGCCACCCAGTTCAGGATCTCCGAGTTCCCCGATCTCAGCTGAGCTCGGGACAGCGACCTGAGCCGGTCGGCGTCACGATCGGTGATCCCCGACAGCACCCGGCGGTCCAGGTCTTCGTCGATGACGAAGTGCGTGAGGCCGCCCGAGGCGATGACCGCTACCCGCGCGCCCTCCGCCCAGCTCTCCACCGCGTCGCGAACCACCTGCCCGAGTCCGTAGCACCGCGCCGCTGACGGCACGTTCGGCTGGTAGTAGGTGTTGACGAACAGCGGAACGATGGGCGTGGTGGCGGGCAGTCCGAGCCGGTAGCGGGGAAACGTGAACGCGTGGCCGAGGGTGCGCCCCGCAGGCTGCTCGGTGAACAGCATGATGTCGAAGTCGGCACCGACGAGCTGCTCGGCGATGTGACGGCTCAGGTCCGCGCTCACCGGGTGCCGTTCGGGGTGGTCGGCGTGGACGGCCCACGAGGCGGCGCGGATGCCGCGGGGCATGCCCGCCAGCGCCGCACCGTCCGGCGGGAAGTCGACGAGTTCGTCGCCGGCGAAGCAGGCAAGCGCCGGGATGCCGTCATCGAGGAATAGCTCCCGCTGGTCGTCGCCTATCACGATGGCGACATCCGGCTCCGCCTTGGTCAGCCGTTCCGACAAGCCCGCGATGGCGTCCTGGCACCGGCGGTACTTCGCCTCCCAGACGCCGGGGTCGAGCTCGAGGTCCATGCCGGGACGCACGGCAGCCAGGATCTCGTCCCAGCCGTGGTACGCGCCGTCCTTGCCGAGCAGCCGCGACTGCCCGCCGACCCGGCGGTCGCGGTCGGCGTGGTCGGGCCACATGTCCACGCCAGAGCTGAGCTGCGGGGTGTGTGAGGAGGCGATGCCGAGCACGATGTCCGCCATTCCCGGCCTCCTCGTCTGAGCGCGGCTCTCACGGTAGAAAGCCGGCCTGGGCCCGTCAACCGGCACTTTCACCCGGCAAAACGGTTTCGCCGGCACCGCTGCGCGGGCTAACGCCGGTCGTAACCCCAGATGGTGGCGCTGGTGCCGAGCAGCCGGATCGGGATGCGATCCGTCAGCGCGAGCGTGCCCGGTACGGAGTCGGCCGGGATGGCGGGCGCGAGGAGCACGACCCGCCCGCCCGGGCTGGTCACCCGTGCCAGTTCGGCCAGCGCAGCACCCAGCCAGCGCGGCATGTCCTGCTGGACCGCGTACTGCCTGCCGAAGGGCAGGTTCGACACGCACGCGTGCACAGCGGAGTCAGCCAGTGCGAGGCGCCGCACGTCGCCAGCACGGACCGCCAGCCCTGGCGCGTTGGCGCGGGCGATGCGGACGGCGTCGGGGTCGATGTCGATGCCCTCGGCGCGCCAGCCCGCCTCCGCCGCGGCCACCAGGATCGTGCCCGAGCCGCAGCAGGGATCGAGAAGCGCGCCGTCTGGCTGGCCGGCGAGCCGAACCATGGCCGCGGCGACGGTCGGCCGCAAGGCGCCGCTGCGTTCGATGTCGCGGCCGCCCCGCTGCCGCATGCGCCGGTCGGAGACGCGCAGGCCGGCGATGATCCTGCCAGGCTGGTACTCGACCACCCACACCTCGATGTCGGCGGGATCGGCGCACCGCCACGCCGGCTGTTGTCGCTGGATTACCTCGGTCAGTTGGCGGCGGAGCTCAGTGCGCAGAAAGGATCGTTCCTGCAAAACCCTGGCGATCACCCGGAACGTGGCTCGCTCGCTCGCTGCGCCCGTCAGCCTGGCACGGGCGGTCAGCGCTCGGCGCGCGCGCTCGGGACGCCAGAGCCGGCCGGCGATCCAGGACGCCCGGTCGCCCTCCGACCGCAGCGTGCGCCCCACCTCGACGAAGATGTCCTCGGCCAGTCTGCTGGCGAGCACCCGCCGGAGCGCTGATCCGTCCGCTGTGCACAGGACGACGTCGGACCGGCCGTCGCTGCCGGTGTCCGTCACGGCCACGCCGGCGGTGGACCGAAGTTCGGCAGCGAGCGACGCAGCCAGACCGGGGATCGCCAGGGCGATCAGCCGGGTCGCTCCGGCCGGGCCGTGGCCGGGTCTCGCACCCCGGCCGGCCGGGGTCTCGGCTCGGCTGCCAGGCACCTGCTGAGCGTACTGTGGCGTTGCTGGCCCCAGGCGGACTGCGCCGGGCCGGGAGCGCCCGCGGCAGCGTAGCGGCAGGACTCCCGCGCCACGCACGGAACTGGCACGACGGCTCGGTAACGCCGTGACCTGCCTGCCTGCTCCCGCGGCAGGACTCGAACCTGCAACACACCGGTTAACAGCCGGACGCTCTGCCAATTGAGCTACGCGGGACTGCCAGCGGCCCGCCCTGGCCCTGGCTCGGGGTCGGCGCCGCGGGCACAAGGGTAGCGCACCACCTGCGTACCTCGCGCACCGACGAGCGCCGCCGAGGACGGCGCTCCGGCCCGGCGTAGTCACGACCGCCCTGCGTGCATGGACGGGCGCTGACCGGGGCAGTTATGGCAGCAAACCTGTTCAGGGGAGAGATCAGATGCGTCTGTATCGAGCGAGCTTCGTGGTCGGGTTCGCGGCCGGCTTCGTCGCTGGTGCGCGCTCCGGCAAGGAGACCTACGACCAGATCGTCAAATATGCCAAAACCGCCTTCGAGCACCCAGCCGTCCAGCAGGCCAGGGGGACTGTCCAGACCCAGGCCACCGGGCTGGCCCAGAAGGTAGGCGGGCAGCTAGCCGACCGGATGCCGCAGGTGGCCCACAGCGCCGCGCACTCCGTCACCGACCGCATCCCTGGGATGCGGCGGACCAACAACGGCGACAAGGGTGACAGCAGCGCCGCTGAAGCCAGTTCGTTCGCGGCGAGCGGCGGCGCCGCCAAGCCCGGCTCTGAGCCGGGCCACTGAGCCGGCTCCGCCCGCAGGACCAGCAAGCCCACCCCGGCCGCGGGGACCTGTAACCCGCCCCGCCCGAGCGGATCCTGAAATCCGAACGCCCGCGGGGAGCTAGAGCCCGCCCGCGGGACCAGCAAGCTGCCCGCCGGCGGGACCTCCCACTGATTTCGCGCGTTCGTCTGGGTGATATGCCCCTATATGGGCGCGCGAAATCGATGGCATGTCGCTGCGCAACCCCCGGTTGGCACCTGTGAGCCCTGTCAGCCCGTTGGCCAGCCCGCCGGGCCAGCCGCCGCGCGCCCCAGCCGGCCGGGCCAGGCGCAGTCCCC
>JASHQA010000240.1 GCA_030037785.1 Streptosporangiaceae bacterium
GTACGCGCCAGCCGTCTGCAGCATGGCCTGCCACTTCCCGCCGTCGAAGGCGCCGATCAGACCTTCCAGGTCCCAGCTCGAGAGACTGACCTTCATCCCGGCCGCCTGCCACTCCGTCTGGATGGCGGTGTCCATTTCGGTGGCCGTCGGCACGCTGATCGTGCCGAGGTTGAAGCTGAGCCCGCCGAGCTGCTTCACCAGGGCCTTGGCCTTGCTCAGGTCGTAGGTGATGTAGCCGGGCACGGTCTCCTCGTAGTACAGCCCCGCGGGCGCCGTGAACGACTCACCCACCGGGTAGGTGTCGCCGAACAGGCTCTTGTCCAGCAGCGCCGCGTCCGTGGCGTAATAAATGGCCTCCCGCGCCAGGATGTTGTTAAACGGCGCGATCTTGGTATTGAGCTGGATGTCGTACGGCGACGTCGATGGTTCCGCGGTCGTCTGGAACCTCGCCTTGTACGCGCTCACCAGCTGCGGGGTCGACATGCCCTCGTAGGCCTGGGCCGAGCCCGCCTCCATCGCGGTCAGCGCGGACTCATCGCTGCTGACCGACTTGAAGGTCAGCGAGTTCAGATAGGGCAGGCCCTTCTGCCAGTAGTTCGGGTTCTTCGCCAGCACCAGCGTGGAGTCGGGCACGTCCTTGACCACGGTGAACGGGCCAGCCCCGACCGGCTTGAGCGCGAACGCCGTCTCACCCATCTTCTGTTCAGCGGTCGGTGAGGCGATCCAGTTGAACACGCTGCCCTGCAGCGCGTTGATGAACGGCGCGTCCACGTAGGTCAAGCTCAGCGAGACCTGGTACGGGCCGGTCGCCTTGATCACCGGCGTGCTCAGGAAGACCGGCTTGCAGCTGCAGTTCGCGGCCAGGTCGCGGTCCCAGTTCCAGACAACCGCGGCGGCGTTGAGCGGCGTGCCGTCGGAGAACTTGACGCCCTGCCGAATGTTGATCACGACGGTCTTGCCGCCGTTGGTGAAGGTGTAGCCGGTGGCCAGGTCGCCGGTCTCCTTACCGCCTGTGGTCAGTTCGAACAGTTCGCCGAAGATGGCGTCCATGTAGCTCATGTTCGCCGCGCCGTCGGTGTCGGTGGCGGGGTCGAGGCCCGGCCAGTCGCCGGCGAAGCTCGTGCCCTCAAGAACCGTGAGCGACCCGCCCGCCTTGGGCGTCGTCGAGCTGGAGGTGGAGGTTGGGGTGGACGACCCGCAGCCGGCCAGGGCGACTGCCGTGGCCGCCGCGACAACGATCGACGACACACGCAAGGCCGTCTTGAGCCTGGCGTCGCGTCTGAAAGACTTCGGTATCACGTCGATGCTCTCCCGCTATAGAGATGCTCCCGTTGTGGACAGGCGGCTGCGCAGGCCGTGCTGCCCGGGCTACCAGGCAGACGCGGTTCGGCAGACCTCGGTGTGCAGTGCCCTGGGCCGACACTGACGACGCGCCCAGCTTCCGCGACTCCCCCCAGGTCCGTCCACAGCGCTTCCGCCGGGCGAAAGGAAGATGCCGACACCTCGGAATGCGTCACAATCCTGTTGCGATGTTGTTGCCAGTCCGTGTCCGGCGCTCGGTCGCTGCCAGGTTTGTTAACCGGCGAGTCGCCAAGCAGTTCGCATTGCTTTGCCGCTATTCACAGAGTTCTTGCGGAACGCAGCCCGAAGTGCCAGCATGATTTCGGGCGTATTAACTGGCCTCCAGCCGTCAGCCGACTCTTCTGTCGGTACCTCACATCGTTGACAATGTGTCGGCTTGGCGACAACGCTAAGGACGGAGGTGGGCATGCCGGAAGTGCTCGAGGCCCCCGCAGCGGCCACGATGTTGGATGACCACGGGGCGCACGCGCCCCGCACCAACGCGGCCGGCCGACTGCTGGCGGTACTCGATGCCTTCGGGCCCCGGAGCCGGGCGCTCTCGCTGAGCGAGATATCGCGGCGCTCCGGGCTGAGCTTGTCCACCACCCACCGCCTCGTCCACGAGCTGCTGAGCTGGGGTGCCCTGGAGCGGGACACGAACGGCCGGTACTCCATCGGCGTCCGGCTGCTCGAGCTGGCGGCGCTCGCGCCGCGCGGCCTCGACCTTCGCGAGGCCGCCTTCCCGATCCTGGACGACCTGCATCACCGTACCCGCGGCAACGTGCACCTCGGCGTCCGTAACGGCCTGGAGGTCGTGTACGTCGAGGCCATCAGGGCCTGCGCCACCCACCCCACCAACGGCCGGATCGGCGACCGCTGGCCCATGCACGCCACCGGCACCGGCCTGGTGCTGCTGGCGTTCGCCGATCGGGACCTGCAGGAGGAGGCGCTGAGCCGCCCCCTCGAGCGGTTCACCCCGCTCACCATCACCGATCCCGCCGAGCTCCGCCGCAAGCTCGCCCAGGTGCGGCAGTCGGGATACGCCGTCGCCGTCGGCCAGATCACGCTGCCCGACCTGGTCGTGGCGGTGCCCGTCTACGATCCCTTCGGTGACCTGGCCGCCGCGATCAGCGTGGTGGTCGAGGCAGCCAGGGCGAAGCCGCAGGTGCTGGTCAGCATGCTCGGGGACGCGTCGGGCGAGATCACCCGCAGGCTGGCCGCCCAGTCCGGGCAGCGCCTGGTCCGCAGCATGCCGCGGGTCCGGGGCTTCGCCGGGGGACACGGCGTGCCCGCTACGGCTTGATGCCGAGCCACCGGAACGCGTTGTTCCAGGTGATGTCTTCGAGCACGGTGGCCGGCAAGTCCAGCGACCGCAGCGTGCGGCCGGCCGGGTCCTCCCGCGGCATGGCCGGGAAGTCCGAACCGACCAGCAGCCGGTCGGTGCCGAGGTAGTCGACGAGGAACCGCAGCGCGCGCCGGTCGAAGACGAGCGAGTCGTAGTAGAAGCGGCGGGCGAACTCGATCGGGGATGGCCCGTCGTCCGGCATCACCGCCCGCTCGGGCACCGTTGGCTCCTCGTTCCAGCTGCCGCCCCAGAAGTACTGTGCCCGCGGCAGCATGAGCGGGAAGCCGCCGGCCGCATGACTGAACGCTATCCGCAGGTCCGGGCACTTGGCGGCGGTGCCACCCGTGATGAGCGACGCGGCCGCCAGCGCGCCCTCGAGGCCCACGACGTACGTCCCCATCGCCCGTGGCGGCAGCCGGTCGGTGGCGGCTGGCATCGCGTGCACGAAGATCGCGACACCGAGACGCGCCGCCTCGGTGAAGAAGGGCAGGAACTTCTCCGCGCCGATGGACGCCCCGAGCACGTTGGAGGCGATCTCGACGCCGGCCAGCCCGAGCTCCTGGACGGCGGGCAGCTCGGCGGCCGCGATGTCGGGGTCCTGCAGCGGCAGCATCCCGAGACCGATCAGCCGGCTGGGCTCCACCGCACACAGCTCGGCCGTGACCTCGTTGACATGCCTCGCCAGCGCGAGACCGTCGGCCGACGGCAGGTCATACCGCAGCAGCGGCGGCATCGGCGTGAGGACCTCGGCGTCGACGCCGGAGGCATCCTGCGCCGCCAGCCGCCGTTCTGCCGCGAAGAACACGTCCCTGGCGCGGAACCGGGTCGGACCGAATATCAGCAGCCGGTCGGTGCTGTCTTCGATGGGCTCCATTCGCGGGAAGCACGCCGGCGCGTCCGCCGGGTAGTCGCGCGGGAGCAGGTGGGCGTGGGCGTCGACGAGCACGGCGGGCCTCCGGAGCGTGAGCTGGCGAGAATGGGCTAGGGGACGGGGTGGACGGAGACGTGGATCGCGTGCTCACCCGGCACGTCACCGCCGAGGGTCTGGATGGCCAGCGCCGCGTCCGACAGCCCGAAGGTGTGGGTGTGCATCCGCTCCAGGGGGAACCGGCGGGACTCGATCAGCGCGATCGCGTCGGCCATCCCCTTGGAGTCCACGCCAAAGGCGCCGCGGACGGTGAGCGCGCGGTTGATGATGAGGTCGGTCCGCAGCGGTATCTCCCGGTTGCCCTTGAGCCCGGCGAGCACCACCGTGCCGCCGCGCTTGGCGGCCAGCAGCGCGTCCGAGACCGGCCCGGCGGCCAGCGGGGTGAGCTCAAGCACGACGTCGGCCATCTCACCGCCGGTGATCTCCTCGACCCGCGACACGATGTTCTCACCGGCGTCGCCATCGACCACCACGGTGTGGTCGGCCCCGAACTCGCGAGCGATGGCGAGCTTGTGGGCGTCGGCTTCCAGCCCGGTGATGATGATCGTTCCGGCTCCGGCCGCGCGGGCCGCCACGACCGCTGCGATGCCGCGCTGGCCCGCGCCGAGCACGAGCACGGTGTCGCCGATGCTCACCCCGCCCAGGTGACAGGTCCAGCGGACGCCCGCACCCAGCGAGTTGTACATCGCCGCGAGCTCAGTGGGCAGGGTCTTGTCCATCTTGTGCAGCACCGAGGTGGGCGAGATGTACATGTACTCGGCCAGCCCGCCCCACAGCGTCGGCTCGGTGTCGATGCTGGTCACGCCGTGCCCGTACTTACGGTTGCGGCAGAACTGATAGCGGCCGGTCAGACAGTCCTGGCAGGCCCGGCACGGCACGATGACCTCGAGGGCCACCCTGTCGCCCGGCTGGACCCCCCACCGCTCTGCCGCCCGGTCGCCGATTTCCTCGATGATCCCGAGCGGCTCGTGGCCGGGAATGAAGGCCGGCCTGGGCCCGCCTAGGTGGCCACGGAACGTCTCGACGTCACTGCCGCAGATGCCATTCGCCTCCACCCGCAGCAGCCCGTCGTCCGCGCCGGTCTTCGGCCGCGGGAACTCGCGCAGCTGCAGCTCCCCCGGGGCGACCTGGACAGCGGCCCGCACCATGTCAGTCATCAGTTCTCCTCTTCGTTAGTTAGGGCCTGATCACCGGAATCGCCGTGCCGGACCACCCGCCGAACAGCCGGACCACCATCGAGATGCCCGCGTTGCGCGCACCTGCCACCGCGATCAGCAGGTGCTGTGGGTCCGCGCTCGGCAGCATGCGCTGGAACTCGCCGTCCCCGCCGTGCTCGCCGGGCAGGCGGACGCCGTTGGCGTCGCAGGCGTCCTTTCCGGTGCCGGCCAGCTCCGCGGTGCTGCGGCCGCTGCGCTCCGCCAGCCACGACCGCACCGCTGCGCGGTCAAAGCCGGCACTGGCCAGCAGCTGCGCGTGCTCCGGGCAGAACACGATGCCGGCGCCGGCGTATCGGAAGATCCACGCGCCCGACCGGCCGATCGTGTCGGCGAAGTCGGCCAGCAGCTGCTCAGCGCTCGCCGTGTGCCGGTTGTCGACGAACTCGCACGTGCGCAGCAGCGTCGCGGTAACCCCGGACTCCCCGGCGGGCAGCCCGGCCTCGCTGGCCAGCGGCGGCCACGGGCTCTCCTCCTCGTTCTCCGCCAGGCAGATCGACCAGCGACCGGGCAGGCCCTGCGTGGCCTGCTCCAGCTCGTGCGGGTGGAGGCCGTAGGCGTTGCGGACGATCAGCCCGATCGCCCGCGAGATCGTCGCGTTCGGCCGGAAGCCCGGGCCGAACACCCCGCCCGTGGCGTTGAGGCCAAGCTCGGCGCGGACCGGGCCGTTCACCACGATCAGGGGGGCTGGTCCGCTGGTCGACTGCCAGCCGCCGCCGGTGGTGGAGCGCTCGTGCATCAGCGCGTCCCAGGCGGCCAGCACGACGGGGAAGTACTCGGGCAGGCAGCCGGCCATTGCCGCGTTGATGGCCGCTAGCTCGACGGTGACGGTCCGGTCTAGCTGAGGCAGCCGGCCGATGATCTCGTCAGGACTCCGTCCGGCAGCCGCGAGAAACTTCTCGACCAGCGGCCGAGTAGCCGGCACGAGTGGCAGACCGTCAGACCAGCCCTGGTCGAAGCAGTACTCGATGGCCGCCTGGGCGGCGTCGGGGTCGAGATCCCCGGCAGCGTGCGTCACTGCCTACTCGTCAGCAGCGCGACTACCTCGGGCAGGAGCTGCTTGGCCCGCTGCCGGACCTGCTCGGTGGTCAGCACGGCGACCGGGTGCGCGGTACGGATGTAGTGGTAGCCGGGCGCCCCGCGCAGCTCCGCCATTGCGTCGGCGGTGACCACGAACGCGTCGCTGCAGATCACCGCCGTGGGAACGCCCGCCCGCTCGAGGACGATGCCGTCGGCGACCGCGGACGCGCTGCACGAGCCGCAATCACCGACGCCGGTGATCACCACGTCACACGCCTCGCGGTACCGGTCCACCAGGTCGGCTGGGGCCGGGGCCGCGAAGTTGGCCTTCGTCGCCGCGACGGTGACCGCCACGCCGTGCTCGGCGGCGAGCAGGTTGCCGATCTCAGCCAGCAGCAGCGCGGCGTTGTGCTTGGTGTTGTCCATCAGGCCAACGCGCACTCCCGCCAGGTCGGCGGGCCGGGGAGCAAGCTCCAGGCCCGGCCCGGCTGCGGATGCGGTGCCGGCCCTGCCGGTGGGGTCGAGGATCGCGTTCGGCATGGGCTCGCCTTTCGTGCTGGCCCAGGGGGACGACCCCCTGGAACCCCGTTCTAGTGCTCGTGGACGATGACGCCGCGGATGTTCTTGCCGTCGTTCATGTCCTGATATGCCTCGTTGACCTGGTCCAGCCGGTATTGACGGGTGACCAGCTCGTCGAGCTTGAGGTGACCGGTCTTGTAGAGGCGGATGAGCCGCGGGATGTCGAACAGCGGGTTGCTGTCGCCGAACAACGCGCCGCGGATCTGCCGCATGTAGCTGATCAGGAAGCCAGCCGGCAGGTGCACGGCGTGCTCATCGAAGTGGCCGACGGCCGTGATCGTGACCTTGCCGCCCTTGCCGGTCATCAGCACCGCCGCCTTGACCATCTCCTCCGTGACCACGCCCGGCGTGAGGATGGCGTGGTCGGCGAGCTGGCCCCAGGTGGTCTCCACCACGCACTCGTGCGCCTCCGCGGCGGTCGCGAACGCGCGCGTGGCGCCGAACACCGACGTCGCCATCTCCCGCTTGAACTCAACCGGATCCACCACGATCACGTCCCTCGCGCCGGCGAACCGGGCGCCCTGGACCGCGTTGCTGCCGACGCCGCCGGCCCCGAAGATCACGACCGTGTCGCCGGCCTGCACGCCTGCCGCGTGCACCGCCGATCCCCAGCCGGTCGGAACGCCGCAGCCGACCAGGCAGGCGATCTCCCACGGCAGCTCCTCCACGAGCGGCACGCAGGCCCACTCCGAGACGACCGCGTACTGCGAGAACGTGCCGAGGGTGCAGAATCCGCCCAGGTCCTCAGCACCAAGGTGGAACCGGAAGGTGCCGTCGAGGAACATGCCGGTGCCCGCGTTGAGCCCCTTGACGCACATGTTGGAGTGGCCAGTCGAGCACGGTCGGCAAGCGCCGCAGGCGGGAATGTAGGAGCAGACAATCGGGTCGCCCGGCTTGACTCGCCGCACGTCCGGTCCGACCGACTCGACGATGCCCGCACCCTCGTGGCCGCCCACCACCGGCAGCCGCACCCGAGCGTCGCCCGCGGTGATGTGGTCGTCGGAGTGGCACAGCCCGGCCGCCATGATCTTCACCCGGACCTCGTGCGCCTTCGGGTCGTCAAGCTGCAGGTCGGTGATCTCCCAGCCGGTGTGATAGGCCTTCGTGATCGCGGCTCGGGTGGTGATCTGCATGGGGGTTGCGTTCCTTCCTACCGGCCAGAAAGCGCTGGCAGTACCTCGGCGCCGATGAGCGCGATGTGGTCAAGATCGTGGATGTCGAAGATGTGCAGGTAGACGGTGTCCGCACCAGCCGTTGCCAGCTCGGCGATGTGATCGGTCAGCGCTCCGGGAGGGCCGATCACCGCGGCGTCCCTGAGCATGGGCGAGCCGACGATCTCCGCCCGGCGGTCGATCTCTGCGGCGGTTGACCCGATCGCGACCGGCAGCACCCCGGACAGCCGGGCGTCAGCCGGGTCGCGGCCGATCGCCTCGCACGCCCGGCCGAAGCGCTCGAACCGCTCCTTGGGGTCACCGCCGTAGGCGGCGTTGAACTCGGCTGCGTACCGGGCGGCGAGCGCGGGCGTGCGTCGCGGGCCGCCGCCGCCGATGATGATCGGCGGATGCGGGTGCTGCCTGACCCGCGGGGGCGTGCGGTTGTCGGTGACCTGGTAGTGCTGGCCGTCGAAAGAGAAGCCCTGCTCCGGATCGGCGTGCCAGAGGCCGGTGATGACCGCCAGTTGCTCTTCGAGCCGGTCGAACCGCTCGCCGACCGGCGGGAACGGCAGGCCGAACGCCGCGTGCTCGCGGGTGTACCACGCGGCGCCGATGCCCAGCTCGGCGCGCCCGCCGCTCATGTCGTCGACGGACGCCACGATCGTCGCGAGCAGCCCGGGGGCGCGGAATGTCGAGGCGGTCATCAGCGCGCCCAGCCGAACCCGGCTGGTGTCGCGCGCCAGGCCGCCCAGCGTCGTCCAGCAATCCGTGGGCTTGTACTCCGGATTGTCAGGGTCGCCGCCGAGCAGGTGGTCGGAGCGGAAGAAGGCGTCGAAGCCGGCCCGCTCGGTCGCGAGCGCGAGCGCGAGTATGTCCTCATACGACGCGCCGTTTCGCGGCTCCATCAGGACCCGCACCCGGATAGGGCGCTTAGGGGTGCTCATGGATGATGACACCGCGGATGTTCTTGCCGTCGAGCATGTCCTGGTAGCCCTGGTTGATCTCGTCTAGCCGGTACCGGCGGGTGATCAGCTCGTCGAGCTTCAGGTCGCCCGACTGGTACAGCCCGATGAGCAGCGGTACGTCGACCAGCGGGCTGCAGCCACCGTAGATAGAGCCCTGGATGCGGCGCTGGTACCCGATGAGCATGCCGGGGTTCTCGTCGATCATGCCCTTGCCCACCGCCGTGACGGTAACCTGGCCGCTCTTGCCGACCACCCGGATGGCGTCGGCGATGACCTGGTCGGTCAGGATTCCGACGGTGATGATGGCGTGATCGGCAAGCTCGCCCCAGGTGGTCTCGACGACGAAGTCGTGCGCCTCCTTGGCGGTCGCGAACGTGTGCGTGGCGCCGAACACCGCGGCCATCTCGCGCTTGAACTCGACCGGGTCGACGACGATCACGTTCTTCGCCCCGGCCAGGCTGGCGCCCTGCACCGCGTTGCTGCCCACGCCGCCGGAACCGTAGATGACGACCGTCTGGCCAGCCCGGACGCCGGCCGCTCGGACCGACGAACCCCAGCCGGTCGGCACACCGCAGGCCACGAGCGACGCGACGTCGAACGGGATCTCCGGCGGGATCTTGATGACCGAGAACTGCGACACGACGGCGTACTGCGAGAAGGTGCCCAGCACGCACAGCCCGCCGAAGTCCTCGCCGTTCTGATGGAACCTGAACGTGCCGTCGGGAAACATGCCGGTGCCTGCGTTCTTGCCTGCGTCGCACAGGTTCTGCCGTCCAGTCGCGCAGTACCGGCACGACCCGCAGGCCGGGATGAACGAGCACGTGACGTGGTCACCGACGGCTACCCTGGTGACACCCTCGCCGACCGCCTCGACCACACCAGCACCCTCGTGGCCGCCGACTACGGGCATTCGCATCGGCGCGTCGCCCTTCTGGATGTGATCGTCGGAGTGGCACAGCCCGGCCGCGTAGAACTTGATCAGAACCTCGTTGTCCTTGGGGTCGTCCAGTTCGAGGTCAGTGATCTCCCACGGCTGACCGCCGGCGCGGCAGACGGCGGCGCGGGTGGTTCTGCTCATGTGAGCCCCTTCCGGACATGCCTCGGCACGGCAAGCGTGCTGGATTGCTCGTCGCTAGTCCACCTTCGAATGGGCTCGGCGAGCGGCGCCACAGCACTTTCACTTCGCGGAAGAGAAGAAACCGCCACCGGTTTGGCCGCCTCGCGGCGGCTTCTGTGACGCGGAATAGCTGGTTCCATCGGCGCTGCCCGGCGTGTTAACTTCCGCGACGTCCGGACAGCGAGGGAGACCGCGTGATCGACAAGTTCCGCGAGGATGCGCTGGCTGCGCTGGCGCCGATCCTGTCGGGCGCGACCATCGCGGTCGGCGGATTTGGTAGCTCTGGCCGGCCGGACACGCTGCTGGACACGCTGTGCGATCTTGACCGTCGTGACCTGCACGTGATCGTCAACAACGTCGGCGGTGACTTCACCGGGATCGGCCGGCTGCTGGTCGAGGGGCGGTTGCGGCGAGTGACGGCCTCCTTCCCGGTGCTGCCGGACTTCTACACCGAGTACTTCGCGGGCCGGGTGGAGTTCGAGCTCATTCCGCAGGGCACCCTCGCCGAGCGGCTGCGGGCAGGCGGCGCCGGTATCGCCGCCTTCTACACCCCGTCCGGGGCGGGCACGATGCTGTCCGACGGCACGTTCCCGCTCGGCTACCGGGCCGACGGCGAAGTCGCGGCGAGCATCCCGGCGAAGGAGCATCGCGTGTTCGGCGACCGCGAGTACGTGCTGGAGCACGGCATCGTCGCCGACTTCGCGCTCGTCAAGGCGTATCAGGGTGACCGGAAGGGCAACCTGCGGTTCCGGTTGTCGGCCCGCAACTTCAACCCGCTCGCGGCCATGTCCGGCCGCCACACCGTCGCCGAGCTCGAGCACCTCGTGGCGACTGGCGACCTGGCGCCGGACGACATCCACCTGCCGGGCGTCTTCGTCGACGAGGTGGTGCTCCGGTCCGAGCTCTCGCCGCGGATGGGCGTGATGACAAGGCGGTCGGCATGACACAGACGGCGGTATCCGAGCAGGTCAGCGGCCGCAGCAGAGAGGGCATCGCGCAGCGGCTGGCCGCCGACTTGCGCGACGGCTTCGTCGTCAACCTCGGTGTGGGCATCCCGTTGCTGGTGCCGAAGCACGTACCACCCGACGTCGAGGTCATCCTGCACGCGGAGAACGGCGTCCTCGGGATGGGCCCGCTGGCCGCTCCCGGGCACGAGGATCCAGACCTCACCGACGCCGGCAAGCAGCCGGTGACGCTGATCACCGGCGCCGCGATCGTCGACTCGGCGGTGTCGTTCGCGGTCGTGCGCGGCGGCCATCTCGACGTGACTGTGCTCGGCGCGCTCCAGGTCTCCGGCCGGGGCGACCTGGCGAACTGGTACGTGCCCGGCCAGAACCCGGCGGTCGGCGGTGCGATGGACCTCGTCGCCGGCGCCCGTGAGGTGTGGGTGGCGATGGAGCACGTCGACCGGGCCGGACGGCCCAAGATCGTCGAGCGCTGCACGTTCCCGCTGACCGGCCGCGGCGTCGTCACCCGGATCTACACCGACCTCGCCGTCTTCCACATCGTGACCGGCGAGCTGCGGCTGGCCGAGTGCGCGCCTGGCATCACGCCCGAGGTCATCCGGGCGCGCACCGGCGTGCCTTTCGTCGAAGCCTGAGTCCTCGCCGCCGACCGAACGGAATCAACGTGGCTGCCATCGATGTCACCACCATCACCGCCTTCGACGTGCATACCCACGTGCACAAGTCCGTCCGGGCGGCTGACCAGTCCCGCGCCGCCGGCCGCGAGGACATGGCCGAGTACTTCCGCATCGGCACCATGCCCCGCTACAGCGTGCCCGAGCTCGCGGATTACTACCGGCAGCGCGGTATGGCGGCGGTCACGTTTACCGTCGACAGCTTCTCCCAGTCGGGCGAGGATCCGGTCCCCGACAACTTCGAGATCGCGGAGCTGGCAGCCGAGCACGCTGACGTGCTGATCCCGTTTGCCAGCATCGACCCGCATCGCGGGCAGGCCGGCGTGGCGCAGGTGCAGCGGCTCGCGACCGAGTTCGGCATCCGAGGGGTCAAGTTTCACCCCGGAGCGCAGGCGTTCTACCCGAACGACCGGATTGCCTATCCGCTCTATGAGGTGATGCAGGAGCACCAGCTCATCGGGCTGTTCCACACCGGGCAGACCGGGGTCGGCGCGGGCACCCGCGGTGGCGGCGGGATCCGCCTGAAGTACATGAACCCGCTCTACCTCGATGATGTCGCGGTCGACTTCCCTGACCTGGACATCATCGCTGCCCACCCAAGCTTCCCGTTCCAGGACATCGCCCTGTCGATCGCGACGCACAAGCCGCGCGTGTACATCGATCTGTCCGGCTGGTCCCCGAAGTATTTCTCACCGCTGCTCGTGCAGTACGCCGGCAGCCTGCTGCGGCACAAGGTGCTGTTCGGCACCGACTTCCCGGTCATCACGCCCGAGCGGTGGATCGCCGACTTCGAGAACCTGGCGATCAAGCCCGAGGTCCGGCCGCTCATCATGAAGGAGAACGCGGCGAAGCTCTTCGGCCTGACCGGCGCGGCGGAGTCGGCCGGCCAGGGCGGCTGAGCGTCCTGTGCAGGACGTCGAGGGCAAGGTCGCGTTCATCACCGGCGGTTCGAGCGGCATCGGCCGCGGCATCGCGCTGGCCTTCGCCAGGGCCGGTATGCACGTCGTCGCCACGGGCCGTCGCCAGTCGCACCTGGACGAGGCAGCGGCGCTGTTTGCCACCGCGGGTCTCGACGTGCACGTGCTGCAGCTCGATGTGACCGACGCCGACGCCGTCGAGCGTGCGGCCGCAGCGACGGAGCACCGGTACGGGCGGGTGCACGTGCTGGTGAACAACGCCGGCATCGGCATCATCGGGCCGGTGTCGCAGGCGAAGCAGGACGACTGGGACTGGATCATCGACGTCAACATCAAGGGCGTCGCGCACGGCCTGCAGGCGTTCCTGCCCCGGATCCGCTCGCACGGCGAGGGCGGACACATCGTCAACACCGCGTCGATGGGCGGCCTGCTCCCGGTCTCGGCCGGGCTCTACTGCCTCACGAAAGCCGGGATCATCGCGCTGTCGGAGACCCTGCACATCGAGCTCGCGCCGGAGAACATCGGCGTGTCCGCCTACATCCCCGGCCCGGTGCACAGCAACCTCGGCGCCAGTTCGGCCGCGCGGCCCGACCAGTACGCCGACAGCGGCTACCCGCCGCCGCCGCCGCCGCGCGATCCGGACCGGCCACCGCCGCGGCTGCCGTACATGAGCAGCGAGGAGGCAGGCGAGCGGGTGCTGCAGGGGGTACGGCGCAACGACCTTTTCATCCTCACCCACCCCGAGTTCCGGGACGGCGTGCGGGAGCGGGCCGACGCGCTGCTGAACGCGTTCCCCGCCGAGCCGCTCAACACCGAGCGGGCCGCGGCCATCACGTTCCTGACCTCGCACCCGGTGTACCGGGCGGAGGCTGCCAAGCAGCCCCCCGGCCCGCCCTAGCGAGCGCTAGCCGGGACTGGCCGGCGTGTCGTCCAGATTGATCAGCGGCAGCGGGCCCGCCAGGTCATCGGCTGCGGCCGGAGTGTAGGCAAAGTTCTTGGCCCGGGCGCCGCCGTCTACGACCAGGTCGGTGCCGGTGATGAGCCGGGCGTAGTCGGAGCAGAGCCACGCGACCGCGTGCCCGATGTCGGTCGGCGTCCCGGTGGTGCCCATCGGCACCATCGGATTCCGCTGTCCGCCCCACCGGGTCGGCCGCCGCCACGGCTCATCTCCGGTGGGCCCGCCGAGACCGCCGCCGCGCCCGTGCACCAGGATCCCGCCCGGACCAAGCCCGCGCCGGGCCATGTCGGCGAGCAGTTCGGGGTTGTCGGGGTTCGGGGCGGTCGGGGTGAAGCTGTTCACCCGGATGCCATACGGGGCCAGGTCCATCGCCGCCGCGCGGACGAAGTTGTTGACCCCGCCCTTGTGGAAGGCGTACGCGACCACGCCCGGGGTCCCGGACCAGCCGTTGGACGACGATATGCAGACGATGGAGCCCTTGATCCCCCGCTCGGCCATCGCGCGGCCCACGTGCTTGGTATTGAGGAAATTGCCGAGCGCCGAAACCCGGACGGCGCGCTCGAAGTCGGCCGCGCTCTCGTCCAGCACGCCACGGCCACCGAGCAGCGCTGCGTTGTTGACGAGGATGTCGATGCGGCCCCAGCGAGCCAGCACGTCGTTGACGTAGCCCTGCACGGCGGCCTCGTCGGTCACGTCACCCGGCGCCGCCATCGCCTCGCCGCCGTTGCGCTCGATCCGGGCGATGCACGCCTTGATCGCGTCGTCGCTCACGTCGTTGCACGCGACCTTCGCCCCGTACCTGGCCAGCGCGAGCGCGACACCGCTGCCGATGTTGGGCCCGACCCCGGTGACGAGCGCGACTTTGCCGGCCAGGGAAACTTCCACCGTCACTGCTCCTTCCACTCGACCGGAACCGAACGCCCCGTCCACGCCGCCCAGCCGAAGGGGCGGAACACCATCGACATGGCCGCGTTCGCCGCGCCCGCGACGACGATCGGTATCGCCTCCGCCGACGGCAGCATGCGGAACGGCCCGTCGCCGACGTGCTCGCCTTTGCCCGCGGCAGCCATCTCCGCGGGGTCGCGCACGGCATGCTCGAACAGCCACTGCTGGACGTCGGTGCGCCGGTATCCAGCGTTGCCGAGCAGTTGGGCGTGCTCCGGGCCGAGCACCAGTCCGCCGCTGGAGTGCGGACCGCCCACATAGGCGCCCATCCGGGCCAGCGTGTCAGCGAAGTCAGTGAGCACCGCCTCCGCGCTGTCGGTCGACCTGTTGTCGATGTACTCGACGGTCCGGATCAGCATGGCGGACACCGCGTCAACGCCCGCCGGCACCCCGCCGACCACGCTGAGCGGCTCCCAAGGCGACATCTCCTCGTTCTCGCCGAGGCACACCGACCACCGGCCAGGCAAGCCCTGGGTGGCCTGCTCGAGCTCCTGCGGGCGCACGCCATAGCCATTGCGCACGATCAGGCCGATCGCGCGGCCGATGGTCGCATTCGGACGGAAGCCGGGGCCGAACGCGCCGCCCGCGTAGTTGATACGAAGGCGCGTCCGCACCGGGCCATTCACCACGATGAGGGGTGCCGGGCCGCTGGTGGACTGCCAGGCCCCGCGGCTAGACCGCTCGTGCGTCACCGCCTGCCAGGCGGCGAGCACGACCGGGAAGTACTCCGGCTTGCAGCCGGCCATGATCGCGTTCGCCGCCGCCTGCGCCACGGTCACGCTGCGGCCCAGGTGCGGCTGCGAGCCGATGATTTCATCGGCCGGGTGCGGCGTGGTGGCCAGGCAGGCCGCGACGTCGGCCGCGGTCGCCGGTACCACGGGCAGCCCGTCGGTCCAGCCCTGGTCGTAGCAATACTCGATCGCGGCCTTGGCCAGCTCGACCAGGTCGGTGCCAGCTGACGTCATGCGGAGGCAGCGGCCATGACTGGCTCGGTGAGCAGCGCCACGATACCGGGGACGGCCTGCGCGGCCCTGGCCCGGACGCCATCGGCGGTCAGGTTGGCCACCGGGTGCGGGGTGGTCACGTACGCGTACCCAGGCGCGTTGCGCAGGTCAGCCATCGCGTTGGCGCTAACCGTGAACGCGTCGCTGATGATGACGGCCGCCGGGATACCCGCTTGCTCCAGCAGGATCCCGTCGGCGACCGCCGACGCGCTGCACGATCCGCAGTCGCCCACACCCGCCACCACGATGTCGCAGTGCTCGGTGAGCTCGGACATCAGCTCGGCGGGCGCGGTCTCCACGATGTTCGGCTTCTTGACCGCCACCACCGGGACGATGCCATAGTGGTCAGCCAGCTCGCGGCCAACGTCGGCGAGGAACTGCTCGGCGTTCCGCTTGGTATTCGCCAGCAGGCCGAGCCGCAGGCCAGCCAGGCTCTCCGGCCGCTGCGCCAGGCTGGGCCTGCCGCGCTCGACAGTCTCGGCCGGGCCGACAGTGGGATCGACGATCGTTTCGAACACAGCTGTCTCACTCCTCGAGTGGCGTCTGGAGCCAGCGTACGGCGGTTCGCCGCCCGCGGCGAGCCGCATTCCGCGGGGTGGCAGGCTTGCCCGGCCGGTGCGCAGCAGCGGCCGGCCTGCACGAGGGCCGGCTCCGGCAGCATTATTTGGCTTCCAACCTGCGGAAATCACGGACAGTTACACCTGCGTCACTCTTGTAGTATCGGGCGATGGAGCCGATGCTGTGCCCGGTCCTCATCGACAGGCGCACCGAGCTGCGGACCCTGACCAGCGCCCTGGACGCCGCTGGCCAGGGTCACGGGCGCGCTGTCTTCGTCACCGGCGACGCCGGGATCGGGAAGTCCCGGCTGGTCACCGAAGCGACCGCGGAAGCGGCCGAGCGAGGCTTCTTCGTGCTCAGCGGCCGTGCGACCGAGTCGTCGGTGCCAGTCCCGTTTCGACCCATCACCGAGGCCCTGATGGGAGCTGCCAGGGCAGGCGTGGTTCCCGAGGCCCCTGGCATCGCCGACTACCGCGCTGCGCTTGGCACCCTCGTGCCGGAGTGGAGCCGGCCGGACGACAGCGACGCGGAAGTGTCTCCGGTCATCTTCGGCGAGGCCCTGCTGCGGATGCTGTCGCTGCCAGCGTGGCCGGGCGCGCTGCTGGTGCTCGAGGACCTGCACTGGGCGGACCCGGAGACGGTCGCGATCGTGGAGTACCTCGCCGACAACATCAGCTCCGCGAGCGTCGCCTGCCTGGTCACCATCAGGGACGCCGCGCCGTCGGCAGGACTCGACCTGCTCCGCTCGCTCGCCGCGCGGCGCGCGGCCAGCACCGTCGAGATCACCCGGCTGCCGCCGCGTGCCGTCGGCAAGATGGCCGCCGCCTGCCTGGATGTCAGTGAGGTACCAGAGCCGGTCAGCAGGCTGCTCGCGCACTGTGAAGGCCTCCCGTTCGCGGTCGAGGAGATCCTGGCCGCAGCCGTGTCGTCCGGAGAGCTGGTGCACGCGCCGGAAGGCTGGCGAGTCGACGCGGACGTCGTCACTGGCGTGCCGCAGTCGATCATCGGCTCGGTGCGCAACCGCATCGCCGGCCTCGGCCGCCAGGCCCGCAACGTCATCGTGTCCGCCGCGGTACTCGGCCGGCAGTTCGACTGGGCGCTGCTGCCGAGCGTTGCCGAGGTCACTCAGGCGCAGACCCTCGACGCGCTGCACCATGCACACGAAGTCCAGCTGATCGAGCCGGTCCTCGCCGACGCCGGCGCCTTTCGGTTCCGGCACAGCCTCACCAGGAACGCGATCGTTTCCGACTTGCTGCCGCCAGAGCTGGCGGTCCGGTCGGCCCGAGCCGCTGCTGCCGTCGAGGCCGCGCATCCGGGCCTGCCAGGCGCCTGGTGCGTCCTAGCCGCCGAGCTGC
>JASHQA010000241.1 GCA_030037785.1 Streptosporangiaceae bacterium
TGCACCTTGGCCAGCAGGATCGCCTTCCGGCGCAGCGAGGGCGCCCTGGTCACCCAGTTGCCCTCCGGCTGCATGCCGATGATCTCCGAGTGCGCGTGCTGCGCGATCTGCCGGATCATCGTCGTGCGGTAGGCGTCCGGCATCCAGTCCCGCGGCTCGATCCGCCGGTCGCGGGCGATGGTCTCCTCGAAGTCGCGCTCCAGCCGAGCGGTGTCCGTGGATCCCGATCCGGTCATCGGCGGCTCCTTTGTTAACCGATCATTCGGTCAGTATATCGCCGACCTCCGCCCTGGCGAGTGCCGGAGCCGCCCCCGCGGTGCTAACCCTCGCGAGCTAGCTCACCGGGCTCTTCAGCTGCGAGCCGCACGCTTTGCAGAAGTTGTCACCCACGAGGTTCCGCGTTCCGCACCTCGTACAGAACAGGGGCGCCAGACCGATCGCCGCCGCGCTACCCGGTGCAGCGCTCGCAGGCGGCTGCGCTCGCGAGGCCGCGCCGGCCAGCGCCGGAGGCTCGGCGGCAGCCACGTCGGCGCCGGTTACATCGGCGTCGGCCAGGTCGGCGTCAGGCCCGGCGGCGTCGGTGGTGCTCACGCCGACAACGTCCGTCCCGGTCGCGTCCGCGCCCGCAGACGTGCGGGGGAACGCGGTGCGCGCGTTCGCGTAGAAGAACGTCGGCATCCGGTAGTAGGCAAACTTGCGCGGTGCTGGCGCGAGGAGCGCCGGGCCCTGACTGACCGCGGTCAGCGCCGCTCGCTCCGCGGGTGCCAGTTCGCCGCTGCTGGTCAGCCGGTATGCCGCGACCCTGCGGGCGATATCCTGCGCGACCAGCGTGGCGTTCATGCTTCTGGGCAGCGTCAGCTCGACCAGTTTGCGCACCGTCACCCCGCGCTCTTTCTCCGCGATCTCAAGCCTGATGGCTTCCTCGGTGCGAAAGCTGGACTTCGTGGTCGCGCCTACGGCGATCACCCACGGATAGCGCACGTGCCCGACCAGGACCTTGCCCCGGCTGCGCTTCGCGGCTCGCGCCTTGCTCACTGCGTTGGCGGCCTGGGCAACCACGAAGCCGCCAACGCCGAAGCCGACCCAGCCGCCGCCCTTGTCGTACTTCTCGCACGCCAGCGCCAGCCGCGCCTCCGTGACCAGCACCTCGATCTGGACGTCCCTGAGCCGGATGAGCGTCTTCAGCGTCTCGCCCACCTGGAGGACCTTGACACCGGTCGCCACGAACGTCTTGGTGTCCGACCCGTCGTAGCTGTCCAGCTCGACCAACACTTGCTCGGACGGATCGCTCAGCACCGGGTACAGCGCGCCGTCACCAGCCTCGCTGCCGGTGCGAATCGCCAGCACGTTGAAACTCACCGCACGACCCCCTCCGCGACATCGGCCGGCTCACACCGGCCGGGCCGTGCCCGGCCGCCCGCTGGCCGACTGTGTCCCGTCTGCAAACCACGGCTGATTTCTGACTAGACGCCGGCCGCCGTTATCGGGTTGACATCGGCTGGCCTGACTGCCGACCGCCCGATGGCCCATCGCCCTGCTGCGGGCCGCGGCCGACAGCGCGCTGTCAACCGTTAGTTCGCCCGTTGCGTCTAGTGCGTGTCGACCTTTGATCATTACCTGGCATGAAGGGTGGAACCCTATGACTTGTCCGCGCTGCGGCAAGTTCGAGGACGCCGGCGCCGCCTACTGCTCGGCGTGCGGCTCGCCCCTTGCCTCGGCTGCGCCAGCCGCGCCCACGCCAGCCGGATACCCCTCGCCAGGGCCGCCGACGATGCCGGCCCCACCCCCACCGCCGACGATGCCGCCGACCGCACTAACTCCGCGGCCGAGGCACGCGGCCGGCGGCGCCGCCGCGCTGGTCATCGGGATCGGCGCGATCCTGATCATCGCCAACGTCATCCTGCAGTTCGTCAGGCTCAGCGTCGGCGGCCTGAGCGAGAGCGCTGCGGAAGTCAACGGGGTCTGCCAGTCGGCACTCGGCCAGCTCGGGCAGGCGATCAGCAGCCGGCTCGGCTATGGCGTGCCGCAGGCGCTGTGCGGCCGGGCGGCAGCCATCGAGGACTGGAAGGCCGTCACGCTGTGGCTCGGGATCGTCCTCATCGCGGTGGGTCTCGTGCTGATCGCACGCCGGGCTGGCTGGGTGTCGGCTGCGTCCGTCCGGCCGCGGCCTGGGCAGTGACGTGGACAACTACCGTCACTGCGCCCACTGCGGCGCTCGGCTCGGCACCCGCGACCGGGTCTGCTTCTCCTGTCACCGCGCGACCGACGCCGAGCCGGCCGAGCAACACCCAGCCACGCCGGCGATCCCGGAACCTGCCGTGCCGGAACCTGCCGTTCCCGTTCCGCCGCCGCGCCTGCCGGTGACCGCTGCAGCGGCATGGCCGGCCGTGATCTCGCCAGCACCGGCTGGTTCCGTACCGCCCCCGGCAGGGCCGGAAGCCGCTCGATACCCGGCCGGCACACCCGCCGAGCCCATCGGCGTGGAGCTGACGTGGGGGCGCGAGCGCCGGCTCGTCGCCGTGCCGCCCGGCGGCATCACGATCGGCTCGACTCGCGAGGCCGACGTTGTCGTCCCGGCCGCTTTCCTCGCTCCCGTTCACGCTCGGATAGTGCGGCGCGATGGCTCCTGGGTGATCGACTCGGTCTCCGGAGCTGGCCAGGTCATGCACCGGGGCGGTGCCGTGCGCACCGCGCCGGTCGGGCCGGGCGACGTCTTCCGGCTCGCGGATCGGGTCGGCAACTTCGTCACCGTCACGGTGCCTGCCGCCGCGCGCAGGGCAGTGGCGGACGGCGCGCTCCGCGCCTTGCTCCCCGGACCCGACGAGTCGTACCTCATCGGCAGCGCGCCGCGCAGCGGGGTCCGGCTTGACCACCCGCTCATCCAGCCGCGGCACGTCGCGGTGCGGCGGGACGCCTCCGGCGCGCTCTGGCTGGAGGACCGCGGCACGGCCGCCGGTACCTATCTCAACGGTCAGCGACTGCGGGGCCGGGC
The DNA here is from genome assembly GCA_030037785.1 of Streptosporangiaceae bacterium. Taxonomy (GTDB): domain Bacteria; phylum Actinomycetota; class Actinomycetes; order Streptosporangiales; family Streptosporangiaceae; genus JAJYUU01. The sequence goes on from JASHQA010000241.1 coordinate 2,993, forward strand.
GCAGGCCAGGGTCGGCGACATCCTGCAGGTCGGGCCGTTCAGCGCGCGGGTCGGGCCGACCGCCCTCGAACCGCTGGAGCAAGTAGCCGGCGTCGACATACGCGTCCATGACGCGCGGGTCGAAGCGCCGCAGACGCGGACCGGGCGTGGCCGCACGCTGCTCAGCCACGTGTCACTCGGGCTGGCGCCCGCGAGCATGACCGCGGTAGCCGGACCGAGCGGGGCTGGCAAGACCACTCTGATGCGGCTGCTGTCCGGCCAGGTGGCAGCTGCCAGCGGACAGGTGTCGTACAACGGGATGGACCTCGCCGCGTGCCGGGACGCGTACGCGGCGCTGATGGGCTACGTGCCGCAAGAGGACATCGTCCACGCCGACCTCACGGTGACCGAAGCGCTCGACTACCAGGCCAGGCTGCGGCTGGGTCGCGCCGCGACCGCAGACTTCCGCGCCGCCAGGATTGAGCACGTCGTCGGTCTCATCGGCCTGTCCGAGCAGCGCGACCAGCTGGTCAGGACGCTCAGCGGCGGTCAGCGCAAGCGCGTCTCGATCGCCTGCGAACTGCTCAACGAGCCGCAGATCCTGTTCCTGGACGAGCCCACCTCTGGCCTCGACCCGGGTTTGGACAAGCGCATGATGCTGCTGCTGCGGCTGCTCGCCGACCAGGGCCGCACCGTGGTGCTCACCACGCACGCGATCGCGCACGTGGACGTCTGTGACACGCTCGTGCTGGTCGGGCCTGGCGGCCACGTGATCTACGCGGGCGGGCCCGACGCTGCCCTCGACTGGTTCGGCGTTCCGGCGCTGGGCGACGTCTTCTCGCTGGTGGAGACGCCGGAGACGGCACGTCAGGCGGCGCAGCGCGCGCTGGCAGGTCAGCGGGCCAACGGCACCGGGCCGGGTCCCCTGCCCCAGCAGCAGCGTTCGGGCCCGGCAGCCGATCCAGGCAACGGCGTAGGCGGGACCCGGCCGCCGGTCTGGTCGCCTGCCTGGCGCCGAGCGATTGCCGATCAGGCCCGGATCTTTGCCGGGCGCTACACCCGGCTGATGTCCCGCGACCGGACGGCCCTTGCGTTCAGCCTGCTGCAGGGCATCGCCGTGGCACTGCTCACGGCCCTGGCAGTGCCCAAGCCGTTCAGCTGGCCGGTCGCCGGGAACGGCCCGATGTTCGTGTTCGGCTGCGCCGCTGTCTGGTTCGGCATGATCGGCGCCGTCCGCGAACTGGTCAAGGAGAAGACGATCTGGCGACGCGAGCTCCTGGCGGGCGGGGAGATGCCTGCCTATCTCGCCTCGAAGGTGGCAGTGCTCGGCGCGCTGGCTGCCTTCCAGGCACTGACCCTGACCGCCGCCGCCGGCGTCACGCTCGGCCTCCCGCCTGGCGGCCCGCTCGGGCATCCGATGGTGACGGTGTTCATCACGCTCTGGCTCGCCATCCTCAGCGGGATGGCACTCGGCTTGCTCGTCTCGGCCGGGTCGACGAGCGCCGATCGCGCGATGAGCCTGGTGCCCTATCTGCTCATCACCCAGCTCGTGCTCTGCGGCGTGCTGTTCAAGCTCGGCGCCGTGAACTTCGTGTCCTGGATCATGCCTGCCCGCTGGGCTGTGTCGGCGCTCGGCGGTATCGCCGGCCTGTCGGCCGAGCAGCTTCACCAGACGTCCGGGCTGTACCCGCACAGCGCGGCCGGCCTGCTCGCCAACTGGCTGATGCTGGTGATCCTGACGGCGTGCGGACTGGCGGCTACCGTCTGGTTGCTGTACCGGGAAGGACAAAGCTGGAGGGTCGGAACGGAGCCGACGGGGCGACTCGCTCTGCGCCGCTCAGCTCCGGCTGCCGCGGCAGGAGGTCACCGTGGCTGAGCCGGCCGCATTCGGCATCGATCTCGGCACCACGCTGTCGGTCGTCGCCCACGTGACCGACGCGGGCCAGCCTGTCGTGCTGCCGAACACCGAGGGCTCCCCGACCACTCCGTCCGTCGTGCTGTTCGACCACGACCACGTCGTGGTCGGCGAGATCGCCCGGCAGGCCCTCGCCACCGAGCCGGAGTCTGTCGTGCAACTCGTCAAGCGCCACATGGGCTCGGCGTGGACGTTCGACTACGGCGGCGTCAGCTTCCGGCCTGAGCACCTCTCCGCGCTGATCCTCCGCAAGCTCGCAGCCGGAGCGCAGTTGCTCGCCGGACCGGTCACCGAGGCCGTGATCACGGTGCCGGCCTATTTCAACGACCCGATGCGGGCGGCAACGCGCCGCGCCGGCGAACTGGTCGGCCTGGATGTGCTGGCGCTGCTCTCCGAGCCGACCGCCGCCGCGCTGGCATTCGGCTACGAGCACCGGCCGAGCGGGTGTACCGGCGTCGTCGTAGACCTCGGCGGCGGCACATTCGACGTGACCGTGATGGAGTACGAGCGCGATGACCTGACCGTCCGGGCCACCGGCGGCGATTCCTACCTCGGCGGAGCAAACCTCGACAAGGTGCTGTTCGACTTCTTCGCCGCGCAGTTCGAGGCCGCGCACGGGCTCGACATCAACGACCCAGACGTCCTCTCGCTGGAAGAATGCACCCAGGTCTCGCGCGACTGGCTGCTGCGGGCCGCGCGGGCCAAGCACGACCTCACCGCCCGAGACCGAACCACGGTCGCGCTGCAGGCGGCGGGCCTGACCCTTCGCGTCGAGGTGCGCCGGGACGAGTTCCAGGCGCTCAGCCGGATCCTGCTCGACGAGATGACCGAGAAAATGCTGGACGTCATCGGCGCCGCGGGCGTCACGCCGCGAGACGTGTCGGTCGTGCTGGCGGTCGGCGGGTCAACGAGAATCCCGTGGGTACGAGCCCGGCTGCACGACATCTTCGGCGTCGCGCCGGACACGTCCGTCCGCCCGGACGAGGCGGTCGCGCTCGGCGCGGCCCTGTTCGCTGCCCAGCGACAGCTAGAACGGGGCGGCGCGCTGGTGCTGGAGGCCGAGACTCGCGACTACCTGGAGCGGCTGTCGGTCACCGACGTAGCCGCGCACAGCATCGGCATTTCCGCGTTCGAGAACACGACGGATGACCTCCACCGGCCGGTCGTCGCGTCGCTGCTGCCCCGCAACACCCCGTTGCCGCACGCGGCCGAGCGCACCTTCTACACGCTGCGGCCGGGTGAGACCCAGATCATCGTGCCAGTCCTGGAGGGCGAGTCGAGCGACCCCGAGCTCTGCCGGCGCATTGGCGTGGTCGTCGTCGACGGTCTGCCGCCCGGCCGTTCCGACCGGCAGCCCGTCAGAGTGACGATGAAGCTGGACGGCGACGGCATTCTGCAGGTATCGGCGATCGACGTCAGCACCGGTCAGACAGCCAGCACCACGATCGAGCACACCTACCTCGCCGTCGGCGGCGACGAGGCAGCCGACGCGGCCGTCCGCACGCTGCAGGTCGACTAGCCGGTGGCTCTGGCCGCCGACCCGCGCCGGCCGAGGTCGACGAGAGGGCGGCTAGCGCGAGGCCGCGGCCTCCTGATTCGATGGGCCTGATGACGGAGCAGGACTGGTACTCCTACCTCAACCTCGCACCGGACGCCGCGACTGCGGAGATCGAGCAGGCGGTGGCGCGGCTGAGTCGGCAGGCAGCCGCGCTGGAGGCGACGGCGCCGGAACGCTCGCAACTGCTGCGCGAGAACATCCGGTCGATCAAGCGGGCCCTGCTCTCGGGCCCGGAGAA
>JASHQA010000242.1 GCA_030037785.1 Streptosporangiaceae bacterium
CACCGTGTTCCCCGGCGGCGCCAGCGGGCACGCCCAGGCTGGGTCATACGCGCAAGACGGGTTGTAGGCGAAGTTGAGGTCCACGACGAGGAATCCGTCGTCCCCGCCGAGGTCGGCGCCCTTCGCGGTGTCGAGCACGTACCGTCCGCCCGGGCAGGTAGCACCGTCGTGTCTGGTGTCGCGGATCGGAACGAAGACGCCCCCGCCGTAGCTAGCTAGCCACCAGACGTCCAGGTCGCCGACGCCGGGCAGGTGCACCACGCCCGCGCGGTCGAACGGCACGACGCCGTCAGACCCGGTGCTGACCTCGATCCGGGCAGGCTCGATCGCGGTATCCACCTCGACGTGAAAGCGCAGCGCGGGGTCGTACGGTGCGACCGGCACGCCGGTGAACGCGGCCCGGTCAGCGGCCGGCACCGGAGACTCCGGATGGGTGCCAAGCAGCGCGTTGCGGGCGGCCCGCCATGCCTGATGCGCGGCCCGCGGGTCAGGCGTCGCCCGGGCCGCTGCGTAGATGGCCGCGACCCGGCGGCGCCAGTCCAGCAACGATGTCGCGGTCATCGCGCGCTCCCAGCTTCCGCCAGTGATCCGCACCGGTTGCGCACGGATCGCTGCCGACTCTAGCGAGTCCGGACGCCGGACAGGTGGCCCGGCGCTGGTGGACGTCGGCGGCTGGCGTCAGGCAGGCTTAGCGGCTATGGACCGGACGTTCACACTGGCAGCGGCGCGTGACCTGATGCCTGAGATCCTGACCAGGGCAGACAAGCTGATCGAGGTCCGGGCCAACCTGGTGGAGCTGCAGGCTGCGCTGGCCGCGGGCAGCAGTTCGCCGCACGGCGGTCTGCCCGAGGCCAAGGGATACCAGGCGCAGCTCAGCGAGCTTGTGAGCTGGTTCAGCGCCGCGGGCCTCGAGGTGAAGGGCATCGCCCCGCTGCTGCTGGATTTCCCGTCCGAGCTCGCCGGCGAACCGGTGCTGCTGTGCTGGCTTGAGGGCGAGCGCGAGCTGGACTGGTTTCACCCGCTCGGCTACGGATTCGCTGGCAGACGCCGCATCTCGGCGTAGATCTGCCGCATCGCCCGCCGGCGCTCGGCAGGCTCGAGCCGGTCGATGAACAACTCGCCGCGCAGGTGGTCGGTCTCGTGTTCCAGGCAACGGGCGAGTTCGCCGGTTCCTTCGATGGTCACCCGCTCCTGGTCCAGGTTCACGCCGGTCGCGATGACGCGCTCCGATCGAGCGCGTGTCGCGGTGAGGCCGGGAATCGACAGGCAGCCCTCGGGCCCGTCCTCGCTGCCGTCCCGCTCGGTGATCTGGGGATTGATCAGGTAACCGAGGTGGCCGTCGACGCGGTAGGAGAACACCGCCAAACTTGAGCCGATCTGGTTGGCTGCGAGGCCCGCGCGGCCTGGTTCCTGCACGGTGTCGATCAGGTCGGCGACGAGGCTGGCCAGCGCGTCGTCAAAGCGAGTGACCGGGTCGCACGGGGTTCGCAGTACTGGGTCGCCCAGGTAGCGGATCGGCCGGACGCTCATGCCGCTCCGCCTGGCCCGGGTAGGCGCGGCGCGTTCATCCAGGAATCAAAGCACGGTAACCCGGCCGCTGGCCACCGCGGCGTTATCGATTACGTGTTTGAATAACGTGGTGGAACAGCACGATTCGATCCCGCCGTGGCTCACTATCCCGCGCGAGTGCCGGAGCCACCATCCCTGGCGTCCGGGCAGCGTGACCATCACCTGGGAACCGTGCGACTGCCCGGCCGCCCGGGCCGCGCGTGGAGGCCACCTCAAGGTGGCGTGCGACGCCGCCGGCTGCGCTGAGGTCTGGTGGGCGCCGCGCCATCAGCCGCCGGGACACGACTGGCCCAGGATTCTCGGCCACCATCGTCCCGGTCACTGACCGGTGGCAGCGTCCCTGGTGCGCAGGCCGAAGACGCGCTCGGCGTTGTGCTGGAACAGGTCGGCCTTCGCCGCCGTCGTCATCGGCAGGCTCTCGTGGGTGGTCACCTCGGCCGGGGCGTACTGGTACGGGTAGTCCATGGCGTACAGCACCCGGTCCGGGCCGAGGACGTCGCGACAGAACATGATCGCCGGAGCCCACGCCATGCCGCTCGTGGTGACCCAGACGTTGTCTCGCAGGTACTCGCTCGGCTTGCGCTGGATCGGCTTCATCGACTCGTAGCGTTGCGCGCGCACCGTCGCCGCGTGCATGTAGTCGAGCCGGTAGAGCCAGAACGGCAGTGCCTCGCCGAGATGACCGACCACCAGCCGGAGCCCGGGGAACCGGTCGAAGACGCCCGCGGTGATGATCCGCAGCACGTGCATGCCGGTGTCGACCGCGAAGCCGTAGATCGCGCCGTCCAGCCCGGCCTCAAGCAGCGGGCCGATCATCGCCCGCGGCGGCGTGCTCGGATGCAGGTAGATCGGCGTCTCGAGCGCCTCGGCGGCTTCGAAGATCGGCCAGAACGCGGGGTCGTCGAGGTAGCGGCCGTTGGTGTGGGCGTTGACGATGACTCCGTTGAAGCCAAGCTCGTCGTGGCCGCGCTCGATCTCCTTGGCGGCCGCGTTCGGGTCTTGCGGCGCGATCGCGGTCAGCCCGCTGAACCGGTCCGGGTAGCGGCGACAGGCGTCGGCCAGCCGGTCGTTGGCGAGCGTGGCCATGGCGACGCCGTCAGCGCGGCTGAGAACTTGCGTGCCCGGCGCTGTCAGGGAAACGACCTGACGGTCGATCCCGGCCGCGTCCATGTCGGCGAGTCTCTCCTCGCCGAGGTCCTGCAGCCTGTCGAAGACGAACTTGCTGCGCTCGGTCTTGCCGGCGGTATAGAAGCCCACGAGGCTGACGAAGCCCGGGTCGTCGTAGCTGCCGTTCTCGATCATTGCCCGCCAGGTGGCGATGAGTTCCGGCGGAGCGAAGGCCTCCTCCGTCGCGATCCGGAGGTACTGCCGCCCCGCCGAGCCCGGCGAGCCTTCCGAGCCTCCCGAGCCTGGCGATTCGCCGGAAAGCATGTCAGGGGCCATCAGCGGCCTCCCGTCTGACGTGGCAGTAGGTACCGTAAGCCAGCCACCGCGCACCGGCTGGCGCATTTCCGCCTCGCGGAACGGTGATCCGGTGCACCATCGGCCCCGCGGCGCGCTATACCTCGGTTAACCCGCGAAGGAGTGCGAGATGGCCATCGGCGCACCAGAGCATCCGCAGTTGCTGCAGACAGTGCTCGATGCCACAGACGTCCGAGCCCTGGCCGAGTTCTACCGGCAACTGCTCGGGCTGGTCTACCGCCCTGGCGACGAGCCGTCCGGGGACGGCGTGCCCGACGACGCCGACTGGCTGGTGCTCACCGACTCCGCGGGATCCCGCAAGCTGGCTTTCCAGCAAGTCGACGACCTGCCCGCCAGCACCTGGCCGCGGCCCGGCGTGCCGCAGCAGCTTCACCTGGACATGACGGTTCCGGACCGGGCCGCGCTTGACCGGCAGCGGGACCGGGCCCTCGCGCTCGGCGCCGAACTGCGGCTGGACCGCAGCGAGGATCCGGGCGAGCCGCTGTACGCGCTGGCAGACCCGGCCGGCCACACATTCTGCATCCTTGTCAGGTAGCGAAAGGACGCTCGCGCACATGGACATCACGGCTGAGGACCGCTTCGCGATCCAGGATCTCTACGCGGCGTACTGTCGCACCGTCGACCTTGGCGACGCCGAGGGCTGGGCTGACACGTTCACCGACGACGGCAAGCGGATCTATGACGACAACCCCGGTGCGCCCGGCCGCGCGGGGCGGACGTTCACCGGCCGGGCCGAGCTCGTCAAGCTCCAGTCGGTGCCGCGCCCGCTGCGGGTCCGGCACTGGCACGGGTCCCCGGTGCTGACCGACAAGGGCGACTACCTGGAGAGCGTCGTCTACGGGATGGTCCTCGACATCTCGCAGGATCCGCCGGCGATCATGGCGCACTTCACCTACACCGACGAGCTCGTCAGGCTGCCCGACGGGAGCTGGCGGATGCGCTCCCGCGCCTCCGCGCGCGACCTGCTCCGCGGCTGACGCCGGCGTCGGGCTCGCACGTCGGGCTCGCGGGTCGGGCTCGCCGTGCGCTGCTGCGCGCGCTGGGGCTGGAGTCGGTCGCCGCGCTCGTCACCGAGCCCCTCAAAGCCGGCCGCGGCCTGGCGCTGCCGCGGCCTGGCGCGGCTCGCGGTCGTGTCGTCGCTTGTAGTCAAGGAGGTCCGCGAGCGCGACCCGGCGGTGTGTCCCGACCATCGTGTACGGGATCTGGCTGCGCTCCAGCAAGCCGATCAAGTACGGCCGCGACACGTTCAGCGCGTCGGCCGCTTGCTGACTCGTGAGCAGCGCACGGTCCGGCAGGACCCGGACGCCCTGCCCGGCGGCGAGCATTCCGAGGACGCGGGCGAACAGGCCTGCCGCGGCGCGCGGAACAACCAGTGCCTCCCCCCCGTCGCCAAGCTCGGAGCCAACCGAGATCGTCTCCTCACCCGGATGGCTCGCGAGCTGGTCCCGGATGCGCCGCGCTGCCCGCTCCGCAACCTGGGCGTCGACGTCGCCCGGCCTGATCACGCTCCCCGCGTTGGTCACCGCGATCCTCCCGCGCAGTCGTAGTCGCAGTTCGTCATCATGCACGGCAGGCTAGGCAGTCCGCTGTTACCGCGGCCTTGCCCAGCTGTTGCCGCATCTGCTCAGCGGTAACGCCGTGGCCGCTGCAGTCAGCCCGCGGATAGCTTTCTGGGCCACGCGGAGCTCGCCGCCGGATCTGGCACCTGAGCGGCTGGCCGGCGCGCTGGCTGACGGATGGGGACTTCGCGTGAGCACGCGAAACACCACCCTGGCGGTCAGCTCCAGGAGGTCAGGAGCACAGCCCGGCCGCCTTCGCGGCGGCGACTGCCTGCGCCAGGTCGTGGCCCCGGTAGACGCTCGTGTCCGAAGGCACGTAATACCACCGGCCACCCGAGTACGTGAATGTCACCTGCTCGCTACCAATCGCCGACGCCGCGCCCGAGTACCCGACGGCCATCACCGCAGTCGTGCCCGACAGGACCGGCGTCTTCACCTGGTACGTCAGCCCGGACGCCGGGCACGCCTGATGCACGCCCGTCCACGAGCTCTCCGCGATCACCGCCCGGTCCGCCGGCGCGATCAGCGGATACACCGCCGCGTACTGGCCCGCACCGTACAGGCTGAAGTAATACTGCGCCGCCGCCATCGCACCCGCGGCCGTCGCCGGCTCAGAAGCCGCAGCCGCCTCGGCCTCGGCCTCGGCCGTGTAATGGCGCACTGCCGCCACCCACGTAACCGCGGCCGTCACCACGACCAGGGCAACCGCGGCGCAGGCCTCCTCGAGCACCCGGCTGCCGCCCCGCGCCCGCCGCGCCTGGCCCTCCGGCGGCATCACGTCCGGCAGGCGCTCATGACGCCGGTGGTCCCCGGGATGCGGCGCCGGCCTGCGATAGGCACCCGCAGGCCGGTCATAACGCTCACCCGGATCCTGCCCGCGTGCCCGGCCATACAGGTCTTCGTACGCAGGCTCCCGCCCGCCGTAACCCGCATGCGGATCCCCAGTAGGCCGCGGCCCGCGTTCACGACGCGGCGGCGGCACGTCATACGACATGACAGGCGCCCCCCAACAGCAACAGCACCCATACGACGCGCAGCCGGCCGCCGCGGATTACCACCCCGCCAGCCCCGCAGCGCAAACCCGGCAGTATTCCCCCAGGGCAAAAAAGACATTCCAGTAACAACATCAAGATCAGTTACGCTGAGTAGGCCCGGGCGCCCGCGGGCCGTCCGGGCAGCGACGGGCACTTCCGCAACCGGGTGTGGTTCCCGGCCGTGGAGGCAGCGGACTCTTCGTCGTACACGGACATCGCGCGCGGGCCCCTGGCCGCGATTCAGCCCAGGGGCCCGCCTTCGCTCCGCTCAGAGCTGGATGCCGTTTGCTGCCATCGAGCGTGCGAGTGGCGCGTCGAGCGCCTCGTGCGCGGCCACGCCGATGAGCGCGCAGGCCGGTGAAGCACCCTTCCCGAAGACCTTCGCGGCGAGGATGGCGACGGCAGCGCCGACCAGCAGGTGCGCGGCTATACGCGTCGCGGCTGTGGGCTGGATCATCCGGTTCACCTCCTCCCGGTGGGTCAGACTTCAGCAGGTGGCCTTGTCGAGCAGCGGGCCGAAGTGGCGGCGCATCCCCTCGTCCTCCCTGAGGATGCGGCGGGCGTCGGCGAGAACCTGGCGGGCCTTGATGATCTCGTCGGCCTGCCGGATCTCCTCGGGTGCCGGGTCCACGGCAAGGTTCAGGTTGTCGCGGACCCAGCGGGCTACCCGCGTCCAGGACCAGTAGCGCTCGCCGCCGGGGCTCTGCCAGGCGGGCTCGGGGAATCCGCCCGGCCCCCGCTTGCCGGAGGCCCACAGGCGCACGGCCTCGCGTGAGCGCCGTGTCCTGTGCGCGATGTCGAGCATGGAGACCAGGTCGTCCTGCCCGGCGCCCGTGACCATGAGGCCGGGCACGGTCTCGATGTCGCGGATCGCCGAGCCGATCGCCTCGGCCCAGCCGGGTGCCTCCCGCGCGAACTCGATCTCGGTGACGCCAGGGCCGGTGGAGACCCCGGCGTCGCTGATCACCGCGTACAGCGCGTCGGCTTCGTCGTCGGTTACCTCGCGGCCCAGCCGCAGCGTGAACTCATAAACGCTCATCTCGATGCTTCCCCTCATCGCTGGCGTCTCTGGGGGGTGTTGTCCTCCTTGTGCTCATGCCGCCGGGAACCGGCGGATCCTGCTTGCTGCGTCGTCCTGGCTACCGGGGGTCGAGCTGACGACATAGGTGCGCGGCTCGGCCGCGCAGTCAAGGCTGTTGCAGTGGACCTTGCCCCAGCGACCGCCTCGCCTGTGGCTTGGCTCGACCCTCAGCCCCGCGGTCCAGGCATCCAGGAGAGCACGCTGGACCGCGGGTTTCGGGTGTGACCACTCAGGCACGTTGCCAGCCTACAACAATGTTGCATGCCCGCAACTTCCG